>NZ_CAUYTK010000007.1:0-116633 GCF_963575625.1 Listeria tempestatis
CAATTATAATATAACATACTACTATTTTACCGTCCATGTAGATTTTGTAAATTTTTTGGAAAAATGGACATGATAAAAAAGAGCGTTTTTTCACCCTTCTTTTTAGGTAGCTTATCTATTTCGAAATCGCTCTATAAGCGTTGGTCAGTGTTATCTGTTTTCTTTGCTTTATTAATATATAGACAAAAAAATCGCGCGAGGCGATTTTTTTGTTCATTATTTATTAGGATTGTTGTCCGAAAAACCAGGTGCTTTTGACCAACCGACTGGCTTGCCGTCTTCATCAGTGATGCGATACCAATATTCATTGTTGACATCAGCACGTTTATCGATGGTAACTTTTTTACCTTTTAAATCATTAAGGTTACCTTTTACCTTGGAGCTATCTTCAACTGGATACGCATAAATTTTTTGATCGTTTTCAACGATATATTTTTTCATTTCTTTTTTCACTTCATTTTTTGGTGTATAGAAAACTTCTACTACATCTGTATCAACATAGCCAAGGCGTTTTCCATTTTCAAAAACTTCGTACCAATCTCCGCTTTCGGTTGTTACTTTCTTTCCAATACGTAAACTTTTATCTTTATAAGCGGAAGCATCTGCTACTTTTTGAGACCCTTTTGTCCCGTACGGAGAGGTCCATATTGCGGCATGTTTCGGATCTTCCATTTTTCCGTAAGCAAGCATATATTCCGATTTTTGAATTGTGTCATAAATATCATCATAAGCGGTTAAATGATAACGTTCAATCGTTTGGATTAAAACATCCGCATAGTTTGGATCTGTTGCATATCCTGCTTCTTGAATGGCTTTTGAGGCCTCTTTATAATCCGTTTCATTTAATACATCATGATATAAAGTTGAATCACTACTAATTCCATTTACAAATAACATCGTATGATCTTCAACAGAAGCCGCGCGGTCAGGGTAAGCGCGAAATGCTGCATCTGTTTTATACGGGTCATTTCCAACATATTCTGTGGTTTGCATGGTGATAGAATCCCCATTATAGGATCCTTTAATGCCAAATAAATTATTTGCTTGAGTAGACAGTCCACTGTTTCCCCAATTAGATTCTACGATAGCTTGAGCAATCGTCACACTTGATAAAACGCCATATTTTTTTTGCATTTCTTGCGCTTTTGGCGCTATATCTTGAACAAATTGTTGTTGTGACACGGTCATACCTTGAAGTGAAGCTGTTACACCCGATTTATCAGCAGCCTCCGCTTGCACAGTAGCAAACGGCAGTAAAGCAGAGGTAGCAATAACTGACGCTATAACAGCATGTTTCATTTTTTTCATTTTTCTTTATTGCACATCCTATTCTTTAAAGTTGTCTTGCTATAAATCTTAATTGCAAAATTTAGTTTAACAGCACTTTATGATAAATAGATGTGAAAAATATAACAGTTTTATTGCATCATTCATACACATAAATAGAAACATTGCTATTATCTGCTTTAAACTGTTTTTCAGTAAAATGTGACAATATAATGACACTTTTTTCTTTATAACTTTGCTAAAACTGGAATAGTTTCTTTCTTTATGCTAAAATTAATCAAGTAATAATGTGAATCGAGGTGTCCGCTATGCGTTATATCGTAACAATCATTTGGGTATTTTTCCTTTCGATGATGGCTGAATTTGTACTTTCTTCCATGCTTTATGTGCCATTCGATTTCACAAGAGGACTTATTTTGACAGTTGGAATTTCATTTTTTGTACTTGTCATTCCACTTCTCATGCCGAAAGATAGTGAAATTTACGATATCAAATAAAAAGAAGCGCCCCGCCTGGGACGCTTCTTTTTATTTGTCGAGATAATATTTGTTTAGCGGCTTAAGCTCACTATCAAGTTCATAAACAAGCGGAACGCCTGTTGGGATTTCTAGTTCCATAATATCATCATCACTAATACCTTCTAGAAATTTTACGAGCGCGCGCAAACTATTTCCGTGAGCAGCAATCACAACGCGATTTCCTGATTTAATTTCCGGTGCAATCGTGTCCATCCAATACGGGATTACCCGTTCAAGTGTAACCTTCAAATTTTCCCCAGAAGGAATTGCATGTGTATCAAGAAGTTGATAGCGGCGATCATTTTTCGCTTGTCTTTCATCGTTTTCATCTAAAAGTGGTGGCAATGTATCATAGCTTCGGCGCCATTTTTGCACCTGGTCCGCACCATATTTATCAGCTGTTTCTTGTTTATTCAGCCCTTGCAAAGCCCCGTAATGCCGTTCGTTTAAACGCCAAGATTTATGTACGGGCACCCACATTTGATTCGATTCTTCTAGCGCAAAATTAAGCGTTTTAATCGCGCGCGTTAAAACGGAAGTAAAAGCAACATCAAATTCTAAGCCAGCTTCTTTAATGCGTTTTCCAGCCGTTTTTGCTTCCAAAACACCTTCTTCTGATAGGTCCACATCGTGCCAACCAGTAAATAAATTCAGTTTATTCCATTCACTTTGACCATGACGAATTAAAACTAATTTCATACTCTATCATCCTCTCTACTCCTACTATATACCTTAACATCAAATTTTTCCCTTTTTAAGTAGAAATAAACCTTAAAAGCAGTCATCTCACTCCTTTTAGCTAGTCGACTCCTCGTTTTTCATTGATGAAAATTAAACAAAAGAGCGAAAATCGCTCCTTTGTTTACACATTGAATGTGAATTCCCCGTTTTCAAGACCAATTTCAACAGTCGAGTGAGGCATTACAGCACCAGAAACAATTTCGCGTGCAAGAGGCGTTTCCACATGGCGAACTAAATAGCGTTTTAATGGTCGTGCGCCATAAACTGGATCATAGGCTTCCTTAGCAACAAATTGTTTAGCTTCATCTGTCATCGAAATGTGAATTTCTTGCGTTTGAAGTCGCACTTGCAGTTCGGCAACTAATTTTTCCACAATACCCGATACATTTTCAAGTGTAAGTGGTTTAAATAAAACAATATCATCTACACGATTTAAAAATTCTGGCTTAAATGATGCTTGTAGCACTTTTTGTACATCTTGCTCTAGCTCAGCAGAAATTTCATTATTTTCTGTGCGTTCAAGTAACATGGTCGAACCAATATTACTCGTCATAATAATAACTGTGTTTTTAAAGTCTACAAGTCTTCCTTGCGAATCTGTGATGCGACCGTCATCTAATACTTGCAGCAAAATATTAAACACATCTGGATGCGCCTTTTCGATTTCATCAAGTAGCACAATTGAATACGGATTGCGCCGCACAGCTTCTGTCAGTTGCCCACCTTCCTCATAGCCAACATAACCAGGAGGTGCCCCGACGAGCCTTGAAACCGCATGTTTCTCCATATATTCCGACATATCAATGCGAATCATATGATCTTCTGAGTCAAACATGTTGTAAGCCAAAGCCTTTGCAAGTTCGGTCTTCCCTACACCAGTCGGTCCTAAGAAAATAAACGAACCAATCGGACGATTTGGGTCTTTAATTCCAGCACGCGCACGTAACACCGCATCGCTGACTAAATCGACAGCATTGTCTTGTCCAATTACCTTTTCATGAAGTGCATCCGCGAGCTTTAATAGCTTTTCTCGTTCGCCTTCAACAAGTTTTGTCACCGGAATACCCGTCCAGCGCCCAATAATTTCAGCGATTTCATTTTCAGTCACTTCTTCTTGCAATAAACGGTCCTCATTTTGCGCCTTCGCATGATTTTCCGCTTCAAGTTTTGCTAACTCTTTTTCAAATTCTGGAATCTTTCCGTGGCGCAGTTCAGCCGCTTTCGCTAAATCATAATTATTTTCAGCATCTGTAAGCGCATGCCTTGCTTCATCAATTTGCTCACGCACTTCGCGAATCTTACCAATTTCACTCTTTTCAGATTCCCATTTCGATTTCATTTTATTTGCTTCTTCTTTATAATCCGCTAATTCTTTTTGTAGCATCTCGAGACGCCTTAAGCTTGCTGGATCTTTTTCTTCTTTCAATGCTGCCTCTTCAATTTCGAGTTGCATAACTTTACGTGTCACTTCATCAAGCTCGCTTGGCATCGAGTCAATTTCCACACGAATTGTCGCACACGCCTCGTCAATCAGGTCAATCGCCTTATCCGGCAAGAAGCGGTCAGTAATGTAGCGGTTCGAAAGTGTTGCGGCTGCTACAAGCGCGTTATCATGAATGTTAACCCCGTGGTGGATTTCAAATCGCTCCTTTAATCCCCGTAAAATAGAAACCGTATCCTCAACAGTTGGCTCAGGGACTAATACTTTTTGAAAACGGCGCTCTAGTGCAGCATCTTTTTCGATGTATTGCCGGTATTCATCGAGCGTTGTCGCGCCAATACAGTGGAGCTCTCCGCGAGCAAGCATCGGCTTTAACATGTTCCCAGCATCCATTGCGCCATCCGTCTTGCCGGCCCCAACGATTGTATGAATTTCATCGATGAAAAGCAGTATTTGCCCTTCTGATTCTTTCACTTCTTGAAGAACAGCCTTCAGACGCTCCTCAAATTCCCCGCGATATTTCGCGCCAGCAATGAGTGCCCCAAGATCAAGCGAAATAATTGTTTTATCTTTTAAGCCTTCTGGGACGTCTTTACGTACAATTCGCTGCGCAAGCCCTTCCACAATCGCCGTTTTCCCGACACCAGGTTCTCCAATTAATACCGGATTATTTTTCGTTTTTCGCGACAAAATTCGAATTACATTCCGAATTTCCGTGTCACGCCCAATAACCGGATCAAGCTTCCCGCTTCGCACCTCCGCAACTAAATCACGCCCATATTTCGTTAAAGCCTCATAGTTTTCTTCTGCATTTTGACTAGTCACACGCTTACCTCCTCGAATCTGCATCACAGCATCTAAAATTGCTTTTTTATCTTTACCTTGTGACATAATTTCCTCTGCCACAACCGTTTTCTTTTGATTCATCACCGCTAAAAGTAAATGTTCCGTTGAAATAAATTCATCATTCAACTCTTTTTCTTCCTTTTCAGCATCTACCATTAACGTATATAGCTCCTGACTCATCGAACTCCCGTACTCAATGTTTGTCCCACTTACAACAGGAATTTTGTCTAAAGCATTCGTTAACTTCTCACTAAGCGCGTTCGCGCGGACTTCCGCAATCTCATACACGCGTTTTGTAAAATCACTTTCATCTAGCAGCACTTTAAAAATATGCACCACGTCAATCGCCTGGTGCCTATATCCTTGCGCTAATTTCTGCGCCTCCCCAATTGTTTCCTGAACTTGCGTTGTAAATTTCTGCATTTCCATCATATGGCCTCCTTTAAAATTCACTTTGACCAATTTTGACCTTAGTAATATTATAGAATGTTTGACCTTCTTTGTCCAATGAAAGTATTCTTTTTTTCAAAAAAACTCACCGAAGATATCCCCCGATGAGTTTTGATTATTAATCGCGTCCAGTAAATAATTGGAGCAAGTATAAAAATAGGTTTAGAAAATCTAAATATAAGCTAAGTGCAAGCATTGGAACATCATCAAGTGTTACATCTCGTTTCATAATTTGGTTGAAATCAAACAAAATGTAGAGTGAGAAAATCAGCGTCCCTGCTCCTGCTATAATCATTGAAAATCCGCCTAGCGGAATAAACAATCCGAAAAGCGAGAATAACACTAAAATAATTAGTCCCGCAAACAAAGCTTTCCCCAAAAAGTGTAAGTCTGTTTTCATTTTTGCCCCGACAAAGCCTAGAACTGTAAATGTAACTGATGCCGTCACAAACGCTAGTAAAACGGCTGTTCCTGCTCCAGCATTGAAATAATACGTTAACGTTGGACCAAGCATCAAGCCCGTTACAAACGCAAAAGCAATTAAAATTGGAAAGCCCCATGTGCGACTTAGCGCTTTTTTTCTGCGAACAACAATTGCTGCGATTAAAAGAGCAAATTCTAAAACAACAAGTGGGATAAACCAAGCTGGATTAAGTGAATTCCCCACTGCCGCACCAAGTGTCGCAACTAGTAGTGAAATCACAAACCAATTCAAAGTTTTTTGCATAATTACCTGCTTATTTGTCATTTCTTCGGCGCGTATCCGCTCATTTTGTTTTACTTCACTCATCATAAATCTCCCCCGTCTCTAAACTCATAAAAAAAGTATAGCATAGTTTCAAAATAATCCCCATCAGACCTGCGTATGGTTTTCATATCCGACTATAACTTATCTGTACAGCGCAAAATCGCTCACATCTTCAAAACCAATTTTATGATAAATTTTTCCAGCAACTGGATTATCATAAAATAAACATGGTGTCTTCCCTTCTGCAAGTAAATCACAACAAATTCGTTTCATCAATGTACTCGCAAAACCATTTCCTCTGTATTCATCAAGCGTTGCTACACCTGTAATCATCGCTGAAAACGAATTTTCAGCCGACGACTCCACAACGGATACAACGCGATTATCTTGTTCAATATAATAAATCCGTTTTGACCCTTGCTCTAATTGACGAATAACAAGTTCTTCACTTTCCTCACGCTCACCAAATTCTTTAATTTCTGTACGCATAGTAATAATTTCTGCAACATCTTCAGCTTTCGCCGACCGGATAATCACTTCTCGATTCGCATTCATCATGCTCGCATTATTACATTTTCCAAAGAAAGAATCATGACGCTTTTCGATTAAATCTGGTATATATTTCTCAAATTGTTTCGTCACACGCGGTATCCCGCTAATATTAAAATTTTCATATTCTTTAATGATTTCCGCAAAACCTTGCGTATTAAAGTTTTCTGTTTTTGAATAAGGTAAGAAATTTCGCTCAAACCGTAACAGACAAGCAATTAATTCCGAAGAATCTTCATTATATTCGCCCCAAATGTCAATAAGGTCACTATCATAGCCGAAATTCTCGATGTCCCCTAAAATAAACAAATTTAAAAGTGCTTCTGGTTTAAGTAGTTCGTTCAGTTCTTGTTCATTTGCTGATGTCAGTTTTTTAATCAAGTTCTTCCACTCCCTATCCAAAATAGCTCATCAAAAAGTGCTTTCATTTTAGTTGATAAAACAAAATTAGTCAACAAGTTGGACATAAAAGAGCCCTGTCTCCTCATTATTTAAAACAAATAAAACACCTTATTTCTTTTGAAATAAGGTGTTTTATACTGCTAGCAAACGGCAATCTTCCTTGTTTTCAGTCATTACGTACTTGAGTATGCTCTATTTCAATGCTCGACTTTGCCTAGAATTCCATCATTTGTCAGCAATCTGATTGTGTGAGACACCAGGTTGGTTCTTGTCATTTTATTCCCACTCGTAATGTATTTCGCCAATTTTTAGCATTAAACTTAATGTATTGAATTTTTCGTCACCTAAATGAAGTTTATTTTCATCTTGGAATTTAATTGGTTCAGCTGCAATTTCTGCTTGATCCTTTTTAAAATAATCTTTTTCTAATTGTAGTTTTTCACTCATTTCATGTATGTATTTATCAAATTTCTTTTGATTCCTCATCTTTCCTGTTATAACTGCCGTGATAGTATTTTGACTGACACCAACTGCTTTGGCGAAAGTTCGTTTCGTATATCCATTCATCGTCATATAAAACGCTACATTATCAGCAATTCGTTTTTTCTCTTTTGTATTATTCATCATTTAAACCTCCTATGAACCTTAACCTTAATTCATTATGCCCCATAAAAATGAGAATCCGATTAAAACTTTATAGTATTATGGTAAAAATATCGAAAGCGTTTTCATTTTTTTGAAAAGAAGCACGAAAATGTGCTCTTCTTATTTCGCTTTATACTTATCCCAAACAACTGTTTTTAGAACTTCTAAAAATTCAGTATCTGCATTTGGCATTGGTGGACGGTGATAGGTTGCACCTATTTCATCTGTCACAACTTTACATTCATAATCATTGTCATAAAGTACTTCGAGATGCTCTGCGACAAAGCCAACGGGTGCGTAAATGAAATGTTTATACGCTTTTTCACGGAACAATTCGCGTGTTAAATCTTGTACATCTGGACCAAGCCACGGCTCGCCAGTTTTCCCTTCACTTTGCCAGCCGAGCGCGTAGTGTGGCACATTTACTTTATCAAAAATCAATTTTGCAGTTTCAGCCAATTGGTCGGGGTACGGATCTCCGTGCGCTTTAATTTTCTCAGGCAAACTGTGTGCGGATACAATTAAAATGCTATCAGCTAATTCATTTTTTGGAAATTCATTTGTAGTGGCGTTAATACGGTCCGCCCACATTTGAATAAATTTCGTTTCCTTATACCAGTCGTTAATGTTTATTATCTTTGGACCGCCAAACTTGTCTGCCGCATCTTGTGCGCGCTCATTATAAGCAGCGACGCTAAAACTTGAATAGTGTGGTGCTAAAACAATTGATATCGCCTCATCAATTCCATCCTCGTGCATCTTTGAAACAGCGTCTTCGATGAAAGGCTCAATATGCTTTAATCCAATATAGGCTTTAAATTTCACTTCGTCTTGAAACTCATTTAGCGTATGTTCTAGCCCGTAAGCTTGCTCCTCCGTTATTTTTGCGAGTGGTGACAACCCGCCAATCGCATGGTACCTGCCACGCAAGTCCGCCACCATTTCGTCTGTCGGCTTTCTTCCGTGCCGAATATCAGTGTAATACCGTTCAATATCTTCATCTTTATACGGGGTTCCGTAAGCCATAACTAATAATCCCACTTGTTTCATGCTTTTTTGTCACTCCCTAGTAAAATTTTGCTGCGTTCATGAATAAATCGTGTCAATTCTTTCAACATTTCGGGCTCAACTTCTGGGAAAACCCCATGACCTAGATTGAAAATAAAGCCCGGCTTTTTCGTTCCCTGTACAAGAATTTCATTTGTTTGTTCAAAACACTTTTCTTTTGCGAGAAGCATGGAAGGGTCTAGGTTCCCTTGTAATGCCATATTCGGTAGCCTTTCCTGTGCTTCTTGAACCGTCATACGCCAGTCAACACCCACAACATCTACGTTTAAATCGCTAAATTCAGCGACAAGGTGTGCCGCAGCGACTGCTTGCATAATGATTGGCACATCTGGATGCACTGCTTTCACTGTCCGAATGATTTCTCGCATCGCAGGTTTTATGTACTGCACGTAATCGGCGCGACTGACTGCACCAACCCATGAATCAAAAATTTGCACCGCACTTGCACCAGCCTCAATTTGCGCGATTAAATAATCTGCCGTCATTTTTCCAAGTTTCTCCATTAGCAAAAGCCAGAGTTCTGGTTCGCGGTACATCAAACTTTTCGTTTTATGATAACTTTTAGAAGGACCACCTTCTACCATATAACTTGCTAGTGTAAATGGCGCACCTGAAAAACCAATGAGTGGCACTGTCAGCTGTTCTTCTGTTAGTAATTTTATTGTATCTAAAATATAAGGCACATCATTTTCCGGCGAAAGCAGATCTAATTTTTCAACATCTTGAATGCCTCGAATTGGATTGTGAATGACTGGACCAATTCCGCTTTTAATCTCGACTTCTACACCCATCCCGACGAGTGGTGTCATAATATCTTTATACAAGATTGCCGCATCTACGCCATAATTTTCTACAGGTAGACGCGTCACATACGCACATAATTCCGGATTATGTGTAATTTCAAAAAGTGAGTACTTTTCTTTTAGTTTTCGATATTCAGGTTGAGAACGCCCAGCCTGCCGCATATACCAAACTGGTATCGCATCAACGGCTTCTTTTCTTGCCGCTCGTAAAAATAAGTCATTCTCGATTTTTTTCATCCCGTTGTCTGCCCCTCACATATAATATTTACATTCCCACACAAGAATACTAAAAATTATGTTTAAAACCAAACAAATTGCTTAACACTTGTTTAAAACTTTCTAAAGGTGGAAAATAAATTTTGACAAAACATTTTAAAAACAGAAAGCTGGTTGAAAACATGAAAAATATTTACATTACATCTGGAACTGAGCATTATTTGCGGCAAGTTCTAGCAAATCATCCAAATGAAGCGCTTATTCTTCTACAGAACTATAACAATGCAGTCTTAATGGAAGAATCGAAAAATCCAACTGTTTTAAAAGAAGCATCCACGTACCGTTTAATGCAATCTTACGGTGAAATAAAAGGTTTCGGTTCTGTTACCTTCGAATATATTATGGTACGTGATGAAGAAATCCCTATTTTCCTTAAAATGTATCAAAATATCGCTTCTATTTTAGCTAATACAACCGGTTTGCAATGTGTTCAACTTGGCCAATCACTGACACAAAATAAATACTTAATTTTAACGTTTTGGGATTCTGAAATGTATTACCAAGCCTGGAAAACGACACCCCACCATGCACAAGTTATTAAAGTGATGGAGAATAATAATACACAAATTGGTTTCTCACACATTGATACGTATCATTTCCCGGAATTCTCACATGATTCAAAATAAGAAAAAGCATTGTAAGCGGGTAGCTAGCTTACAATGCTTTTTTCATGCATACATTTTCTTGACACGAAACGGGATATATATATAAGAAAAGAGAACAACAAAGGCCAAGTTTGCACTTAAAATGGCTATCCCGCCAATTGTATCATTTTGAGCGATTCCGATAATTCCAAATAGGACTGCTTGTGCGACAAGTAGAATGCGTATGAAGTGAATGAAGCTCCGAGTTCGGTACGCATCTTGGATAGGATAAAGTTGAAGCATCATTTGTCCATCGAAATGTTTGAGCATTGGAATAAATTGAAAGCCTGTTAAATATAGAAAAAGTAGTGAGACAATAATATTGATATAAAAACCTTGGATAAAAATAAGAAGCAACAACGCAATTGCTGTCAAGCGTATATATAGCCCTATATATTCGTTTGTTCTTACAAAAGTCCTACTGAATAAATAGGCGAATGTTTTTCGTTTCGCATAAGGAATCGGTTTGTATAAAAAGTCCAAATAACTTCTTCGTCTAACAGTACCTTTCAAATGCGGCACATCTGTAAAGAGATTTACTAGACGATAAAAGCGGTTCATTCGCGCCTCTTCCTTCTCAATTAGATAATCCCAACGAAGTATTTTTTCTATAACTTTTAAACGGATAAAATAAAAGCTTCCTGCAAACAAAACGATAACAAGTGGGATTGTCCAAAATAGCGAAAATGCCAGTAGTACATATAAACTAAATGCAGTAATTAAGACACGAAAGAACATCCATGTTGTGTCTGGGTTATCCAGCTTGGCTACTTCAAACTGCATATATGTGTTCCAAAATTTAATTCCAAGAATCATGATGAATAATGGCATAAAACGTGTATAGCTATAGCCTGTTACCGCCACATACATTGGCATTGCGGCAAGTAAGACAATGGCAAAAAGATAGCTTTGCATGAAAGCAGACGTCCATTTTGCTTTTTTAAAATAGCGCTTCATTTCTTTTTCTTGAACAATTAAGTATACAGCATCTGGTCGTTTTAAAAGTGTAGCAATGCTCGAAAAGCAAACCGAACACGTCAATAGTACAACCATGAGCGGCACTGCAGGAAAGCTAGGTGAAATATGTTTTACCCAATCCGCATAATAAAAGATACCCGCACCTATTCCGATAATTAATACAAAAAGCAGATGGTCGTTAAACATATAACGGAGATATTTATTTAACTCATCTGTATAAGAACTAAATCTTTCACGAAATAGATTTAGGCTATCAAATTTCTTCTTCATCGAAAGCTTCTTCCTTTGTTAATTGGACATAAATTTCATCCAGAGATGCTCCGCTCATCCCAAATTGTTCTTGCAAATCTTGAAGCGTCCCTTCTGCTCTTACTTCGCCGTGGTGTAAGATGATAAAACGATCGCAATACTTTTCAGCTGTTGCCAAAATATGCGTCGACATTAAAATGCTGGCGCCTTTATCTCGCATTTCTCGAATCCAACCAAGTAAAGATTGGATTCCAAGCGGATCCAAACCAACAAAAGGTTCATCAATAATGTATAGTTTGGGTTCTACTAAGAAAGCAGACATAATCATTACTTTTTGTTTCATCCCTTTTGAAAAGTGTGCGGGGAACCAATTTAATTTTTTTTCTAAACGAAATTCTTTTAGTAATGGTTTCATCCGAGCCTCGAACTCTTCTTGTGTCAAACCGTAAGCCATTGCTGTAAGTTCTAAATGCTCAAGTAAAGTCAGCTCTTCATATAAAATTGGCGTTTCTGGAATATACGAAAACTGCGAGCGATATTTTTCAACATCTTCCGTTAGCTTGTGGTTATTAATTCGAATTTGCCCCATTTTAGGTTGCATTAATCCAGTTATGTGTTTTATCGTTGTACTTTTCCCCGCTCCGTTCAATCCAATAAGTCCAATAATTTGTTTTTCTTCAATTTTAAATGAAATATCTTTTAATACCGGTCGCTTTGTATAGCCGCCAGTTAAGTGTTCTACTTCAAGTAAGGGCATTGTTTTAGAATCCTCCTTAAATAATTTCTGTCTTTAATCTGATTTTTTGCTTACTTTTAATAATAGCATATTTATAACTAAACTTCTCATAATTATCTAGCCCTGAAACATGCTTTTCCAATTTTTTTATGGTAAATTAGTATGTAGAGACAATCAAACTAATGAAAGGTGGTATTGCACGTGGAAGATTGTATTTTCTGCAAAATTATAAACGGAGATATTCCCTCTGCAAAAGTTTATGAAGATGATGCTGTTTATGCCTTTTTAGATTTAGGACAAGTGACAAAAGGTCACACACTTGTTGTTCCGAAAAAACATGCCCGTAACATGCTTGATTTAGATGAAGATACGGCTGCAGAACTTTTCAGACGTATGCCTAAAATCGCAAAAGCTGTAAAAGAAGTTTACAATGCGGACGGGCTAAATATTTTAAATAATAATGAAGAAATTGCTTCACAAACAGTTTTTCATTGCCACGTACATTTAATACCACGTTATTCGAAAAATAATGATGATTTCGGTCTTAAATGGAAAGAGAACTCAAATACATATACCCAAGAGGAATTTCTCGAACGCGCCAAAAAAATTAGCGCTTTAATTAGTTTATAGTTTTTGGGTACCTAACTTGCTAAGGAGTGATTATTTTGGATAAAAAATCTTTGATATTTGGTATACTCGCGGGAGCTGTTACTGGTGCTGCGACATCCATTTTATTTGCACCAAAATCTGGTCGTGAATTGCGTCAAAACATTGCTGAAAAATCTGGTGAAGCCTCGGTTATTTTAAAAGAGCTTGCGTATAATGCGAATGAATTGATTCAGTCCGTCCAAGTTTTAGGCACAGAAGGAAGTGCGCTTTTAAAAGATGTTTCAAGTGATATCATGGAGTCTGTTTCAAAATGGAATGAAGAAATGGAACCAGAGAAAAAACGTTTAAAAGATGAAATTAAAGATATGCAAAAAACAATTTCCGATTTAGAAAAAACATTAAAAAAAGATACTAAGTAAGTCCAAATCCCTCTATTCAGTGCGTAGAGGGATTTTTCTGTCAATTTTCCGCCATATTTCTTCCATTATTTTTTAAAAAGACTTGAAATACCAAACTAGAGAGCATACAATACTATGGTATGTACGAAGATGAATATATTGGAGGGCGTTAAAATGCGCTGTTTTAGATCTGTAAATACAGAGCGCCGCGATGAATATAACCGCATTATTTTGAAAGGTGCACTGGTTTCGTTTATTGCACTTTGTGTGTTGTTTTTAGGTCATAATTTTTTAGTTTCTAGCAATTTTGAAACTACTTATAACTTGGTATCTTTTTTAGGAATTATTTTAATCTACCCTATTCATAAGATGCTCCATGTGATAGCTCTTTTTCGTTATCACTCGGGACTGCAAGTTGGTATTAAAAAGCATTTTTATTTATTACCTTGTCTTCATGTTCGTATTAAACAAATGGTTCCACGAAAGCGATATATCTTTTCACTACTTTTCCCGTTCCTTTTCATCCTATTTATATTTTTTGGCATTGCGCTATTAGTTCCAATTTGGAATTCACCTGTTTTTCTCATTTTATTATCGATTCATATTGGCATGTGTTGCCCTGACTTTATTCACGTCAACCGCATTCGTAAATGTCCGAAAAATTGCTATGTTGAAGACGGGAAACGTGGTTTTTCTATATTAATTGCGGAGTGAGTACAAAAATTTCATGAGAATACCATTAAATTTTTGACATATTCCTAAATTGTGGAATAAAATGTGTTATGATAGTATTCGTAAACAGGAGATAGTGACAATCAATCAAGGAGAGTGTTTAGTTTAATGAAGATTAAAAAGAAAATGACTTTAGGAATCGTTTCTGCAATGGCAGTAATTGGTTTAACAGCATGTGGTAACGGCGGCGATGTTGTCAAAACGGATAACGGAGACGTTACAAAAGATGAACTTTATGAAGCAATGAAAGATAAATACGGTGATCAAACTGTTCAACAACTTACTTTCGAGAAAATTCTGGAAGATAAGTATAAAGTGTCGGACAAAGAAATTGATGCTGAAGTTCAAAAATATAAAGACCAATATGGTGATCAATTTTCAGCTGTTCTTGCACAAAGCGGTTTAACTGAAGAAAGCTTCAAAGAAAACATCAAGTACAACATGCTTGTAACAAAAGCTACTGAAGCAAATGTTAAAACAGATGATAAAACGCTAAAAGAATACTACAAAACTTGGCAACCTGATATTACTGTAAGCCACATTCTTGTTAATGATGAGAAAACGGCTAATGAAGTAGAGAAAAAACTTAAAGATGGTGCAAAATTTGCTGACTTAGCGAAAGAATATTCTACTGATACTTCAACAAAAGATAACGGCGGTCAACTTGAGCCATTCGGTCCTGGAAAAATGGATCCAGCATTTGAAAAAGCTGCTTACGCTCTTAAAAACAAAGGTGACGTTAGCGCTCCTGTAAAAACACAATATGGTTACCATATTATCCAAATGGATGCACCAGCAAGCAAAACTACTTTTGAAAAAGATAAAAAACAAGTGAAAGATGCTTATGTTGCTTCTCAAGTAACTCAAGAAAATATGCAAAAAGCACTTAAAGAAGAGTACAAAGATGCTGGCGTAAAAATTGAAGATAAAGATCTAGAAAATGCTTTTAAAGATTACTCCTCTTCAAAATCTAGTGATGACTCTAAAAAATAATAGAAAAAAAGATAGCCCGATTTTAGGCTATCTTTTTTATTTGTCATCAAAAGTTGGACGATAAAAGGAGCGGTTATCCAAACCAAAGATTCGTTCTGAAAATTCTCCTGGTTTCGTATGACGTAGCGCTTTTTCCATCATGTTCATAGAAGCATCCATCAAATCGATTTGATGTAAAATTTCCGCTTCTCGGACAAGTGGTGGCTTGGGGCTTCCCCATTCACCTTTTCCATGATGGGCGAGTAGGATATGTTTTAAAACAATCACTTCTTCTCCTTCAATATGCAATTCCTCGGCCATTTTACTCACTTCTTCTGCGACTATCGAAATGTGACCAATCAAATTGCCTTCTAGCGTATATGTTGTGGAAACTGGCCCAGACAATTCAATGACTTTTCCTAAATCATGTAAAATAACGCCCGAATAAAGTAAATCACGATTAACACTTGGATAAAGATCACTAATAGATTTAGCAAGCCGCAGCATGGAAACAACATGATAACTTAAACCAGACACAAACTCATGGTGATGTCTAACAGCTGCAGGGTAATCATAAAATTTATCTTGATACTTTTTCAAAAGTGAACGCGTGATACGTTGTAAATTAGCATTTTTCATCTCAAAAATATATTGTGTAATCTCTTCGGCCATTTCATCTTTATTGACTGGAGCAGTTTCCATAAATTCTCCTGCACTCACATTGTCTAAAGGCGTAGCCTGACGAATTTGACGAATTTTAAGTTGCTTTCTTCCCCGGTAATTTTGAATATCACCAGCAATATGAACAATATGTTCCGCAGCATAAGCAACCTCATCAGTTTCTGAAACATCCCAAAGTTTCGCTTCAAGTTCTCCAGATTTATCTTGTAAAACTAGACTTAGAAACGGCTTCCCATTGCTCGCGGTTCCTTTCACACTGGATTTTATGAGTAAAAATAACTCTACGCTTTCCCCGACATCAAATTCTAATAATTTTTTTCCCAATCATTTCGCCTACTTTCCGTCTATGCATTTTTCTTATGTTTAGTATAGCATGAGTCTATCGTTAGGTGAAAAATATTCGTTAGTTTCCTCATGACATGTAAAGAAAATAACTTGATTACTAGTTTTCTTATAACGCAAGAGCTCCATCATCAAATCAAGACGCGACTTATCAAAATTAACAAATCCATCATCAATCAGAATCGGAAACGGGTAGTCTGTATTAATGGATTCAATTAAAGCAAAACGTAGCGATAAATAAAGTTGCTCTTTTGTCGCCTGACTGAGTTCTTCTGGCAAAAATATTACTTGTTCCGTATTTTCAACATGTATCCGATTATTCTTAAAGTAAATCCGCTTGTATCTCCCGTGGGTCAACTTTTCAAAATAAGTCGAGGCAAACTGCAATGCTTTCGGAAATTTTTCCTCCTGTAACTGGATGGCAGTTTGCTTCAAAATTTCATGAGCGGTCTTTAAAACGAGCCATTCGTCAGCAAGTTCTACTAAATCCGTCTCTGCTAAATAAAATAACTGCTTTTGTTCCGCATACAGACCACCCTCTTCAAGCCTTTCAATTTCATGTTTCAACTCAGCACGTTGCCGCTCAAATTCGCGCGCTTCCGTTTCCAAATCAGCTATTTTTTGCTTCACTAAAAACTCCTGCTCCTTTAGTGTAGATAAATCATGATAGTCCAAAAAACTTTCTCGCACCGGCAATTCAGCTTCTAAAAGTAGTAATCGCGCTTTCGCCTCTTGATACGCTTTTGCTTCAAGCCCCTTTTGTCTAAAATCGTCCTCCGAATGCGCACCAGCTTGCGCCATCAAGTTGTCTTTTTCCAGTTTTAAGTCCCGCAAATCTCGGTTTAATAAGTCAATTTGGTTTGCAAGCTGATCTAGTTTTTCCTCACGCTTCGCAAAATCCGTTTGGTTCTCCCGGTAAGAAACTAAACTTTGACGCAAATAAGCGATGCGTTCTTCAGGTGAATTTGCATCACCAGGCAGGGCAAACAAATTCATTTCCCATTCCTTGATGAATGTTTCCTTTTCAGCCATTTGGTGTCTAGTTTCCGTCAGTTTATTTTGCAATTCAATTTGGGCTTTTAGTTCTGCCATATCTAGAGAAAAATCATTTTTAGGTGGCAGATTCCATTTTTCATAAAGAAAAGCTTTTTTTTGCTCCAAATATGATTTTTTCTCTGCCTCATCTTGAAGAATCATTTCACTCTGTGCTTTTTTATGAGCGATATTATCCATTTTCATGTAGAGTTGTTGCCATTTATTGCGATATTTATTCTGCTCCTCAAACCTAAACTGCGCTTCCACATTTTGCACTGGTCTTTTTATATAAAAGAAGAGCGAGCTTGAAGCGAATAACACAGCTAGTCCGTATATCCAAAATGAGGAAACAATCATCGCTAGTACGACAGAAAATAAGGTTAAAAGCATTGAAATTGGCCACATAAATTCACGCGATTTACTTACCTTTTGATGACTCTCCGTATTTTTCTTCCATTCCTCAGCTTTCCACATTACTCCTTCTAGTGCATCAATTTCTTCCTGCACCCCGTCCTCTTCTTTTTGAAGAAAAGCAAGTGTCAATTCTTCCGTCTGAATAGCATGGTCAAGCTCTCCCTGCTCACGTACAATTTGATTCACTTCTCGCTCAGTTTCTGCTGTCCAATTAGGTAGCACTCCGTCAAACTTCATAGTCACTTGTTCCAATTGTTTTTTCTCTTCAAATGACAGCTCTAAAAACGCCGCTTTGCGTTCCTGATAAATCGGCCACATGTTGAGAAGCGATTCGATTTTTCCAATTTGTGACTTATCCGCAGTGACTCCGTTTTGAATGCCGCTCTCTTCTAGTGCTTTTTTTCGTTCTTTCAGTTGTAGCAATTCATTTTCACGTTCGCGAATCCGATTTAAAAAATGCTCTAAGCGAATGCTTCCATCTACAGGAAATTCATCTGCTACTGGCTTGATTTTCTCTTGTAAGGCATGCCATTCCGTATAAACTGGCCATTTTTCTTTCAGCCATTCAAGTTTTGAAAGCTCGCCTGTTAATACTTTTCTTTCGTTCAATCTTTCTGCTGACGCGTTGTCTAGCTCAGTCAATTTTGTAAGTAGCCTAGTATAATTATCATTGTTTTGCTTAGCTGAAAGATAAGATTCATATACTTTATTTGTTTCTTGAATTGCTTGATTAATTTTCGGATTTCGCCCGTTCGGTTTAAACAGAAGTTCCATTTGCTTCTCTAACTGAGCAATCGCTTGTAAAAGCGCATCTGAACCTGCCGTTCCAGCAACCAGTAGTTGCTTTTCAAATTCTGTTTGTTTCATCTGTTGAACTTGCTGCAAACCATGGATATCAAAAGAAAAAATTGCTTCATACGTTTGACGATCCATTTCTCCTATAATGTCTGATAGTTTTTCCTCACCAAACACTTCCCCACTTTCTAAGTGAACCGTCACATCTCCTGTTGCTTTTCCGCGCAATCTTTCAATCGTAACAATACCAAATTTCGTATTCGCAAGCGTTATTTTCCCTCCATATGGCCCTTTATTTTTCGGCTCCATTCGGGGAATTGAACTTTGCTTCGTTGGAAAACCAAATAAAATACTATGAATAAAAGCCATAATGGTTGATTTTCCAGCTTCATTACCACCATACACAAGTTGAAAATCTGCAAAATCAGAAAATGTCACATTCGACCACTTACCATAACCTAAAATCATAATGGAAGTTATTTTCATTTGCGCGCTCCTTCCACCTGGTTCAGGATTTCATCCACTTTTTTTGTGGCCTGCCGCATAACTTGTATACGCTTATCTTCCGTAATATCCGGTAAAAACTTTCGAATACCGTTATGAAAATAGAGCGGCTCAATGTTTTGAAAAAATACCTCTTCCTTGCTTAATTCCTCGGCGGAACGTGTCAATTCGCTTTGCAAAAGTCCTTCATGAAAAAAATCTTTAGACAAAGTTTCTTCTTTTATAAAGCTTAGACGATTCACCCATACAAAAGGCGTTTCATTCGCGCGACCATCTTGCAACACGCTGAGCCATTCTTCGTGCGCGATATCTTTATTTGTAGAGACTTCAATATCCAAAATATATGAAGCTCCCCGATTTTCAAATTTCAAAAGAGTATCTTCTAATTTGCGGAAAAGGCTGTTATTCGTGATTTCGTCTTTAAATTTCAAACGGATTGATTCCCAAACAATAGGAGCCGTTGCAAAAAATTCAAATTGCGCGCCCAGCTCATTCAACGTGACAATCGTTCCACCTTTTTCGCCCACTTCTTTTCGGTTCCGTCCTTGAATAACGCCTGGGTAATAAATGCCTGGAGTTTCAGATAAAATTTCACGTTTATGGATATGCCCTAGCGCCCAGTAGTCAAAACCTTTTCGAATAATTTCTTCCAAGCGAAATGGTGCATAAACATCGTGGTCACTTGATGTCGTAAGCTCCGACCCGTGTAAGAGCGCAATATGGAAGTCCGCATCACCACTTTTTTGATAAAACGCCGTCTTGTCCTCTAAAACGTGTCGTGCTGGATAACTAAAACCGTATAATTTTACTTTTTTATCACCATTTTGCCAAACCATATCGCTTACTTCCTCGCCAAATGTATGCACATTTTTGGGCAAGGCAATTAAATCTTTTCCTTTTTCCAAAAAATCATGGTTTCCGTGAATTAGGAACACGTCAATTTTAGCTTCTTCTAGCCGCTTCATCTCTTTGTAAAATTGCACCTGCGCCTTAATGCTACGCTCTTCTTTATCATAAACATCTCCTGCAATTAAAACAAAATCCACCTGCTCGGCTATTGCCCGCTTGATTGTCTCTTGAAATGAATGAAAACTTGCTTCTTTAATTTTTTCGTAAATCGGTTTAGGAAGGGACTTCAAACCGGTAAAAGGACTATCTAAATGCAGATCCGCAATATGTAAAAATTTTACTTCTTTCATTTTTATCCACCCCCAAAAACGAATGTATGTTCTAATTATACCGAGAATGGTCTTTTTTCGCAAGTCCTGCCAGAGCCCTATTTTAATCATCTAAAGTTATGCTACAATAAACTATAGATTGTTAACGGAAGGGATTTGATAATATGGGGAACTGGAACCGTATTTTTTGCACATATGGCTTATATATTCATGAACAACATATCCTGGTCGTTATGCGCGAAAATGGTCCATTTAAACAAAAATATGATTTACCAGGCGGAAGTCTTTTGGAGGATGAAATGCTTTTTGATGCCTTAAAACGTCATCTGAGTTTGTATCACGCTTTCCCTGAAGCAAAAAGAACACTTGGTACATACGATTTTCTAATTGGTTACGAGATGGACGGAAAACGGCTACTTCACCAAATTTGTGCGCTTTATCTAGTCGATTTAAATTTTTCAAAGGATACGGTTGTACCACTCATTTTTGAAGGGGTTAAAGAGGAGCCAGAGAAATATAAGTTGCTCTCATTTGAAAAAATAAACGAGCAAACCTCCTCCCCCATTTTAAACAAAGCTAAGGCGCTCGCTCTTGAACTTGAAGCGCAGTCCTTTCTATAAATAAAAAACCGCACCAATTTTCTGGCGCGGTTTTTTATTATTGTTGTACGTCGTATAAGTCTTGAAGCGGCGTCATGATTATGCGATTTAAATCGTTAATGATTGTGCTCATCGCTTGCTCTTTTTCCATTAAAGCAATAATTAATTCATTTTGTTGTACATCTTCAGCAACTTCTTGTGCAATTTGAACCGTTTCATCATCAATCGGCTGACCCGTCATTTGTTTTTCTTGAATTGTAACTTGAATTTCACGAAAACGATTGAACTTTGTTTTCGCTTCCTCATCCGCATTCACATTTTTGTATGCTTCTTGTAAACTCTTAAATTCGTTTGTTTCGCGAATTCCTTTGTCTAAACCATGTGCTAAATCATAAATATTTTCGCTCATTAGTAAGTCCTCCAAAATAGTTTATTTCTTCCTAACTAACTATAACAAAAGTCTTAACGCTTGTCACACCCAAATCGCTAGAATCCCTTGAACAATTCCGATAAAACCACCTAAGGCGCCACCAAGATACGTAATCATTTTTAACTCACGCCCAGAAATATCGATCACAATCGCTTCCACTTCTTCTAAGGAAAATGTCTCGATTTGTTTTGCGACAAGGCCTGAAATATCGAGTCGCTTCATTATGTCAGCGCTATAATCTGCGACAAAATCAAGTATGCGCAGTGTTGCATACGGAATGATTTGCTCTAAAATATGTGTTTCATACTTCCTCAAATTATCTTGAAGCGGCTGATTCAACCATTTTTCAGAACGTAAAAAGTGTTCACTTTCACGTTTGATTTGCGAAACAAATTGTTGCCTTTTCTCTGCTGTTAACATGTCATCTAATTTTTGTGCAAACAAATGGTCAAGCTCCGTCTCGCATAAATTTAAAATCATTTGTTCCGTTTCAGGTTGCACAAGCATTTTTTTCAATTCTTTTTGCGCCTTTTCAGTTAAGGATTCCACATTTAAAACGAGCTTTGCAAAGCTTCCCATCTTGCCATGTTCTGAGAAAAATTTATTTAGCATGGTGGCAATTTGTGTGGCGCCAGCTTCGCTTAAAATGTAAGCTTCAACACGTTCAATACCTATTTTTGTCATGTCAGGTAAATGTTTTTTCACGCTGTCTTTTAAGGCGGTGGGAACAAATTGCTGCAATTCCACATCCTGTTTTTCTTTCAAAAAACGGGTTAGTTCTTGTTCAATCTTGTCCGAAATCCAGTGAATCAGTCTCTCCTTGCCGTCTTTAAAGCCCGCTAATTCAGCAAGCTCCTCTGGCGTCGTTTGTAGCGCCATTTTTTCTTCAAATAATTGCTGGGCGGTTTTAATGACTTCTTTTTGAAGCGCCGCATCTTCCAGTTTGCGCTGTATCATATCGCCAGTTAATAAATGTTCCACAATAACTTCACCAATTTTTTTGGCAAGTTCGTCCCGTCTTTTAGGAATTAATCCTGGCGTAAATGGGACACGCCATTTCCCTATATATTTCGCTTCAAATGGTCTAAAAAGCATGCGAATCGCAATAAAATTCGTCATTGCTCCAATAAAAGCACCAATTAGCGCCATTAATGCGATTGTCACTATCGTTTGCATATTTGCACCACCCTCTAAAGTGGTTTCATTATACGCGAAAATTCCCCAAGCGACAATGCTTCTTAGGGAATTTCATTCTAAAGTATGATTAAAGATTCGTCATGTTAAGCGGGTTAATCCAAGCATCAAACTGTTCCGTAGTCACATAGCCAGAAGCAACCGCAGCAACGCGTAAACTCGTCCCGTTTTGGTGTGCCGCCTTCGCAATTTCTGCAGCTTTTTCATAGCCGATATGCGGATTCAAAGCTGTCACGAGCATGAGCGAGTTCGTAAGTTTTTCTTGAATGGCGGATTCATTTGCAACAAGTCCTGTTAAACAGTGGATACGAAATGACTTCATCCCATCTGTTAACAAACGCACTGACTCTAAAAAGTTGTCAATAATGACAGGCTTATAGACGTTTAATTCCAAGTTACCTTGACTGCTCGCCACATTGATAGTTGTATCGTTACCCATGACTTGTGCTGCTACCATCGTAAGCGCCTCACACTGCGTCGGATTAACTTTTCCTGGCATAATAGAGCTACCAGGTTCGTTTTCAGGAATGCTAATTTCACCAATCCCACTTCTTGGCCCGCTGGCTAAAAAGCGAATGTCGTTTGCTATTTTCATGAGATCAGACGCAAGAGCTCGAATGGCTCCGTGCACATAATTGATGGGGCTATGGCTCGAAAGCGCAAAAAACTTATTTTCATCCGATGTGAACGGGTTTCCAGTCATTTTTTTTAGTTCGGAAGCGACCTGTTCACCAAAATCTTTAGATGCATTAATGCCCGTTCCAACTGCAGTGCCACCAATTGCTAACGCACAAAGTGAACGGCTGCTTTCTTCAATAAAGCGTTTGGCATTTTTAATCATCGCCTCATATCCGCTAATTTCTTGTCCGAGCGTGAGCGGCGTTGCATCTTGTAAATGTGTCCGTCCAATTTTTACAACTTGCATGTAAGCTTCTTTCTTTTCTTTTAAAATGGCTTGAAATTTATCAAGTTCAGGCAATAAATTTTGATGAATTACTTTGTATGCGGCAATATGCATCGCAGTCGGAAACGTGTCATTTGAACTTTGCGACATGTTCACATCATCGTTAGGATGCACCTTTATTCCGTTTTCTTTTGAAACAAAGGCGATTACTTCATTGACATTCATATTCGTCTGCGTTCCGCTCCCAGTTTGGAACACAACAAGCGGAAAATGCTCGTCTAGTTCTCCGCTTAAAATACGGTCACAGGCGCGACCAATTGCTTGCGCTTTCTCTGCTGTAAGATTCCCTTTAGCGGCATTTACATTCGCGCAAGCCTTTTTCAAAAAGGCGAAGGCGTCGATAATTTCAAGTGGCATTCGTCTTTCGCCAATTTTAAAATTTTGCCGACTTCGCTCGGTTTGTGCCCCCCAAAATTTACTTGCATCAACAGAAATCTCACCAAATGAATCCTTTTCAATTCGTTCCACTAACCTCACCTCAAAAATAGTATAGCATATTTAAAAAGACAGATGGTTTCCCACCTGTCTTTTAATGGTTTTCAACTTGTAATGGTTTTTTTCGCATTACAAAAAGCGTTAAAATGAATAATGCGACAAGATAAATTACCGTAAGGACTAAAGATACATAAAACCATTCTAAAACTTTACCATTAGCTAAAAAGGCAACCGCATTTTTACTTAAATAGGCCGGATTTAGTGCGAGCCATTTTGAGTCCACCGCATTAAGCGCAGTGAAAACAATCGCGAGTACGACGGCAATACTTGCAACAGCCGCACTGCTTTTGAAAAAGGCACTGGCCAAGATGACAATTCCGACCACAAAACAAAACCAGACAAAATAAATCAAAAAGGCAATGATGACTCGCTTTAAACTTAAATGACCGAATAAAAGAATCGTGTAATAAGCAGATAGCGCATAGCCAAATAGTAGTGCGCAAAATGCGGTAGTTAGCTGGCTAAGCCATTTTGTGCCAATATAAGTGCTGAGTTCAACAGGACGCGTCATAATGAAAGCAAGCATGCCGCTTGTTCTGTCAGCCAAGATGGTACCCATTGCAGCAACAGCAAAAATAATGATGCCGAGCTGGTCAAATTGTGAAGCGAGCGTTTGACCGAGAATAACTTCTGGCGTTTTTGGCCCCATCATTTGTGTGAGTGCATCTGCGTTTTGAATGCCTCCCACTGCTTTTAGAATTTCTGGCAAAAATTTCACAATGAGCGGCTGCGTTAAACCAAGAATCGCAAAAACAATTGGCAACCATAAAATTTTCAAATTGCGCTTCATTTCAAGCCATTCTTTCACAAGTAATGCATTCATTCGCTCACCTTCTTCATAAAAATTTGCTCCAGCGTTTCATGCACATTCATAAACCGAACCACTTCGATATTCATTGATGCAAGCGACTGCAACAAAAAAACACTCATTTCTGCTTTATTTTGGACTTCAAACCTATAAACTGTGCCTTTCTTTTCAGAAAACAAAACGTTTGGATGCTTGCTTACTTCCGCATACCACGCCGCGTTTTCGCCTAGAAGTTCCACCTCAAAAACATTCGTACTCGCTTCTTTTAAAAGCGTCTGAAGTGGCTTATCCAGTACGACTTCCCCTTTTTTAATCATCGTAATATGGTCACAAATTTCAGCTGCATCCGCTAAAATATGCGTAGAAAACAAAATCGTCGTCTCTGACTTCAACTTCTCAACTAAACGGATGACTTCCATGCGTCCAATTGGGTCAAGCGCCGAGACTGGTTCATCCATGACGAGCAATTTCGGGCGATGTAAAATTGCTTGTGCTATGCCTAAACGCTGCCGCATACCGCCTGAAAACCCACCAATTCGTTTATTTTCTTCTTTCTCTAAACCGACGAGTGCTAAAACTTCTGGAATACGCACATTTAAATCGGCTTGATTCATTTTAGATAGCTTTCCCATAAAATTCAGGCATTCTTTCGCCGTCATCCAGCCATAAAAATGCGGATACTGAGGCAAGTAGCCAATCAAGTTTTTCAAATGCCGAATTGGTTGCCCGTCTAGTAATATCTCGCCACTATCTGGTTTTAAAATTTGCACCAACATATTAATTAGCGTCGTTTTCCCAGCTCCATTTGGTCCAATTAAAGCGAGACACGCCCCGTCTGGCACAACTAAATCCACATGTTGAACTGCTTTTTGCGCCCCAAAACACTTGGACAAATTTTGAATGCGGAGCTCTGTCATTTAAACTCCTCTTTTCTTCCAAAAATAAAGTAAATGACTGGACCAATTGTATTAATGAAGCAAATAACAACTAGCCAAATAATTGCATTTTTACGCACGTTCCAGTGTCTAATTAGGTCGACAAGCGCTGTGATAAGTAGAATAAGATTTAAAATTAAAATAGGTAAAATGAGGGCAAGATTAATTCCTGCAATTTCCATATCAAACACTCCTTTTCTGTTATATATATTGTATAACAGATAACACTCATAGTCAATAATATAAAAAAGCTGGAGCAAAGCGCCCCAGCTTAAACGATTTTTACCATGATCCTATCCAATCTCCGATGCCATCTTTCACTTTTCCGCCGAATTCCACGACTTTATCAGCACCTTTTTCGATTGCATCACCAGCATCATTTGCTTTTTCTTTTACAGTGTTCCAGAAATCATCTTTTTCAGCTGCTTTTTGTTCTTCTTCTTTTTTCTTTGCTTGTGTCTCTTGTTGAGCACTCTTAGTATCGAAATCTTTTGGCGTTTGATAACGCAAGCCGCTTTTCATGACGTAGTGCGCTAAATTAGCAACACCTTGCGAACTCGTTGTCTTTAAATAGTGTGCCTCATCTGTTTTATCAAAACCAATCCACACGGCACCGACCAAGTCAGGTGTGTAACCTACAAACCACTGATCTTTCGTACCATTTTTATCATCAAAAGGAACTTGAGTAGAACCTGTTTTCCCAGCCATTTCATACCCTGCTACAGCAGCGTTTGTACCTGTTCCAGTGTTTACAACATCTAAAAGCATCGATGTCATCGAATTCGACGTTTTCTCCGAAATGATGCGTTTCGTTTCTGGCACGTGTTCGTAAATGGTGTTACCTGCAGGATCGACAATCTTACTGATGATATAGCCTTTTTCAGGTTTGATGCCCTTGTTCGCAAATGTTGCGTAAGCTGTTGCCATATCGACTGGCGAAGCTCCTTTACTTAACCCACCAAGTGCAAGTCCAAGCGTATCATCACTTTCTTCAAGTGGAATACCAAATTCCTTCGAAGATTTAATTCCTTTTTTGATTCCTATTTGATCAAGTAGCCATACAGCAGGAGCATTAATTGATTTTGCCACAGCCTCATACATAGGCACCTCACCTTGATAATAACCGCCAACATTAGTTGGAGTATAGTTACCTTTATAGGTTGTCTTTTCATCTTTTAGCATATCATCTACTTTCCAGCCTGCTTCAAGTGCTGGAACATATACAGCTAGAGGTTTCATTGTAGAGCCTGGTTGAGCTTTCATTTGTGTTGCTCGGTTAAAGCCCCTAAAAGTATGCTCACCGCGTCCGCCAACTAACGCGCGTATCCCACCCGTTGCTGGATCCATTAATACCGCACCAGATTGAACGAGCGTTCCGTCTGCTGCATTTTTTGGAAATAAACTATCATCACTATACGTTCCCTCAAGCGAAGTTTGGTAGTTTTGATCCAACTCTGTATAAATTTTATAACCTTTTTTCATAATTTCATCTTGCGTCACATCTGCCTCATTCACTGCTTCATTAATAACCGCATCAACATACCACGGATATTTATTCGCAAGTGGATCTTGAGCTTTGTTCGTCAACACAATTTTTGTATCACTATATGTTTTATACTGCGCTTCTGTAATCTTCCCATTTTCCTGCATTGCTTTTAAAACCATATTTCTACGGTTCGTTGCTTTGTCTAAATGCTTGTAAGGGTCATACGCACTAGGCGCCTGAAGTAAACCCGCAATTGTAGCGGCTTCTGGAACGTTTAGATCGGCTGCTGATTTGCCGAAATATTTTTTAGAAGCATTTTCTACGCCCCATTCCCCGTTACCAAAATACGACCGGTTTAAATACATCTCTAAAATTTCATCTTTTGAATAAGTTCGTTCAATTTCACGCGCCATAAATAATTCTTTCGCTTTACGTGTAAAAGTCTGTTCTTGCGTCAATAGAGCATTTTTAGCGAGTTGCTGCGTAATCGTACTTCCTCCGCCGGTTATTTCGCCTGTGGATACAAGTCCAACTGCAGAACGCATAATCCCTTTTACATCAAAACCATTATGTTCATAAAATTTACGATCTTCAATTGAAACAACTGCATCTTGTAAGTTTTGGGAAATTTTATCAATTTTAACAAATGTAGCATCCGTAGACGAAAGTTCCCCTGCTTTGTCCCCGTCTTTATCATAAATAATGGTAGCTGTTTCAAGTCCCTTTTTAAGCGCGTCAATATCTGCTGATTTGGCAACAATCGTCAAGTATAGAATAAATCCTAATATCACTAACAAAACTGCTAAAATAATAATTTTAATCACGTGACGATTTCTTAAAAAGCGCCTAAATTTGCGCCACCCAATGCCAATCCAGTTCCAGATAAAGCTGAAAAATTGTTTGAAATACTTCACAATTCGCTGCTTAAAATTTTCCAAATTTATCTCCTAGCTTTCTCTAATTAGTTTTCGCCGCGGGTATAAAAACACACGGGAATATGATTATTTTACGCTAAATCAGAATTTTTTTCTACCTTCTTAAGACTTATTTTTAGGTAAAGTAACTCCTTACCTTAATATTGTCACAATTTCGATAAAATTTTTCCGGAAAATTATGTTTCTAAACGTGAAAAACGGGTACTTCTACAGTATTGCTAAATTATTTTTTCAGATTGATTTAGAAAGGATTTGGAATATGACTCACAAGCTTATTTATTTTTTGTCACAATCGCATATTCGTAGCAGCATTGCGCTTGCCTGGGCAAAGAAACTACCGCTTCGTGATGTCACTTTCATCAGCGGTTCTTGGTCAAAAGCGCGAGAAACCCCTTTTGTAAATGATGTCCTTCATGAATTTTCAATGGAGGCCCCGAGCAGCTTCTCTTACACACCTAGCCAAAAATTGCTTGAAGATGCAGATTTAATTGTGACGATTTACGATTCTACAAATGAACTAGCACCAAATTTCCCAGATACTTTTAACAAAAAAATCGTTTACTGGGATATTGAAGACCCAGAACATATTGATGAATTGCCAGCAAAGTGGGCACATTACCAAGAAGTGTGTGATACAATCGCACTTTCGGTAAAACAGTTAAAAAAAGCTTTTATAGAAGTTTAGCTCTCCGAAAATATTCGGAGAGATTTTTGTAATGAAATGAGGAATGAAAAGTGGAAGCCTATCAAGATATAAAAAAAGCAGAAAAAGCCGCTTTCCTAAGCATGTTTGCCTACATCTTTGTCGCTGCATTAAAAGTAACAGTGGGACTTTTTGGAGATTCTGATGCACTTCTAGCAGACGGTTTAAATAATACAACCGATGTCATCGCGATTATCGCTCTTTTAATCGGTCTTAGAATTTCGCGCATCCCACCTGATAAAGATCATGCATACGGGCATCGTCGGACTGAAACCATCAGTTCACTCGTTGCCTCGTTTATCATGTTGCTCGTCAGTTTACAAGTTGTTTTTGAATCTATTATCAACTTAATTCAAAAAAATTATAGTACACCGAGCATGCTCACAGCTATTGTTGCTTTCTTTTCTGGTGTGTTTATGTACATCATTTACCTTTTTAACATCCGGCTTTCGAAAAAAATCGACAGTCAAGCAATCCGTGCTGCCGCATATGATAATCGTTCCGACGCTTTGGTCAGCTTTGGTGCTTGCCTTGGGATTTTAGGCGCCATTATTGGGTTGCCATGGCTCGATTCCGTCACCGCCCTTCTTGTTGGCGTTCTAATCGGCTACACCGCCGTCAAAATCTTCTTTGATGCCGCACATAGTTTGACTGACGGATTTGATGTCTCAAAACTTGAAGAAATCCATAAACTAATTGCGGGTGTAAATGAGGTCAAAGAGGTGAAGGATATTAAAGCACGTTTTAACGGTAACCGTATTTGGATTGACGCCACTATCTCGGTTGATGCAGCGCTAAATGTGACCGAAAGCCATGCCATCACTGAGCGCATCGAAAGCGTTATTCGTGCGGAATTTCCAAATGCTTACACACTCGTACATATCGAACCTTTCTCTAAAGAATAAATTCGTTGTTTTCTTCTCTGAAGTCCAGTATAATTTGGGTATGTATAGCTTTTTAAGGTTGGGAGGGAATATACCGATGGGGCAGAGAAACTAAATCGATTCACGCAGGGCGATGCTTCTAGTATTTCCTCTTGGAAATTAAGCTCACACCTGCTTTTATAAAAAAAACAGATATTTTTAGGAGGTGTTAGCCATTTATAGTGTTCTATAAATGGCATGCGATTGATATTAACGATTAAGTTTTTAATTATTGCATTATTAATTGCTGTTTCCGCATTCTTCGTGGCAACAGAATTTGCAATTGTAAAAATGCGACCGAGTAGATTGGATCAACTTATTTCAGAAGGAAACAAACGCGCTAAAC
Source organism: Listeria tempestatis (assembly GCF_963575625.1). Lineage (NCBI taxonomy): Bacteria > Bacillati > Bacillota > Bacilli > Caryophanales > Listeriaceae > Listeria > Listeria tempestatis. The sequence goes on from NZ_CAUYTK010000007.1 coordinate 29,860, forward strand.
TAGCACGATACATTTATAACCATTTGAATGCATACTTATCCGCCTGTCAGCTTGGTATTACGATTAGTTCACTCGGTCTTGGTTGGCTCGGGGAATCGACGGTTGAGGCGGCATTACATCCGCTTTTTGATATGCTTGCAATCCCAAGTTCGGCTGTCACAATTCTTTCCTTTGTGATTGCTTTTATATTCATCACGTTTTTACATGTTGTGGTTGGGGAACTTGTTCCAAAAACGCTTGCCATTGATAAAACGGAAGCTGTTGCGCTTGCAGTTGCAAGACCGCTACATTATTTTTATAAAATTATGTTTCCGTTCATTTGGTTGCTCAATGAATCTTCTGTTCTCATCTCGAAATTGTTTGGCTTGGAGCCTGCAAGTGAACATGAAATTGCCCACACGGAAGAAGAACTTCGCATTATTGTTGGCGAGAGCTACAAGAGTGGTGAAATTAATCAGTCGGAATTCCGCTACGTGAATAAGATTTTCGATTTTGATGAACGAATGGCTAAAGAAATCATGATTCCACGTACAGAGATTGTAACTGTTGATTCTGGTTCTGATATTACAGGACTTTCTAACATCATGAAAAACGAGCGCTACACGCGTTATCCTGTCATTGAAGGTGATAAAGACCATATTATCGGAGTTTTAAACTTAAAGGAAATTTTGTCCGCTTACGTTGAACATGAATCGAATAAGCCGTTCCCAATCGATATGTTTGTGAAACCGATTATTCGTGTAATTGAAACCATTCCGATTAAGGAACTTTTAATCCGCATGCAAAAAGAGCGGTCACATATTGCGATTCTTTTAGATGAATACGGCGGAACTTCTGGACTTGTTACGGTAGAAGATATTGTTGAGGAAATTGTTGGTGATATTCGAGATGAATTTGATGCTGATGAAATTCCTGAGATTAGAAAGATTAAAGATGGACATTATATTGTAGACGCAAAACTTCTAATTGACGAAGTAAATAATATTTTAGGTACAGATCTCGAGGAAGATGAAGTCGACACAATTGGTGGCTGGTTCCTAACGCAAAACTACGAAGTTGAAGTCGGAGACGAAATTGAATATGGCGGATTTATTTTCCGCGTAAAAGAGGCAGAACCACATCATATTGAGTACCTAGAAATTTTTAAAAAATGGGAAGAATAGGCTTTGTGCTTATTCTTTCTTCTTTTATAAGGAGGAAGTCATGGATATTCAAATTTTACCGAGTTGGGACGGGATGACGCTTGCATCGGTGCTAAAAGATTTTTTTCATCTAGGAAAAAAAGCGCGCCATGAGTTGCGTATGGCTAGTAATGTACTGCTTAATGGCGTTTTAGCTGACTTTGACAAACCCCTAGCTGCTGGTGGCATTTTGACTTTTCCGCTGCAAGATAAACCCATTTATGCGACTAAAGCGCCGCTTGATGTTGTGTTTGAAGATGCGCATCTACTTGTTGTAAACAAAGCTGTCGGTGTAAAAACGCATCCAAATTTGCCAGATGAAACGAATACACTCGCAAATTTCGTTCAATTTTATTTGGATGAAACGAGTGGCGGCACCGCTTTTCCTGTCCATCGTCTCGATCAAACTACATCAGGACTCATCCTTTTCGCGAAACATTCGCTTTGCCTAGCGGCTCTTTCGTACAAACTTGAAATGCGGCAAATTAAACGCGCATATATAGCTGTTCTTGATGGCATTTTAAACGGCGACCGCATTATTAACCGGCCTATTGGAAAAGACCGGCATCATTCTGGTAAAAAACGTGTGAGTCCAAACGGGCAAGCTGCCGAAACGCACATTCACGTTTTAAAAGCCGACAAAACGTGCGGTGTTACGCTCGTCCGCTGCACGCTTAAGACCGGGCGCACTCACCAAATTCGCGTCCACACTTCTAGTATCCGCCACCCAATTGTTGGCGATACACTTTACGGCGGTTCAAAGCGAGCAAGGCGTGTCTTATTGCACGCTAAAAACTTACAGCTCATCCATCCTTTCACCGAAGAAAAAATGTCATTTGAGGCGGCACCAGGACGAGATTGGTACTACAATTAAATTGTTATTATACTGACATCTAGCTAGAAAATAAACGTATATGAGGTGACAAAATGATTGATGTAACAAAACATACACCAGAATATTATAAACGCATGAAAAACTCCGTTATTAGCGGCGGAAAGAAAGAATTAATCAAACGGGCGAAAGAAGGCAACATCCTCGATTTAGGGACGGGCGATGGTACAATAGCGATTTCATTAAAAGAACAATATCCAAATTCAGACGTTTATGCGGTGGATTTAAGTACTGCAGGCAAGGAACATATGGAAGAAGCAGGTGTCCATTTCATTCAGGCGGACCTTTCGCATTTAAACCAAGCTCTATCTGGTGAAAAAAACATGCAGTTTGATTCCATTATTCTTTCAGCCGTTCTCCATGAAATCTTATCCTATAGTGAGGACAAACGATTGCATCATGTATTTTTTGAGAACATCAATCGCCTCATGAAACCTGGTGGAAAGCTCTTAATACGCGACGGCATTCAAACTAGGCAAGCGCTTCATGAAAAGTCATTTACTCTATTCCCGCAAAAAATTTCTGTAATAGAACTAATACAGATGCTTGCTGAATTTGAGCAAGATAATTTAAAAGCTTTTAAACGCTACTATCAAAGCAAAAAATTCAAATACACTCAGGGAAAAGAGACACAAACTGTTATTATTTCTACAACAGATGAGATTTTTCAAGAACTCATTTTCACATTAAATTGGGGAAAAGAGGCCTGGAAACGAGAAAAAATGGAACGGAACTATTTTTCAACACAAACCCAATTAGTGCAGCAGCTAGAGACAAGTATCCCTGGGCAGCTTACTTTTTCCGTTATAGAACATGATGAGATGTATTATAAAAAAATTAAAGAACAATTCGGAATCTCCGTAGATTATCCAACAATGCAAGTCATCGAATATCAAAAAAACGAACTTTCGCCTCTGTGAAAAGTTCGTTTTTCTTTATTATGATTCAACAAACCCCTTCTCCACTTTTAAAAAGCGAGTTTTCAAACTCCAAAAACAGCCAAAATTCCCGCGACGCCTCTAAATCCCAATCATGACTTACCTTTAGCACTTTTCCTTAAAATGTTTCAACGCTTCTCGCCTACTAAGCGGGGCAAGATTTGAGCGAAGTACATATTGTTTTACCTTCAAAGGCTCTGTTTTCGCATATTCGCGCAGAGCCCAACCAATTGCTTTTTGGATAAAAAATTCCTTAGAATGCAGCCACTTGTCACAATTTCCAAAAAGAATCGCTTCATTCGTTTGGGTCTTATATTTTAATTGGAATAAAATCGCCGTTCTAACAAGCCATATATTATCGCTTGTTACCCATTTATGATTGTAAGTTTCCATTTGTTCGGGGAATTTCAAAAAATAATGACCGATAAGTGTGCCGGAAAGGAAATCAACCGTGTCCCACCAAGATTTTTCCTGAATAAGTTTTTCATAGACCGAAATTACATTTTTATCCGCTTTTTTCATATAGCGTATCAATAAATCAATCGCCACATATTGATATTCACGGTATGGTTCCTGATATAGTTTTTCTGCTAGCAATTCAAGGTTCGTAGGAGCGCCATTTGTTTTGATATAGTCGCGTACAAATTCCTTGCGCGGACCCGCTTTTATTCCTAAAAAAGCAAACTGATTTTTCATATAGGCTTCCATTTTGGGCTGATTTTCTGGATTAGCAAGCTTTTGAAGTGACTCTTTAATTTTTTGTAAGTCACTCATGACTTCTTACTCCCTGATTCAATGAATTCTCGCTCTCGCTCTACACTGCTCAAAAAATAGTCCAAATCATCTGGGTCAGGGCCGACATATTTTCCTGTCTCCAACTTGTTTAACTTACGCATATCTTCATCATCCAATTTAAAATATGCCAAATTAGCATTTTCACGAATTCTACTTGAGGTAATTGATTTCGGTATAATAATCGTATTTCGATTTAAATGCCACTGTAAAATCACTTGATCCACAAATGCTCCGTGCTTTTTCGCGATATCAACAATGACCGGGTGTTGCATTAGCGTACCTTTGGCAAGTGGCGACCATGCGGCATGCGCAATATTATGTTTCTTCAAAAATTCGCGCAGCTCATTTTGCGGCAGTAATGGGTGCGTCTCTACTTGGTTTAAAACGGGTTTTTCATTGGCCACCTGAAATAATTTTTTGAGGTGATGCTGTTTAAAATTCGCGACCCCAATTGATTTCACAGCCCCTTCACTTAGTAGGCGCTCAAAAGCCCGCCACGTGTCAAGATATTTCCCGGAAATCGGCCAATGAACTAAATATAAATCTAAATAATCCTGCTGTAAGTTATTTAGTGTGCGTTCAAACGCAAAAAGTGTTTCATCATAGCCTTGGTTGCCATTCCATATTTTTGAACTAATAAATAGCTCATCTCGATTTACATTACACGCATGAATCGCATCCCCAACTTGTTTCTCATTATTATAAACAGCCGCCGTATCAAATAGGCGATAACCACTTTCAATTGCTTGCATAACAGCTTGCATAATATAATTCGGTTCGCTCATTTGGAAAACACCTAAACCAATATATGGAATTTGTTCCCCGTTTTTAAGTATCATTTTGTCTTTTAAAGTTCTCACTTTGACAAACCTCCTTTAGCTATCCAAAAAAGATTCTACATAATACCCCCAGTATACCGAATTTATTCTTTTCTTCCCAATAAAAAGGATAATTTTTCGTGAGCAAATGCCCAAAAGAAATAAACTTAAAAAAATTATTTCTTAGCAGAAGTTAAATAACGTTTTATTTTTAACAATGGAAGCGTTTACGACTGATTTTTGTATCTTTATCCTTAAAAAAAAGTTACTATTTAGAGCATCAATATGTTAGTATTAACTTGTGGTAAATTTCAAGTAAAAGTTTTTTATTTTTTTGTAAGCAAATTGTAAAGAGAGAACCCTTCTTTTTTCATCTTGAAGGGCTGCTTAAAATGACCAAAATGACTTACTAAAAAGATCGGGGGAATTGAAAAAAATGGCTTTTAAAAACAAAAAAGACCGTTTTGCATCTTTACTTCATGATATTGCAGTAAATTTGCATGAAGGGGCTAACTTTTTCGCATCTTACAACATCAATTCAGTGGAAGATTTACATACTTTCTCTGATAAAATGAAAGAGTATGAAACAACTGGTGATACGATGGTTCATAAAATGATTATGGAGCTAAATGATGCTTTTATCACGCCAATTGAACGTGAGGATATGCTGGAGCTTACCAATCGTCTAGACGATGTTATGGACGGCCTTGAGCAAACCGCTTTTTCACTTGAAATCTGTCAAATCACGCATTATGACGATTACATGCTTAAATTTATTGAAGCAATTCAAAAAAGTACGGTTGAAATCGAGAAAGCTGTAGATTTAGTTTTCGATAAAAAACTTAAAGATGTACGCAAACTTGCTATTCAAATTAAAGATTATGAGTCTAAATGTGATGAAGTTTACCGCGAATCATTAATTAAACTTTTCCAAGAAGAAACGGATGCCGTTAAAATTATCCGCAAAAAAGAAGTTTATGAAAACCTAGAAGAAATCGCTGACAACTGTCAAAGCGTTGCAAATACGCTTGAATCAATTGTCATGAAAAACGCGTAAGGAGCAACCAGATGGAAGGAATGTTACTAATTACTGTAGTCATCGTACTGGCCGCGCTTGCATTTGACCTAATTAATGGGTTTCATGATACAGCTAACGCCATTGCGACGAGTGTTTCCACCAAGGCCCTTAAGCCAAAACATGCGATTATTTTAGCTGCTATTATGAACTTCGTTGGTGCAATTTCATTTACTGGTGTTGCCAAAACGATTACAAAAGATATTGTAGATCCATTTAGTGTGCCACATGGCGAAATCGTTATTCTAGCCGCCCTTTTAGCCGCTATTTTCTGGAACCTACTCACTTGGTATTATGGTATTCCAAGTAGTTCTTCGCATGCCTTAATCGGTTCCATTGCAGGAGCTGCGATTGCTTCCGCAGGATTTTCTGCTATTGAATACGGTGGGTTTACAAAAATATTGATTGGTCTTATCGCTTCTCCGTTCTTAGCATTTGCTGTTGGGTATACGCTCTATACGTTATTTAAGATTTTCTTAAAAAACTTAAATTTAGCTGCGACAAACCGCCGCTTCCGCATGATTCAAGTCGGAACAGCAGCCCTCCAGTCTTATACACACGGAACAAATGATGCACAAAAATCAATGGGTATCATCACGATGGCGCTCATTGCAAACGGCTTCCAAACGGATGATGAAGTACAATTATGGGTACAAGTTTCCTGTGCGATCGCGATGGCTGTAGGAACAAGTATTGGTGGTTGGAAAATCATCAAAACGGTCGGCGGTAAAATCATGAAAATCAAACCTGTAAACGGGGTTGCAGCTGACCTTGGCTCTGTTATCGTCATTTTCGGCGCTACTTTCATTCATTTACCGGTTAGTACAACGCACGTTATCAGCTCCTCAATTCTTGGTGTTGGTACCGCGCACCGCGTTAAAGGGGTAAAATGGGATACCGCACAACGTATGATTATTACTTGGATTATCACACTCCCAATTTCTGCTGCAATTGCGGCACTTACTTTCTTTATTTTACGTTTATTCTTATAAAATATTTCAAACCGTTACCCTTTTAGGTAATGGTTTTTTTGTTTTAAAAAAGGGAATACCTATACAAAATGCGGAAAGGAGTTTTTTGATGTCTCGGTTTTATTATGAAAAGCCACTTTATGCTACTAAAAATCGACCCATTGAGGTGAAAAATGAAAAAGATGAAATCATTGGGCAACTTGTCAAACTTGCTTCGAAAATTACTTTTTCTAAAAATCACGATATTTTCGCCCACAACTCCGCAACGGACCAAGAGCTCGGCTCGATTACTCTCGAAATTGGTTGGCTTGGAGAAGATGGTGTTTCTATTGTATATCACGACAAACAAAATAATAAAGCTATCTCTTTTGTAGAAAAAGACTTACCAAACTATCCCCTACATATTATTTCTACGGACGCCGAATTCCCAATTGAAATTATCCGAAAGCAGAAGGATGTCCCCATTATTATTTTATTCCACGGACAAGAAAGTGCGGTCATTTTGGAAAATAAAAAGATGGTTGAATTCGAATTCCTATCCGATAATACAAATATCCCTGACCATTTTTTCTTCCTTGTCTATTTTATTCAAAAGTTGATGAATGAAGAGTCCTAACCGTAGACATCATTATGCGTCTACGGTTTTTTTCAAAATTTCTATATTGACTCTTCTATTCTAATATCGCTTTCTAAATTTTTCCGAGCTTTTGAGATTAAAATAATTTCAGAAAAAACATAAAAAACCGTTGCATATTTAAACATTTTAATGTATTATTATTACATCATTAAGACAAAAAAGGAGTTATGCACATGGTACAGAAAAATATTTGGCAGAAGCTCGCAGTTATTGGACTGATTTTTCTTTTTATTTTTTCAAGTTTTATTCCTGCACAAGCAGCTTCAGACAATTCTTTGCAAGCAATTAAAGATAAAGGGACGCTTGTCGTTGGCTTATCTGCCGACTATCCACCTTATGAATTCCACCAAACAATTAAAGGGAAAGATAAAGTAGTTGGCTTCGATATTAGCATCGCACAAAAAATTGCAGATGATATGGGTGTTGAACTCGACATCAATGAAATGGGCTTTGATAGTCTTTTAGGGGCTTTAAAAACTGGAAAAATTGATTTAATCATTTCGGGTATGTCACCAACACCTGAACGTCTGAAAGAAGTTGATTTCTCAAATCCATATATGACCGTACAGCAAAAAGTTGTTGTTCGAAAAGCCGATGTGGATAAATTTACGTCCACACAAGACTTTAATGGCAAGAAAGTCGGGGCACAGAAGCAAACCACACAAGAAGAGCTGGCTCAAAACGAGTTGACGGGATCTTCGGTCGTTTCACTTCAAAAAGTACCTGACCTGATTTTAAACTTAAAGAGCAATAAAGTAGACGGTGTTGTGCTTGAGGGACCTGTTGCAGAGGCTTATGTTAGTCAAGATAAGGCACTTGCCATTTCTGATATTACATTTGTAAATGGCGAAAAAGAAACAGCGATTGCAATGCAAAAAGGAGCAGCCTCGCTCAAAAATCAAGTAAACTCATCTATTCAAACGATTAATGATAAAGGTCTTTTAAAAGACTATCAAAAAGAAGCAAATGAGTTAATGTTTCAAAAGGGTGGCTTTTTTGAACAGTACGGAAGTTATTTCGTAAAAGGAACACTTTACACGATTGCACTTGCTGCGATTGGCGTATTTTTCGGGGCTATCTTTGGGGCATTTCTTGCACTCCTTAAACTCGCAAAAACAAGATGGTTGCGCTGGCCAGCCACTTGGTACATCGAATTTGTTCGTGGTACCCCGCTACTTGTACAAATTTTCATTGTCTTTTTTGGTACACAAGTTTTTGGACTGAATTTAACTGCCTTTATTTCCGGTTGTATCGCATTATCCTTGAACAGTGCTGCCTATGTAGCCGAAATTATCCGTGCAGGTATTTCAGCTGTGAATAAAGGACAAATGGAAGCCGCTCGCTCACTTGGCATGACACAAGGTGCGGCAATGCGTTACATTATACTTCCGCAAGCAATTAAAAATATTCTTCCTGCACTTGGAAATGAGTTTGTAACCGTCATTAAAGAATCTTCCGTTGTTTCTATCATCGGTGTCAGCGAGCTAATGTTTATGACCGGCGTGGTTCAAGGCGCAAGCTTCAAACCATTCATTCCGCTTATCATCACATCGCTCATCTACTTTGTTTTAACGTTCAGCTTATCAAGACTGCTTGGCGTTGCTGAAAGGAGAATGAAAACTAGTGATTAAAGTCAATGATTTACACAAATATTTTGGGAAAAATGAGGTTTTAAAAGGAATCGATTTAACTATTCAAGCCGGAGAAGTGGTGGTGGTCATTGGCCCCTCTGGAAGCGGCAAAAGTACTTTCCTTCGCTGCTTAAATTTGCTCGAAACACCGACTAGCGGTGATATTTTATTCGAAGGAAAAAATTTACTTGCAAAGGGAACTAATATCAACAATTTACGCCAAAGGATGGGCATGGTCTTTCAAAACTTCAATTTATTTCCGCATAAAACGGTACTTGAGAATTTAATGCTTGCACCTTTAAAGGTCAAGGAAGAGAGCGCAGATAAAGCAAAAAAACACGCAACTGAGCTTTTAACTAAAGTAGGGCTAGCAGAAAAAGCAGCTAGCTATCCGTCAAGCCTTTCTGGTGGTCAACAGCAACGTGTGGCTATCGCTAGAGCGCTTGCAATGGATCCAGATGTTATGTTATTTGATGAACCTACTTCCGCACTCGATCCTGAAATGGTCGGCGAAGTGCTAAGTGTTATGAAATCTCTTGCAAAAGAAGGAATGACAATGGTCGTTGTAACCCATGAAATGGGCTTTGCCCGTGAAGTGGCAGACCGTGTTGTCTTTATGGATGCTGGTATCGTTCAAGAAATTGGCACGCCAGAAGAAATTTTTGGCAATCCACAAAATGAAAGAACAAAAGATTTTCTAGGAAAAGTACTCGCTTAATGCTACAATACAAGAAAAAGGGATGCGATATGCGTTCCTTTTTCGTTAGGGAGATGACATAATGGATAAAAGTTTCATTAGTGCAAAATGGCAGGAAACACCTGTTAATATTTTAGCCGATATTGGTACACTCGCAAAAACAACGCCGAACATTTTGGACCTTTCCATTGGGGATCCGGATTTAATTACAAATCAAGCAATTATCGAAGCGGCTTTTACAGATGTTATGGCGGGACATACGAAATATACCGAATCTGGCGGTGATGTCGAATTAATTGATGCCATTCGTGCTTTTTTCAAGCGTACATACGATCTTTCTTTTGAACGCAATCAAGTTCGTGCAACTGTAGGTGCCTTACATGGTATGTATTTGGCACTACAAGTAATCACAAACCCAGGCGATGAAATCATCATCCACGAACCTTATTTTTCACCGTATAAAGATCAGGTTTTAGCTGCTCTTGGCGTACCGGTCATCATTCCTACTTTTGAAAAAGACGATTTCATGATTCATATGGATATTTTAGAGGCGGCCATCACTGATAAAACGAAGGCGCTTATTCTAAATTCGCCGAACAACCCAACTGGCGCTGTTTTTTCACATGAAACGCTTGAGAAAATTGCGGAGCTTGCTAAGAAACATAATTTTTATATCCTTTCTGACGAAGTGTATGACGGTTTTAGTTTTTATGAACCTTTCACACCAGTAGCACGCCTTGCTCCGGAAAATACGATTACATTTGGTAGCATGTCGAAAAACTTTGCGATGACGGGCTTTCGCCTTGGCTATATGATTGCGCCAAGCTATATTAATGAAGCCGCCAAACTGGTTAATGAGGGGATTACCTATTCTGCGCCCACTCCTTCACAGCGTGCGGCGATTTACGCGCTAAATCACGCTGAAGAACTCATTCCTGAGGTCTCAAAGGTCTTCCAAGAAAGGCTAGAATATGTAGCAAAACGGGTAGAAGATATTCCCTACTTGTCTCTTCATCCTGTGAAAGGCTCGATTTATGCGTTTTTAAATATTACAAAGACAGGGATGGATTCGGTAACTTTTAGTGAATATTTGTTGAAAAAAACGCAGGTTCTCGTTATTCCGGGACGCGCATTTGGTGATGGGGGCGACAATTATGTCAGGTTAGCCGCAACCCAAGACCTAAAAACACTGGAGGAAGCCTTTCGTCGCATGGAAAAACTTACATTTCATTAAAGGCATGTTCTGACAGCATTTTTAATTTTAAAATAAAGTTTTCAAACGTTTCTGTTTTGGTTAGTTCACGAACATAGCGCTTTTCAGAAATAAGTTCTACAATTTTCTCCAGAAAATCATTGAATTCACTTACATCTGGTTTGCTTATTGCAATTAAAAAGATTAAATGTACCTCTTGTTTTGCCCATTTAATTGGTTCTTGTAGTGTCATCACGCCCACACAGCTTTTTTGTGCAACCATTTTCATTGCATGAGGTACAGCAGCTCCAGATGGGAAACTTGTTGGTGACATTTCCTCACGTTCAAGAACGAGACTTTTAAAATCTAAGTCCACATAATTTTGTAAAGCCATTTTTGATACAAGTTGTTTGATAATACCTTCTTTTGTGTAGGAGGTTGGATCAATTTGACCAAAGAAAAGCGCTTCGTCAAAATACTTATCGATATAACGAAACATTTTTTCTTGGTGCTGAAATTTTTTTATAGCAGTTACTCGGTGTCGAATTTTTTCTTCATCTTTTTTCGTTAAAAAGGGATGAACTAAAACGGCACCTGGGTGTTTTATTAATATGTTACGATCTGTTGTAATTATAAAGTGAGGCTTCCCTACTTCTATTTGGTCCGTATTACTAGTAATTTCAATTTCATCTACATAAAGTTTTTCGATTTTCTTGTGTAATTGCTTCACAATCTCGGGATATTCATAAGAAATCAAAATGACCTGTAGCTCCGCTTTATTGTTTAATTCAGCTTCAAAATAGGCGCCAATGTGTAAAGCGATAAAGGAGATTTCGTCGTCATTTAATCCTATGTCAAGTTGTTCTGTAATATGCGAAGAAATAAATACCGAGATATCATAAATGAGCGGATATGACATTTTAATATCGAGTAAACTACTATTTCGAGTGTAATTATTGACTTTAGATCGTTCGTACAAATTTTGAACGTGTAGGGCGAGTTTATTTAAGAAATCCTCGTTATCAAATTTAATTAAATAGGTTTCTTCTACTTTTTGAATAACTTCTTTTAAGATAAGTATGATTTTTTCATCTACAAATTGATGAATAGAACTTGTATTTAGTTCCCCTTCCTGCCGTAAACCAACAAACATAATGGAAAGTTGCTCGATTTCACCTTCTGAAAATAAGATGGCATATTTTTTTTCTAATTTTCGTGTGATTTTTTTTGCGATTTGATACTCTAATGCATCCCTTTTTAAGGCTGTTGAAAGTCGATTTTTTAGTATGTATCCCCCGCTAATCCGCTCAATTGTGATTGCAAAATGCATAACTAAATTATTTAAGGAATATTGATTCATTTTAAGCCCATATTCCAGTGCGGTTTCTTTAATATCCGTTTCTAAATCTAGCAATGAAATATGACCAATCATTTCCTGAATATTTTTCTTTAAGTCATTTTGTGCGCTTCCCTCCTCATATAAAACTGAAATCATAAATTTGCGTTTTGCTTGTTCAGAACCTTTTAAAAAGAACACATCACCTAATGTTTTAACAAGTAAATTACTTTTTGCTAGTTCTTTTTTAAGCTGCTGAATATCCGTTTTAAGTGTAGACTCTGAAATATATAATTGCTCGGCCAAATCAAAAATATCAACCCCTTCCCCAGAATTTTCAAGGAGTTCACGAATAATATAAATCGCTCGGTTTCTTTTTGTAAGCTCTTCTGCACTTTTCGCATTTAAATAGGCCGGGTATTGGGCGAGATTAATTTGATACCCCTTGTCGCTTGAAATAATGAAGTTAGCTGTTTCTTTGTTCATTTTCGCCACATGATTTCGGATTGTGCGTGTCGTACATTCGCAAACGCTCGCTAGTTCCGCAGCTTTCATCCACTTCCCTGAGTTATGAAGTAGTGTTTCTACTAAAATTTTCCTCACGACATCCTCTCCCCTTTCAAAAACCCTAAAGAGGTCTAGCATTCATAAGAATTTTTAGACCTCTTTCCTTTCGTTATAAACTTTCGCCATTTGTTTCGATGACATTTTTATACCATGCGAAGCTATCCTTTTTCATGCGCTTACCTGTTCCATTTCCCTCATTATCAAGATCTACATAAATAAACCCGTATCTTTTTTCCATTTGAGCAGAAGAACAGCTCACAATATCAATCGGTCCCCATGCACAGTAAGCAATTACGTCAGCCCCGTCTGCCATCGCATTTTTCATTTGTCTAATATGTTCACTTAAATAGGTAATCCGGTAATCATCATGGATTTGTCCATCTTGAATTTCATCATACATCCCAAATCCATTCTCTGCGATAATAATTGGTTTCTCATACCTATCCCAATACTCTGAAAGCGAATTGTACAACCCTAAAGAGTCAACTGCCCATCCCCAAGGATTTGCCTTCAAATTAGGATTTTTTGAAACAGAATCTGGTTTTAAACTATTATTTTCTGAGTTAACCATTTGTGAATAATAATAGGAAATAGCGAGATAATCCATTGTATTTGCTTTTAAAATTGCCTTATCTGTTTCTGTGATGTCAACATGAATACCTGCTTGTTCAAAGTAATGCAGTGCATACTGCGGATAGTAGCCTTTAAACTGCACATCCGTATAAAAATATTGCATACGGTTACGTTTAAGCGCCAAAATGACATCATCTGGTTTACATGAATAAGGATAGGCTGTCGAGTCTGCAACCATTGTTCCCATTTGCATCTTTGGATTTATTTCTCTTGCATATTGTACAAGTAGAGCGCTAGCTACAAATTGATTGTGCACAGCTTGGTAACTTGCAGACTCATAATCGGTCACTATATCATTTGGAATCGCCGTTGAATTAAAAGGCTCAAAATGAATTAAATTGATTTGGTTAATCAAAATCCAATACTTCACTTTATCTTGATAGCGATTTAATACCACTTTACCGTACTTCACAAATAAATCAATCACCTTGCGATGGTGCCATCCCCCGTAATTTAATGTAATATCTACCGGTGTCTCGTAGTGAAGAAGCGTAATAATCGGTTCCATACCAAGTGAGAGAATCTTATCAATCAAAGCATCATAATACTTTAAACCAGCTTCATTAGGTTCGCTTTCTTCCCCAGTTGGAAAAATTCTTGTCCAATCAATCGATGTACGAAATGTTTTAAACCCCATTTCATGAAGCAATTCTAAATCTTCTGGGTAGGTGTGATAAAAATCAATACCTACTCGCTTTGGATAGTACCCCGCTTGGTCAGCTATATTTGCTTTGACTTCGGCAAGTGACATCCCAGCATGTTGCTTCTCTCCAATTTCGGCGTTTGTTTTATCCGGAAAATATCGATGAACATCAGCTAAACTTATTCCTTTACCATCTACTTGATATGCACCTTCCGCTTGATTGGCAGCAATAGCGCCTCCCCACAAAAAGTCTTTTGGCATTTGATATTTTTTCATCCTAACTCCACCTTTCTATTTTTTTGATAAACTTTCAAATAATTTCACAAGATGTTCCCCGATTAAAATTTCACTTTGAACGGTCATTAGTGTGTCTTGCGCATGGCAAAACAAGGTTGAATAACGAACTTGTTCCCCAGAAGCTTCTTTTTGCAGCGTCTCCGTTTGAAGCCCATGTGCAATAACAACTTCTTCTTTTGCTTTTTGAATCGTTTCTTTTGCTTCATTAAATTCTTTCTTTTCTATCTCAGCAAGCGCTTTTACAAAAAAGTCACGCGCACTTCCTGCATGGACTAAAATATTCATTGATAATGTATTTAGCTCATCATTTTCTGGCACCATTTTATTCTCTCCCGTCTTTTCTTACTTATAATGAAAGGCTTTCGTCTTGCTTTTTTTTAAGCAGTGAGTTGTCATACGCCTTAAGAAATGGTAAAAATATAAACCATGTGATTATAAAAATAACGATGGCTAAAATAACCGCTCGGAAGTCTTGCGTAGCTAGGTAAGAGGTAAACGGATAGGGCATATACCAGAGTAAAAATGTCTCAGAAGGAATGTTTACAAATCCGAAATACATCGCACCATAGGCAATTGAAGGGACAAGTAACGCATTAATCCACATCGGAATCATTAAATACGGATTAAAAGCTATCGGTGCTCCAAAAACGAGTGGTTCATTTATATTAAAAATAGAAGGAATAATCGTCGCCTTTCCAATTGCTTTTAGTTGAGCTGATTTTGTTAGAAAAACCATCATTACAGCGAGCGCTAATGTCGTACCAATCCCTCCCATTGAAGAAAAGGCGTAACACGTTTCTTGTGTAGCGATATTCGTTGCAGCAAGCCCTTTATCCACAAGCTCCGAATTCGCCGCAAGTCCTGCCATATAAACGGGATAAACCACCGGCATCATGACCCAGCCAGAAATACCAAATGTATAGAGAAAAACTGGAATAAAGACCGATAGAACAAAACCAGGATAAGATTGAACAATTTTAGCCAGCGGACTAAACACCCAGATTACAACTTCAAAAAAGTCAATTTGGAATTGAAATGTGATAAGCCAACCCACAAGTAAAATAAAAGTAATTGGCAACAAGCTGTTAAACCAACCGACCACAAAATCAGGTATTGGTGTATCTTCTTTAAACAGGGAATGTTTTGCTGCAAAATTCATAACCGCTGCAACAAAGAGGCCTGTAATAATGGATAGAAACATTCCTGATGCTCCGAATCTTGACAACGTAAAAATGATTTCCCCCTCGTTTACAAAAGATGGACTAATAAGCATTAAAAATAAAACGAGTGAGGTCGCACCTGAAATCAATTTCCCCGCATTGTTTCCCTTCTTTTCCATTAAATAATAAGGAATTAAAAATGCGACAACCAAGCCAAACATCCCAAACGAGAACGTACTAATCAAGGAGAAATCTGGCATCTTTTTAAAAATATTTTTCAAAAGGGAAATAATCGTAATGAGTGAACCTACAAAAACAAGCGGTAGTGCTGTCATAATTGAGTCCTGAATAGCGGCTATCCAAGGATTTTTAACTATTTTATTGACTTTAGGTGCAAAACGATTGGTCATAAAATCCATTACTTTTTTCATCTACGCTTCCTCCATTTTTGTAATAAGTTCTAAAGCAGCTCCCCCGTTTAAAGCACCATAAATACTTTGTGGAATAATATCTACTAAAATCGTCTTGTCTGTCGTCTTATCCTTCAAATCCTCCAACATATACGCCAAATGCGGTCCGATAAGTAAAATATCTGTTGTGTCGATATATTCATCTAACTGTGCCTCACTAATGGCCTTCACCGAAACTGCTGTTCCATTTTTTTTCGCTGCCTTTCTAATTGCCGCTGCCATAAAACCACTTGATGCCCCTGAACCGCAAATCAATAATATACTTTTCATTTCCTCACTCCCTTTCTTTTGATACCTTCAATTTACGCTCTAGCGGAAACGCTTTCAATTTTTTTATTTTCCTATATATAGGAAAATAAAAAAGCAAGAATCTTGTATACTCATTCATTTGAATGATTTTATACGAAGATTCCCGCCATTTCATTTTTTAAATTCTCTCTTTCCAACTAAATATTAACACCAAATTAGCGAAGCCTAGATAATACTTGATTTTTCCAATTATTTTGCCCATATAGTAGTTAGAGTATGGCAAAAGAAAACAGTGCTTTTTTACTACCGAAATACATCTGGAAGAGGGATATCCTCAAACCGAGCATAGGTTTTCACACCTGCTGGAAATGTAATTTCACGTGTTGCTTCATTTGGGACAACGATGACTTTTATGCCAGCTTCTTTTGCAGCTAGCGTGCCGTTTAATGAGTCTTCAACAGCGTAAGTATGCTCACTTCCCGCCCCTAATTCTTCTATCGCCTTTATGTAAAGTTCAGGATGCGGTTTAATATTTGTTACATCATCAGCCGTTTGGATGCTAGAAAAATGCTTTAATAAATTAAATTTTTCTAAAACGGGAATGACCCAATCGCGACCAGAGCTGGTTGCTAGACCAATTTTAAAGTTATTTTGAACCGCATAATCAAAAATATATAGGAATCCTTCTCTAAGTTCTAAATCATCTACGCCGCTGTGCAAGCGTTCTGCAATATGAGATGTAAATTTTTCTACATCAAATTGTCCAGCTGTTTTCTCTAACAAATACTCATGTAATGGTTCTTCTGATGTCCCAATTATAGCTTGATAAATATGCGTGGGAATCGCGATACCATACTTCTCCTTTACATAACGCATTGTTTCCTCATGCCATAAATTTTCCGTATCAATCATCGTTCCATCAAAATCAAATACAATTGCCTTCAAATTGTGCCCTCCTTGTTTTTGGAATCCCTTTCATTGTATCATATTTCACTTTTGGGCGGTAGAGTGGAAAAAATCACCAAACTACACTTGCTTTTTTACTAAAAAACGAATATTATTGTATGTGTAATAGTTATTGTTCGTAAATAACATTAATTAAAGGGAGTGTCACTATTTTATGTTTCAATTAAAAGCTAACGGAACCGACGCCAGAACCGAAATCATCTCCGGTTTTACAACTTTTTTAACAATGGTGTATATTATCGTTGTTAACCCCGCTATCTTATCTGCCGCGGGTGTGCCGTTTAATACAGTGTTTATGGCAACCATTATTTCTGCTGTTGTAGGTACCTTATGGATGGCTCTATTCGCCAACTATCCTATTGCAATTGCACCAGGACTCGGCATGAACGCCTACTTCGTCACTGTCGTAACCACTCAAAAACTCGACTATTCCGTAGCATTCGCGGCCGTTTTTGTCGCAGGCCTTATTTTCTTACTTCTTTCACTGACACCGTTTCGGGAGAAAATTATTACGTCTATTCCGCACAACCTAAAAGCTGGTATTACCGCCGGAATTGGCTTATTCATCGCCTTTCTTGGCTTTCGAATGACTGGCATTATCGTACAAAACGATTCAAACTTGGTCGGTCTTGGAAACCTACACTCGCCAGAAGCTCTGCTTGCTATCGTAGGTTTACTTATCACCTTAATCTTCCTTGCTTTAAATGTAAAAGGAGCTTTATTCATCGGTATGATTGCAACAGGTATCATCGCCTTTTTCACAGGCGAACTAAAATTCACAGATGGCTTTGTAAAATTGCCACCGATGCCTGAATTTGTATTTACAAACCCGCTTAATGCATTTTCAGATGTTATTACACACAGCCTATACGCGGTCATCTTATCATTTTTACTTATTACCATTTTTGATACAACTGGTACAATGATCGGCGTAGCCAAACGTGCAGGTTTAATGAAAGGCGAATCATTGCCAAATGCTAAACAAGCTCTTATGGCGGATGCGGTCGCAACTACAGTCGGCTCTGTTTTCGGAACAACCCCAACAAGTGCATACATTGAATCGACAGCAGGCGTGGCAACTGGCGGACGCACTGGTTTAACGACGCTAACAGTTTCGATTTTGTTCGTTATTTCCGCCTTTTTCGCACCACTAGTTGGCGCTGTTTCAGGCATCTCAGCTATCACAGCTCCCGCTCTTATTATTGTCGGAAGCATGATGATTGGTGCAGTCAGAGAAATTGATTGGGATACGCTTGATGAGGCCTTCCCTGCCTTTCTTGTTATTCTAGCAATGCCACTTACTTCAAGTATTGCCATTGGACTTGCATTTGGTTTCATTTCTTATCCGATTTTAAAAGTATTCACTGGTAAATGGCGCGAACTTAACGTATTTCTTATCGTTATCGCTGTGCTATTCTTCATTTTAGTAGCTTTCTTACCTCATTAATTCGAAAGAAGCCAACAGTTTCTACCGAGACTTTTGGCTTCTTTTACTAGACAAAAAAAGCTACATTTGCTATAAAGAAAGTAATCTTAATTTAGAAAAGGATGACTACTTTGTACTTAAAATCATTTTTAGCTGGCACTGGTTTAGCTTTACTTATCTTTTTAGCTAGCTTTCTTTTACCCAATTATACACTTTCAACCTTATTTTCATTTATTGCAGCACTTCTTGTGTTCGCTTCCATTTTCTGTTCGGCCTTCGTTTCTTTAGGTGGGCGAGACGGCAAGCAAAAACGACAAAAACAAATGCAATGGAGCATCATGTTCGCCATTGCAGCAGTTCCAAATTTTATTGGCTTTATTATTAGTTATTACTTTTAAAGAGAGAAGGTTCTTAGCCCTTCTCTTTTTTATAGCAAAAAAAATACGCTGAATGAAAATTCAGCGTCGCCATCATGTTCATCAGTTTATGCATAACGGGATGAGGCATAAACAGAACTACACGGCAAATGAGATGAATGAAAACAAATAATGGTTCGGTGTCAAAACAGATGATTAACAAACGTTAATCTATTGGAAGATGGATACACCGAAAGCCATTATAACCATGATAGGGTCTTATCCCCATGAAAACAAAATATATAATTTTACTTTCATCAGGATAAAACTCTATACTTTCATTGTACTATTCTTCTCAAAAAAATCAAGGGAACAAACTGTGTAAACTTTGTGACCAATTTGAATAATTCTTTTGTAAAAATAGCACCTTTTTATATATTATCTAAAAATGGAAAAAAAATCGAGTAAAAACCCTTATTTTTTTATAAAAATTTTTTTGTTAATCAAAAATAGTAATCAAAACGCCGCCAATAATAGCGACAATAGGAATCAAAACCCATACTTGTCCGCCAAGTAATCCTCTGTTTTCATTCGGATGGCTTTCCAACTCATGGACTTGTTTTTTCAATTCGAAAATTTCAAGCTCTAGATCTTGAACCTTATCCTCTAGCTCATATAAACGCTCCTCCACGAAAAACCCCTCCTTCTCAAGATATCTTCATTATAGACAAAAAAACGCCTCACTAAATCCATCTATAGGCTGATTTATTCACTTTATTCTGCTAAAATAAAAGAAAGTACATGTTGAGGTGAGATTATGGGGATTAAAACTGAGGAAGCCGTTGTTAAAATGATTTTCCATGGTGGAAACACACGAAAAGAAGCCTTTAATGCAATTGATGCAGCCGAAAAATACGATTTTGCATCTGCCAACGCACACTTAAAAGCGGGTTTTATTGAATACCAAAACGGCCATAGCTGGCAAGTCAAATTAGTTTCACAAAAAGAAACCGAAAACACCGCGCCTAGCTTTTTATTAATTCACGCTCAAGACCATTTAATGACTGCAAACACCGAATTAAGCCTCGCTAAAAAGCTAGTTAATGTTTATGAACGTGAGTCTGCTCTCGTAAAACGAATTGAACAGCTTGAAAAAAACCAAAGCTAGCATTCCGTAATGAATGCTAGCTTTGACTTTTTATTATTTAACGGATGCCCAGTGCAATTTTAGCATAACGCGACATCCGGTCCTTCGTCCAAGGTGGATTCCAAACGATATCAACATTTGTATCTTTAACTTCTGGAATATCACTTAATGCTGCATGTACTTGATCTGTCAGTACACCAGCAAGCGGGCAGCCCATTGTCGTCAGTGTCATGGTGACCGTGCATAGACCGTCCTCATCTAAATCTACATCATAAACTAAACCAATATTGACAATATCAATTCCAAGTTCAGGGTCAATTACTTGTTCAAGTGCGCCCATGATATTTTCTTTTAGTTCCTCATCCACTAGGTATGAACCTCCTTTTAGCTGTTTGTAAAATTATTGTATCATACATGAGAATCATTTTCACTATCATTGTTCTAAAGATGCTTTTCGAAAAATGCTACACCAGCCTCTATTCCTTCAATACTAACTTTATGTTTTGCTTTTTGGTCAACAATAAATTCTACATTTTGATTTAGTTGTTGTTCCACTAATGTTTGAAACAACCTTTCACTATAAGCAAATGGAACAACATCATCTTTTTTCCCATGCCACAAAAGTAATGGGCGATTCTTAATTTTTTCAAGCTGCTCACTTAAATCATATGGGTTCAGCGCAGCAATTCTGCTTTCAACATCAAAAGGAAACTCTAATCCGTACTCTACAGATTGTTTGACAAGCGCTTTGGCAAAATGACCATAATAAGCACTTCCCATCAAGCTTACAACGACTTTTACCCAGTCATATTTCGTAAGTATCCCAAGAGAAGTAATGGCACCCATAGATACACCACCAACACCAATCTTTTCCTTATTCGTAAGCCCTCTTCGGACAAACTCATGAACTATTCCATCTAGTTCTTCAATGTTCGCCTGTACTGTATCCCAAAAATACATCGCTTGATCTTCCTCGCTAATTTTTCCTTTTCGTTCCCCGTGAAACTTCGCATCAGGCAAAATTACTCGAATTCCTTTTTCAGCCAAAAAATAACCATATTGAAGATACAGCTCTTTTTGGGATTGAAAACCATGATAAAAAACTACAGTTCTAACCTCTTCTATACTATGTTTTTTATCCACAATATGTAAAACCGGAATATCTTTTATTTTTTCATGAAATACTTGAATCAATTGTGTAGCCTCATTTCTATTTGTTTTTCCTATCGATTATCAAATTTCTTTCATTTACAAAGATTCTTTTACAGTCTATCATGATAGTAGATTACTTTAACAAAAATATCCAACTTAATTAAAGGAGCTAACTATGGATAAAAAATTAATTGTACTTGATTTAGATGGCACAACCTTAAAAGATGATCAAACCATCTCAAACCGAACAAAGATAGCCCTTGAATCAGCACGGAAGCTTGGCCATGAAGTGATGATTGCAACCGGCCGTCCTTACCGTTTGAGTAGCTTTTATTATAGCGAACTAGAACTTACAACACCTATCGTTAATTTTAATGGTGCTGTCTTACATCACCCACTAAACGCAAATTTTCAAGATGGCTACCACGAAGCTATCGACTTAAACATCGTTAGAGAGATTCTTGACTATTCTTACCAACTACCACTCGCAAATATTGCTGCCGAAGTTCAAGATAGCGTGTTTTTGGAGCGTAGTGATGATACCGTACCTGAAACATTTCATTTAGGTGTCCATAACATGATCGTCGGAAATATCCGGAACGCGATTAACGCCAACGCAACTTCACTCCTTTTCTTTGGAAAAAGCGAAGAACTAACTTTAATTGGTAAACATCTCGATGAGCAATTGTCAGATGTCATTTCCTATCACACATGGGGCGCAAGCTGGCCAGCTGTTGAAATTGTAAAATACGGCATTCATAAAGCCGTCGGAATCCAAAAAGCAGCAAAATCACTTGGTATCTCACAAAAAAACATTATTGCCTTTGGTGATGAAGCAAATGATTTACAAATGTTGGACTATGCTGGCATCGGTGTTGCAATGGGAAATGCAGTCCCAGCTGCCAAAAACGCAGCCAACACCGTTACACTTTCTAACGAAGAAGATGGTATCGCTGTTTATTTAGAAGAAAATATTCTATAATCACTGGACTAATGAAACTTTAAAAAGTATTCATTAGTCCCTTTTTATTCTAATTAAATAGCGGCGCCCCGCCAGACAGATAAAAACCAAGCGATACCGTTACAATAACTGCCACAAAGAACAGCGCAAAAAACATTCCTGTTGGTTTTTGCTTTTTACGGTAACTAAGCAACATTTCAATCACTCCAATGGTAAGAAGCCCCATTAAAATTTTAAAAATCGCAATAAGCCAACCTTTTTCAACACTAAATTGAATCATCATAATACCACTAAAAATAACAAGTAAATAGAAAATACGATTAATCATGGCAAGCATTGTGAAATTTTTCTCTGACTTTGGATACACAATAAATGCTGCAATCGTCAACACAAAAATAGCCACCCAAGATATTAAATGTAGATATCCCCACATACAAATTCCTCTTCTCTTTTAAATTATTTTTTATCCCACACAAGCTCCTCAAAAATCCAGTATTTCCCCTGAATCAAAGAAATATAATGAAGCTTGTTTCACAGGCAAACCAGTAATAGCTTGCACAGCTTCGCGATACAATTCTAGTTGAGTATGATAACGACTACGCATCGTTTTTTCTAATTGATCCTTCGACGCATACTTCCCCTTAGTACGATCCGTCTTAAAGTCAATTAAAACAATGCCATCCTCTTCTACCAACATACAATCCACTACACCTTGGATTAAAATGGTGTCCGCATCGTCTGCACCTTCAGACACCCGCTTAGCAGGAAGCTGATACACAAAAGGTACTTCCTTAGCTAATTGATCCACACCCTCAACCATTTTTTTACCCAGTGCTGTTTCAAAAAAAGCAAGAATTTGTTGTTTTCGAATTGCTTTTCTTTCGGCTTCCGTTAATTTGTAATCTGCCACCATTTCATCTAAAAGTTGATTTAACTCTTCTTCATCAGGTACCATTTCAAACGATATCGCTTGCATAACCGAATGCATTGCCGTTCCAATTTCGGTACTACTCAATTTATTTTCCTGCATAAATTTTGGTCGCTTGAGTGAAGACTGTTTTAACGTTTTCAAAAAGCGATCATCACTAAAACTATCTTGAATTTGAAATTGCCTCTTTAATTCCGTAACTGACTGCTTCGAACGGGTTTCAGTTGCCACTTGCTTATCATATTTAAAGGAGAAAATCTCAGCAATTTGTCTTTCTGCTCCGCCAGAAAGCGGGACTTCTTCAAGCGTTTCTAGTGACTGCAAATAGGCTTGGGCTTGTTCATTAACGAAATCATCTGTTAGACTTTCTTTCTCAATAATTGTAACACGCAATTTCATATCTGTTGGCAGTTTTGTTCCAGCAGTTTTATTGACTTGTTCTGCGAAATCAGGATGGCGCACTAACGTCTGCAGTATCCAATCGAGATAAGTTCTTGCCTGAACTCTAACGCTTGGTGGCAAAGTCCAGTCAGCAGTTTCTGCAATTTGAAAAGTATTTTCTAGTGTTTCTTCCCATTCTGGAATGGTTCCAATAATAATCAACTTCTCCTCTGCCCTAGTCATGGCAACATATAGGACACGCATTTCTTCCGCAATCATCTCATTTATTTTTTTCTTACGAAAGACTTGTTGCATGATTGTCGGATAAGTAATTCGTTTCTCAATATCTGTAAAACTTGATGCAAATCCAAAATCTTTATCCAGCAATACTTTACTATTAATGTCACGCATGTTAAACTTGCGTCCCACTCCTGCCAAAATGACAACTGGAAATTCCAAGCCTTTACTTGAATGAATCGTCATCATTCTTACAACGTCCTCTTTTTCGCCTAATACCTTCGCTGTACCAAAATCATCGCCACGAAGCTTTAGACGTTCTACGAAACGGACAAAACGAAATAGACCACGAAAGGCTGTTTTTTCATATTGTCCTGCCCGCTCATAAAGCGCTAGTAAATTGGCTTGTCTCACTTTACCACCTGGAAGTCCACCAACAAACTCAAAAAAGCCAGTTTCTTCATAAATTTGCCAAATAAGCGTTGTTAGATTCTCGCGAATAGAAAGTTCTCGCCATTTTACTAGTTTTCCTAAAAAAGTCTGTATCTTTTCAGCAGTTTGGTCAGGTTGTTTCGCATATTCTTCTAATGCATCGAAAAAATAGCTGCGTTTTCTTGTCAGCCTGACAGCGGCAAGTTCTTCTTCTGATAATCCAATAATTGGTGAGCGTAAAACAGAGGCTAGTGGAATATCTTGATAAGGATTATCTATAATTTTAAGTACTGAAATCATAATGGACACTTCAATCGCCTCGAAATAGCCACGCTGACTGGATGCATAGAAAGGAATATCTTGTTCTCTCATAGCTTCTTCAATGTCAGGTGCGCTAGTCATAGCTCTTGATAAAATAACTATATCTTGGTAGCGGATTGGTCTAAATTGCTTCATTTCCTTATCAAAGATAGGAAATCTTTCATCTATCATTTGTTTAATCTTCCGAGCAATTGCACGTGCTTCCAGCTGATTTTTCTGCAACTCATCTTTCGATAAAGCCTCTTCTTCTGTTTCGAGTGATTTTTTCTTCATATCCACCACTATAAGTTCTGTTTCAGCATTCTTATGTTCTTCAAAATTGGCACCAAGCACAAGTTCTGCCGCCGAATCATATTCAATTTCGCCGACTTTTTTATCCATAATTTGCTTAAAAATAAAGTTTGTAGCATTTAGAACTTCAGCTCGACTTCTAAAGTTTTTAGCTAGATCAATGCGTAAACCGGTATCTTTTCCGTCTAGTCGATACTTTTCATATTTCCGCATGAATAATGTAGGTTCAGCAAGACGAAAGCGATATATTGATTGTTTTACATCCCCTACCATAAATAAATTTCCATCTGCTTCGCCAGAATAGGTTACATATTGCAAAATGGTTTCTTGCACTAGGTTAGTATCTTGATACTCATCAATTAATACTTCTTGATAGCGGGTTTGAAGCTCTTTTGCCACAAAGGATGGTTTACCATTTTCAGATAAAATCGCAAGTGCCAAATGTTCCAAATCATTAAAGTCAAGAACACCTTTTCTTTCTTTTTCTTGAAAAAACTGTTCGGAAAAATGCTCGACAAGTTGAATGAGTGTAGCAATGTCTGGTTTCATCTGCTCTAAATCGTTTAAATATGCTTTTTCTTCACGTTTAAACCAATCTACTGTTGTATCTTGAATATATTTTTTAGCGCGATCTCTAGCTTTTTTGGCTTGTTTAACTAGCTGTTCATCGACTTCCTCTTTATTTTTAATCGGCTTTAAACGACCAAAAGCGACTTTTGAAAACCCCTCGCGCAGTTCGGCCCAGTCCCCATCAAGTAGCGCCGTTAACGCTTCTAGTTCAGCAATATCTTCAGTGAAGTTTGTTATATAGCTTTCTGGTCCCCCAGCCATTTTCGAAATACTTATCCCTTGCTCGAGCGCATCTAAAGCTTGTTGAATGGAGAGCTGAATATAGTTTTTGATTTCAGCATAAAATGGTAAATCAGCTATTCCTTGCAAATCCTTCGTTTCATAAAAATTAACGAGTGCTTTTAACCAACTTTTAGGGTCTGGATTCGCTCTTGAGAAATCGTATAGTTTCGAAATGACCTCTGTTAAATTTTTATCCGATCTGTCGTCAGTTAAACTATCCACAAGATGAAAAAAATCTTCATTGTTCGACTTCGCATATTCTTCCTCAAGTAGCTTGTCTATTACTTCATCTCGTAACATCATACTTTCAATGCTATCCATCAACCTGAAATCTGGGTCAACGCTTGCAATATAATAATATTTACGAATTAAATCTAAACAAAATGAATGGAGAGTTTGGATCGATGCATGATTCAAAAGTGCAAGTTGCTTCTTCAAATGTAATGAATCTGGATTTTGTGTTAAAGCATTCTCTAGCGCTTGCCCTACTCTGTGCTTCATTTCAGCAGCTGAAGCATTAGTAAATGTGACAACAAGTAATTCATCAACATTACATGGGTTTTCTTCATCTTGTAGCCGTTCAATAATTCTATTTACTAAAACAGCCGTTTTCCCTGATCCTGCTGCTGCAGCTACTAGAACATTTTGTCCGCGCGCGTGGATGGCTTGCCACTGTTCATCTGTCCATGTTGTATTTTTTGGCTTAGCCGGCAATTGATTCATTGACTTCCCCCTCCTTCTTCTCTCATTTTTTGAATCATTACTTCTGGTTTTTCAGACGATAAATATCGATACTTATCACTTTGCGAACCTGGATCGAATTGGCATACTGAACGAAACGGACAAAAGTTACACGGTGTTACTTCTTTCAAGTGATAAGGGTTAATCGTTACCTCACCATTTAAAATCTTATTCCCAGCTTCTTTATACTTATGACGAACAAAATGACGCATGGCTTCAAAGTCTTCTTTAGAAGCTGTTTTTGATCGTGCGCTAAGTGTATTATCTTTTTTTATTTCAGCAGGAACAATTAAAGATGCTCCTCCGTCCTTAACCGAGTTATCCATAAGTGACACAGCAAGCGGGTCTCCTAAAATAAGTCCTTTCATCTTAAAGCTTTTCTGTAATTCTTTAGCAAGCGCCTCATCAGCTAATGGATTGTCAGTACTAACAAGCTTATTATGCATGTGAAAATAAAGAACACCTGCTGGGTCGGCATCGCTTCCTACTAATTTTTTAGCATTTGTGACAACAATATCTAAATACGTTAGCATTTGTAATGCAAGCCCGTAATAAATTTCTGGAAGTTGCAAGTCTCGGGCGCTAGATTTATAGTCAATGATTCGAAGATAATTTCGTTCGTCAGTACTCGCATAATCAATTCGATCAATGCGTCCTTGCAAGAGCAACTCACGCTCTTTTTCTAGTGGAATCTTCATTGCTGGGATACTCTTCCCGATACCAAAATCGACTTCTAAGCCAAGTGGTCGGAATGAACTTTGCTTTGCTTGTTCATTTAGAACATTTGTCGCACGCAAAATAATGGCCAGTAATTTATATTGGATATACGCCATTCTGTTTGAGCTAAGAAGTATTTCATGTTGTAGTTTTGGTGCTAAGTAAGCCATCGCCTGATTCGCTAACACTTGGCAATCATTTTCAGAAAGGGAACCCCAATCTAATCCACGTTCTTTTAACTGAATGGATATCCATTCCATCGCTCCATGAAAAATTTCTCCCATATCTACAGCCTGCAACTGATATGTTTTTCTTTCTTCAAGCTTCAAACCATACTGAGCAAAATGCTGAAACTCACAACTAAAAAATTTCTCCATACGTGAGACACTAGCATGAATTTTATCACCAAATAATTCTGCGGCTGTCTCTTCACTCAAGCTTGTTGTATTATTTCGATAGTTTAAACTTGCCAGTACTTGTAGTGCTAGTTTATTTTTACTTTTAATAAAAAAGTTATAAACATCCCACCAAATGGGCGCAATCTTATATCCTTGTTTATACATTTGTAGTTGAGTCGTAAGGAAGCCAAGCACACTCACTTCATCCGTAATGTAACCCATTTGCTCTTTTTCTGATAAAAGTGATGGGTCACTTAAATATAGTTCTTCTTTTAAAGCTGGGAATACCGTTTTTATTTTACGTACATAATTAGAAGCGGGAAGTAATTTCCCTTCAGAGTCCGCAATTGGATAACTTAAATAAAGCCGGTCACTTGCGGCTGTAAATATACGGTATGCTATAAATTCTTCCTGAATAAGCGACTTATAGCCCATTGTTCTTAGAGCAATTCCATCATTTGCCATGCTCTCTCGCTCATCTTCTGAAATAATACCCTTATTAGCCATTTTTTTAGGAAACGTACCATCATTAAGACCAATTGCAAAAACAATTTTTTCTTCCAATAAACGAGCTTGTTCCATATCAGTGACAATAGATTGATCGAGAGATGGCGGAAGTAACGAAAATTCCATTGATTCAAGTCCCGTCTGAATAATTTCAATAAAATCATCTAGCGACAACACAGTATCTCCTAATAGCTCCACAAACTCATCAAGAAGTCCGATAACTGCATGCCAAGCTTGTTCATGCTGACGAGAAAGTTCAAGTAAACCTTCCTCGTCAGCGCGAGCTCTCCATAGCTCAATACGTTCAGCAACATTTATTTTTTCTAAATAAGCAAATAGACTCTCCGCATAGTCTTTACCCGTATTAGCTGTTTTAAGCTTGTCTTCGAGAAAAACAAGTGGAATTTGAATGAGACTACGAACTTCATTAATCTGTTCTTCTATTTCAAGTTCAGAGTCTGTTTGAGTATGGATATTCGTTTCAAGCCCGCGAATTCGTAGGTAGGTCCACTTGTTGCTTTTCATAAAACGTGATCGGTTAAAAATACCATTTTCTAATAAATAGTTCTCAAATAAATCTACTTTTTTTCGGTAAAGATTAGCATCTTTTTCAATTGGAAAGAAAAATTCAGTTCGAACCGCCTGAAAAAGTGTTTCATACTGCCAATTTAGCTTGAGTGCATCTAAACTAGAACGAATAAATTCAATCAAAGGATGTTTCGCCATCGAGCGTTTTTTATCCCAAAAGTAAGGCAACTTATGTGCGCCGAATACAGAAGATATAGTTTCTTCATATTCAGCCATATTACGAACCAAGATGGCACAATCTGAAAAATGATAGTTTTCCTCACGAACCAAGCGTTTCACTTCGCGAGCAATCCCCTCAATTTCAGAATGTCGATTATTTGCTTGATGAAGGCGAATTCCCGCTATTTCCCCTTCAAATTTTGCAGATTTATTTTGCCCCCAAATTGCTTCAAGGTGAGCAAGATCCGGATGTTTCAATCGCTTATTATCATTTAAAAATAAAAGTGATTTTTCATGTACACCTAAATGATTTGCCGCTTCTCTGATTTGTAGTAAAGACTCCCTAGTTAGTTCAAACATATCAAAATCATTTAATTGCCCAGCTACAGCTTCTTTGCTGGTCGTCAAAGTAATTTGCACTTGCTTAGCAACTTCCATAAATTTTGAAACTACTGAAACTTCTTGCTTTGAATATGTGTCGAAGCCATCAAAATAAATAGAAGCATTTTGAATATATATGCTTTTGTCCATTTTCTCAATTAACAACCGTAAATAATCTTCATTTTCAAGAAATTTTCCGAATAATTTCTCTTGATAACGTTCATAGATTAATGAAATGTCAGCCAATTTTTCACGCATTGCAAAATCATTTGCTTCTTCAGACTGTTGTTTTAGCTCGGCCAATTCTACTTCGTACTGCTTTATTTCTTGGAATAAAGTTGTTAGTTCTTTGTAAAATCCTCTTTTGTTTGATGCTCTCCCAAATAGCCTTAACTCTCCAGCCTCTTCTTGAACAACTTGTCGTACAAGCATTTCCATACCAGAATTGGTTAGAAACACCCGAGAAAGCCCGCCAGTTTCTTGTAATACTCGCCAAGCTACACGACTGAAACTGTAGACCTGGATGTTCATCATACCTTTAAAACCTGTTTGTTTAAAAAGAAATCGTTCCATTTGATACGTCATTTGATCTGGCACAATAAGAATTTGATTCTCATGTGGATTTTCTAAAGCTCTTTTTTTTATTTGCTCAATCAAAAAAGTTGTTTTGCCACTCCCAGCCCTTCCAGTTATAAACTGTAAGCTCATACCCTCACCACCGAACATATGTTTTGTTTTATTTTAACCAAAATTACTATTTTCGTCTAGCATTATTTTAGAGCCTATTTATAAAATTTTAAGCTCTACATAAAAAAACTAAGGTCAATACTTCTTTACCTTAGTTTTTCATAAAATTCACTGAAATGCTAGCATTTCCTTTTGAATCTCATTTATTTTATTTGTAAGCTCAATGAATTTTTTTTCATCCTTCTTATCAAGAGCGACATCGACTTCTTTTTTTAACTGTTCCACTTTCCTCTGATCTAGGAGCATCGTCATGTAGCACTCGATAAAAACATTTGTTAATTCTTTTTCTCCTTTTAAAATACCAACTTGGTTCATTAATGAGTTTGAAAAATCTCGCATTTCCACGACTAATCACTCCTTTCACTATGATATGGTGAGAATAGCTCTGAAAATTCATAATTTGGCTTCAAAAATTACGCTACCGCTTAAAAATCCGACTTTTCCAAAATATACTGACTCCTGTTTTTTTCTGTGCTATAATTACGAAAATAGTAACTCCTAAACTTCGATGTTTTGAAGTAAGCTACTTCTTTACATAATTAAAAAAGGCTATCAAGAGAAAGGGATGTATGAAAATGGAAAACAAGAAAGTAGAGAAGCAAATCTATGAGGTGAATCCGCACACGATGATTATTTTGCCACATTCGGCCGGAGGGCAACTATTTTCGAGGGTAATTGAAATTGGGTCTGACTCTATTTCTAAATTTACCCCTTTTGAGTTAATTAAAACTAGTTGTAAATTTTTTGGTGCAAATTATGATGGTAGAAGAGAGGGTACTAAACACTTGATTGGCATCACACATAAGTCGCCAATCATTATCGATCCAATTTCTTTTACCTACACCTTCCCGACCGCTTCACCGGTGAATCCAAATTGTGTTTGGGTTTTTCCCCAACATATTAAAGAATATCACGGGACAAAAGATAACCAGACATTGGTACAGTTTGCTAATTTCGAAACAATAAAAATTGATGTTTCTATTTCCTCTTTTAATAATCAGGTAGCACGTACATCAATGTTGCACATGAAATTTTCACAAAAAATGCGTATGATGGAAACCCAATTCCCTTACAATAATTCATTCTTTCCGCCATCTGGAATTGTGGCTGAACCTTTCACATCATATAAAACATCACCAAAAAATGGGCCACATAATCCGTTCGTGGAATAAAAATTAGCGAAGTTATTAAACTTCGCTACAGCTTGAGGAAAAACTTAAAGTTTACACGAAACAAAACGTTCCACGCAAAATCAGACTGCTACTAAATGGTGAGATTCTAGGAAAAGCCGAGTACCAAAGCGGAGCGTACTCAAACATGTGATGACTTAAAACAGGCGAAGCGTGGTTTGTCAGACCATGTGAAAAGTTATGCGAAAGGCATCTTAGTCGCCATGAGCGACGAAGATTACCATTTGTCATCAGTCAATATATCATTATTTTTGATTTTCAATAACACTTGAAATATCTTTAAGTAATTGTAACTCTTTTTCAGAAAATGAGTAAGGTAGTTCTAAATACCATTTTTCTAGTTCTGGATTTCCAATTAGCGGAAATGCATTAACAGAATTTTTCTCTCTTAAACCAGCTACATCATCGAGTAAAAATTCTGTGGTTGTACCTAATGTTTCTGCTAATTTGGCTAAAATAAAAATGGGTGGTTTATGTGTTGCATTTTCATATTTACTAATTGTCGAAGGTGTCACACCAATTTTTTTAGCAAGTTCTTTTTGTGTTAGTTGATTTTTCTTTCGTAGATTGATTAACTTTTCACCAAAGTTCACTTCAACCACCTCTTTTCTACATTCTATTATAGCAATGTCAGAAAAAGAATTCGACATTTGTTAGTTACTTTTAGAAAAAAATTTTAAAATTTAGGAGGTGATCAGCATGTCTGCTAATATAATGCTGTTCCATGCAAAGCCTGAAATGGCGATTCTTTGTATGGATTATTCTTAATCGCCAATACTGGGCTTTGCTACTTATTTATTAATTAAATAATAAAGGAGCTAGCCTTATGAAGTATCAAACTGTTGAAAATATATTACCTGAAAAATTAATTCTTGAAATTCAAAAATATGTAGATGGGGAATTTCTGTATATTCCTGTACGTTCAAAAAAAGCATGGGGTAGTGAATCAGGAATTAAATCGCGACTAAAGGAACGCAATACGCTTATAAAACAGGATTTTGAGATTGGTTCTTCCATTCATGAACTCGCTGAACGGTATTTTTTGTCCGAAAGTACAATCAAAAATATTGTTTATCGAAAATAAAAAAGTAGTTCAGCTTATAATTTACGTAGCGCAAAATCATTCTAGTCATATGTCTTATTTGACTATGAATTATTCTTAGACTATATTTTAAGTGTTCTTTCATTGTAAAATAAGTTTTGGAGGTGATTTTGTATGGAAGCATTTATCGAAAATCACGTGTTAAATCAGATTTTACGTCAAGCAAAGCATGTTCTTGATGCTGAACAAAGAGTAAATGATATTAAAGTAAAGCAAGAATTTGCGTACTACTCACTGAACAAAGTTGAAACGGCTTTTGAATCTTTAACAGCAGACCAATTAGAGCTTTTAAAACCGCTTGTTTCTATAAAAAATGAGTCGGATTACACGCATTTTAAAGATTCGCTTGAACCATATTGCATTCCGTTTCACGAAACTTCTGATACACAGTTAAAAAAAATGTTTAAAAAGGCAAAGAAACTCCACCCGCCTCAAGTAAGTCCTGATTATTTTTCACATCTGACTTATTTAAGTTGGTACGATAAAGGTAGTATGAAAAAATTTATTGTTCGTGAAATTGATGGAACAATGCGCGGGTTATCTGGAAGTTTTTTACCTAGTCCGCAAAAGGGAATTTGTCATTTCTGTCACCATATGGGGGCTGTTGGTCTTTTTACGGTGGATGTTAAAACGGATACGAAAAATCATAATTACAAAGCGCTTAGCAACTATGTTTGCCAAGATGAGGAAATTTGCAATGCGCACATTACGGACACGGAAAAATTGGACTTTTTGTTTGATTATGTTCGTGGCAATAAATAGAGTTTGGAATATAAATAAAAAATAGGCAAAAATCCAGTAAAATCCATTTTTGAAAATGGCATACTTACTGGATTTTCGCTTGTCTACTTTCTTTTTTATAAAACAAAGCCTCATTATATCCAAGCTCTATTTGTTACCGTCTTCACGATTTAAAATCCATCATAAAATCGAGGCTTCTCATTTGGAATTGCTGCTTCAAAAATGTCCACAGTTTCTTTGTCCGCAACAATTTTCTTATAGTACACCAATTCATTTGGCCGCATAAAACCAAAAATCATTTGACTAAATGAACCAATATCCGTTTTTAAAAGTAAATCGTTTGGCGCTGTTTCTACACGCCTTACTATGTCACCTATTTCAAAAATCCCATTATTAAAGTCTGCAACATCATTTTCAATTTGCACATAGACAGTTTTTTTCGTCTTGAATGAAATCTCGTTTAAAAACATTTCAACATCCACAATACGCGCCATCCAATTGAATTCCGTCTGAATGGCAAGTTGCGTCACATTCGGCAAAAGAAGTGCAATTTCATTTGGCGTTCCAAAATGAGTCGCCCGAACTGTTTTAAACATTGAATCGTGGCTTGAAACAAATGCCCACAATTCGCATTCTGCTTCGTAGTCGAGTGCAATTAGTTCATGTATCACCATTTCCGACTCTTTAAATGTGTACATTACGTATCCTAATGGCTCATTTTGTTCATTTCGAAATAGCGCCACTTCATTTGTATAGCCGCGCCGCATAAGACGGCTCCACCATGCATCATCTCGCACAAGCATGCCATGATGGATATGAGCATATTTTTCGTAAATTGCTTGTACATCTTTGAAATCTGCTTGTTTTGAACTCGTACGTACAATTTTTCCTTGCCCGCTAAAACGCCGTAGCACATTTTTTAGTTCTAGCGTTGCGCTAATTTCATTCGCCACAAGTCGATACCCAAATTTTTCATAAAAAGAAATATCAAAGGGGTGCAAATAGGAAACAAGTTGACCAGATTCTCTCATCTGATGCAGCGACTCCGTCATGAGTGCCCGAATGAACCCACTACGCCGATTTTCTGGGAAAATAGCAACATAGGCCACGCCGCCCATTTTGATTTTTTGCCCTAAAAATGAAATTTCCAATGGATACGTTATAACTTGAGCATTTAGCTTGCCGTCTGAAAACGCACCTAATCTTGTTGCTCTATCCATCCAAAACAAAAAATCTTCTTCGCCGCCGCGACCTGGAGTTCGAAAAGCATAGTCACGCAAGCTTTTAATTTGGTGAATTTCCTCTTCCATAATTTTCCGAATTTCCAAATGAATCCCTCCTATCC
The DNA here is from genome assembly GCF_963575625.1 of Listeria tempestatis. Taxonomy (NCBI): domain Bacteria; kingdom Bacillati; phylum Bacillota; class Bacilli; order Caryophanales; family Listeriaceae; genus Listeria; species Listeria tempestatis. The sequence goes on from NZ_CAUYTK010000007.1 coordinate 64,108, forward strand.
TTCTTTAGTGTATCATGTTCTGATTTAGAATTCTTCTTACATACTACTAATTTTTTGTAAGCTAACTACTTGCTATTTATTGATATTTTCCGCTAAACTGTATACGTAGTATTAAAAACTTGGAGGAATCAAACTTATGTCAAACGTATTATTTATTAAAGCAAACGGGTTGCCTGCAGAGCGTTCTGTAAGTGTAACACTTTATGAAACATTTTTGGACACCTACAAAAAAAGTCATCCAGATGACCAGGTGACAGAGCTAAACTTATTTGAAGAAAATTTACCTTACTATGACGGTGTAATGATGAGTGGTTTACATAAAGGAGCTGCTGGTGAGCCTCTTTCCGATGAGGAACAACATCTTGCTAACATCGCAAATGGCTATTTGGAGCAGTTTTTAAAAGCTGATAAAGTTGTCATGGCCTTTCCATTATGGAACTTTAGCATTCCAGCCCAGTTCCTAACTTATCTATTTTATTTGAACCAAGCTGGAAAAACATTTAAGTACACGCCTGAAGGTCCAGTTGGCTTAGTTACTGGCAAAAAAGTAGCTTTACTTAATGCACGTGGCGGAATTTATTCTGATGGGCCGCTAGAAAGCTATGAAATGTCACTAAACTATGTCAAAAATATTTTAGCCCATTTTGGCATTACAGAGACAGAAATGGTTGTCGTGGAAGGTCACAATGCCCGCCCAGATCAAGCAAAAGATTTAATCCAAGCTGGTCGCGACAAAGCAATCGAATTAGCAGAGCAATTTTAAAAAAAAGACAGTAGACGAGGTTTCGTCTACTGTCTTTTCAGTTACCATGCCATTCGTTCATACCGCCTAGTACATTGGTTACTTGAAAGCCTTGATTATCTAGAAATTCAGTCGCGCGTAAAGAACGTCCGCCTGCATAGCAAATGACAGCGTATGGCTTTTCTTTAGAGAGAGTACTCACATGCCCTTCCAATTCGGAAATCGGGATATTTGTTGCACCTTTAATGTGTCTTACACTAAAATCATCTGCATCGCGTACATCGAGCACGGTATAAGCATCTAAATTTTCTTCTAACTCTTTTGTTGTGATTGATAAAAACATATTTATTCCACCTCTACTTTTTTATTTCCCGGGAAATAACTACTCTCATCATAACGAAAAGCCTTTCCCACTTTCAAGAAGACTGCTCAAAAATTTCTTCTGAGAAAATTAGCTTTGTATAGTATAAAAAAACCGAATGAAAAATCATTCGGTTTAGCTTGTAGAAAAACTTAAAGTTTACACAAAACAAAACGTCCCACGCAAAACCAGACTGCTGACAAATGGTGAGATTCTAGGCAAAGTCGAGTACCGAAGCGGAGCGTACTCGAGTACGAGAGCATCGGAACGGAGATTTTAACGACGAAGATTGCCATTTGTCAGCAGTCTGAACCGAATGAAAGATCATTCGGTTTTCTGCATTACACAGCTTGTGAGCCAGTAAATTGGCTGTTGTATAAATCGGCATAAAAGCCATTTTCGTTTAGCAGTTCTTGGTGTGTACCTTGTTCAATAACGTCACCATGATTCATTACAAGAATTAAGTCAGCATCGCGAATGGTGGATAGACGATGGGCGATAACAAAGCTCGTTCGACCTTCCATTAAGTTCCCCATTGCAAGTTGAATGTTTAGCTCGGTTCTTGTGTCGACACTAGACGTTGCTTCATCTAAAATTAAAATACTCGGGTCAGACAGAATCGCACGGGCAATAGTTAGTAATTGTTTTTGTCCTTGTGAAATATTGGTTCCCTCTTCATTTAAAATCGTATCATATCCATCTGGTAAGCGGCGAATAAAATCGTCTGCATACGCCGCTTTAGCAGCCCCAACTACTTCATCAATCGAAGCGCCTTCTCGCCCGTAAGCGATGTTTTCAGCAATAGTTCCGCTAAAGAGCCAAGTGTCTTGCAACACCATACCAAATTTCGCGCGAACTTCATCTTTTGTCATATCACGCGTATCCACGCCATCGATTCGAATTGCACCATTATCCACGTCATAAAAACGCATAAGTAAGTTGATAATCGTCGTTTTCCCAGCGCCAGTTGGACCCACAATCGCTACCATCTGTCCCTGACTTACATTAATTTTCAAGTCTTTCATTAACGGCTTATCAGGTGAATACCCAAACTCTACATGGTCGAAAACAATCTTACCATTTTCTTCCTTAATTGTAGGAATAGTTTCTGGAACCATATCTTTTTCTTCTTCTTCGTCCATAATTTCAAAAACACGTTCCGCAGAAGCAATGGTTGATTGAATGACGTTGGCAATGTTCGCTACGCTAGAAATGGGTTGTGAGAATAGTTGTACATATTGCGTGAAAGCTTGAATATCACCGACTTGCAAGCTACCATTCGTCACAAAAATCCCACCGCCAACGCAGACGGCTACATAACCTAGGTTTCCGACAAATTGCATCATCGGCATCATAATACCCGAAATAAATTGAGCTTTTTTAGCCGCTTTGTAATAATCTTCGTTGACCTCATCAAATTTGACAAGCGTTTTCTTTTCTTGACCAAATGCTTTTACAATCGTTTGACCACCGTATGTTTCCTCAACAGTATCATTTAAAATCCCTAAATTGCGCTGTTGCGCCGCGAAAAATGCCTGCGACTTACTTGCGATAATCCCAACAATAATAATACTTAGCGGTACAGTTGCGACAACAATTAAGGTCATCTGCCAACTAATAGTTAGCATCATAATGAGTACACCAATAATTTGCACTATCGCCGTTATGGCCTGCGTCAAGGATTGTTGTAACGTATTGGCAATGTTGTCCATATCGTTGACAGCGCGACTTAAAATATCCCCGTTGGAACGGGTGTCGTAATATTTAAGCGGCATACGTGCCATTTTTCCTTTTAAATCACGTCGCATATCATAAACCGTTCGCTGCGCGACACTCGACATTACGTATTGCTGGATGAAGCTAAAAAGAGAACTTCCGACATAAAGGAGGAAAACAAAGAATAAAATATGAAATATTTTATCATCGTTAATTCCTTCCGGGCTCATCACGCCTTTAAAGATTTCTGTCGTTGCTTTCCCTAATTCTTTCGGACTAAAAATATTAAAAATTGTGGAGAGAATTGCAAAGATAAAGACGACTGAAATCGCAACTGTTCGCGGCTTCATGTAGCCAAGCAAACGGAATAGTGTATTTTTGAAGTCTTTTGGCTTTGCTTTCACGCCAATTACTCCGCCGTGGGAACCCCCACCTGGTCCTGGACTCATGCTATCTCCTCCTCTGAAAGTTGTGAACGCATGATTTCGCGGTAAATCTCATTAGATTCTTTTAGCTCATTATGCGTACCAATTCCGGCAATTTCACCTTCATTTAAAACAATAATTTGATCCGCATCAACGACAGATGTAATGCGCTGTGCGACAATAATCATAATCGCATCTTCAACCTCTTCTTTTAACGCACTTCGTAACTTCGCATCTGTTTTAAAATCGAGTGCGGAGAAACTGTCATCGAAAATGTAAACTTCCGGCTTCCGAATGAGCGCTCTAGCAATTGCAAGCCGTTGTTTTTGCCCACCAGAGAAATTATTTCCGCCTTGCTCAACGCGCGAATGAATATCTTTTCTTAATTTAGAAACAAAATCTTTTGCTTGGGCGATTTCAAGTGCCTTCCACATCTCACTTTCTGTGGCGTCTTCTTTCCCGTAGCGCAGATTTGATTCAATATCGCCTGTAAAGAGTACAGCTTTTTGTGGGACAAGTCCAATTTTGTCACGCAACTCTTCTTGTGTCATATCGCGCACGTTTACGCCATTTATTAGGACTGCACCGTTTTCAGTGTCGTAGAAGCGGGGAATCATATTAATCAATGTAGATTTCCCAGCGCCCGTACTCCCAATTATAGCAATCGTCTCACCTGCTTTAGCCTGAAAACTAATGTCTGCAATAACTGGTTTCTCTGCACCTTCATAACGGAAAGATACATTTTGAAATTCAAGCACTGCACGTCCATCAGCCGATTTTGGCGCTACTGGATCCAAAATTTCTGCACTCATATCAAGTACTTCATTGATACGTTCAGCCGAAGCACCCGCACGCGGGATGAAAATAAAGACAGCTGAAAGCATCATAAAGCTCATCATAATTTGCATCGCGTATTGAATAAAGGCCATTAAGTCGCCGACCATCATGTTGCCATCACTAATGAAGTGCGCCCCGAGCCAAATGATAGCAATACTCGTTAAGTTCATAATCAGCATCATAAGCGGACTCATAAGCGATAATAGGCGGTTAACACCAATTGCCGTTACGGCATAGTCATTATTAGCTTCTTCAAATTTATTTAGTTCATCTTGGTTGCGATTAAAAGCTCGAATAACGCGGATACCTGTCAAACCCTCGCGAATGACTTGGTTTAATTTGTCCATTTTCTTTTGAAGTTTTTTAAACATTGGCATTGCTTTACCACCAAGAAGTATGACAAGTAGTAGCAAAATTGGGAGAACAACGACAAAAATAAGCGATAATTTTGCATCGCGTCCGACTGCCATAATAATCCCACCGATAAGCATGATCGGTGCCATGACCATCATCCTAAGCATCATATAAAGTACATTTTGGATTTGAACAACATCATTTGTTGTTCTTGTAATAAGTGATGACGTGCCTACTTTATTAAATTCCTGCAAAGAGAAGTTTTCAACTTGCGTAAAAATCTTGTCTCGTAAATCGCGGCCAAAACCCATGGATATACGTGATGCGATATATACGATAATCACAGATAGAATAACTGCTCCAGCTGAAAGTAAGAGCATTAGCCCACCCGTTTTCCAAATATAAGGCTTGTCTCCTGTCACTACGCCTTTATCAATAATGTTTGACATAAGCGTAGGCAAATATAACTGCCCAATAACTTGGATAAAGGTTAAAACTAATACAACGATAATCCCCCATGAATAGGGCTTCAGCCGTTTAAATAGTCTTATCATTTGGTGCTGCGCCTCCTTCTTGTTTCGCCTTCTCATTTAAATAATCCGTTAATTTTTCAAGTAGCATAATGAGTGTACGCATATCCGCTTCGCCTAGAAAATCGCGCATGTCCTCAAAACTTCTATGAAAAGATTGAATCATTTTTTCCGTCAATGCCCTTCCTTTTTCTGTAAAATTTAAATAGGCAGCGCGTTTGTCATCCGGATTTTGAATACGGGTAATGAGTCCCTTCTTTTCTAGCGCATTAATTTGCTGCGTCACACTTGGTTTTGAAATATGCAGTCGCTTGCCAATTTCAGCTACACTGACGCCAAGCTCTGAATGACTCATTCTAACACCGTGAAAAAGAACAAACATAAAGCGCGTTTCAGCTTTTGTATAGCCTTCCATGTGGAAACTCGACATTTCAGCACGTTTAAAATTCATAAATGCTTTTATAACAGAATGTCCCAAATCCTCATCAGACGGATACATGACTCCCCCTCCTTTTGGTTAGTTTACCTAACTAATTATATCTATTTTTATTTGAAAGTCAACTAAAAAGTGGAAGTCTCAAAAAAGCCTATACTTTTAAGCTTTAATCCCTTATAATGTTCCTTGTTATATACGTACTTTCTTATTATTCACATCTGCCTAAAGAAGCAAACATGGATGGGAGGGATTTTTCGTGGCAGATCATACAAATATCGCAAAAATGAGCCTTTTCACATTAGCCTGGCCTATTTTCATTGAACAATTTTTACGTATTATGATTAATTATGTTGATGTTTTTATGCTTGGTCATTATTCAGATGAGGCTGTAGCTGCAACTGGAGTCGCCAGTCAAATTCTCGTTATTTCTATCATCATGTATGGTTTTATTAGTGTAGGTGTTCAAATTTTGGTTGCCCAAATGATTGGTGCGGAACGTCATAAAATGATTGAACGCGTCATCACTAACGGTCTAATTGTTGCTTTTATTATCGGAATTATTATGAGTGTTATCTTTTTATTTGCAAGTGATTCCTTCCTCAGACTTGTTGGTTTAGACGAAGAATTAATACGTGTTGGCTCACCATTTCTTGAAATTATCGGTGGAAGTTCCATTGTCATAGCAATCCACTCATCCATTTTACCGATTATTCGCGTTCATGGTTACGTGCGGCAAGCCATGCTCGTACCAATTACCATTAGCATTATTAATGTTGTTGGCAATTACGTATTCCTTTACGGTCCACTTTCTTACTTGGACTTAGGTGTTGCCGGAGTCGGGATTGCAACAGCTGTCGCCAATTTTATCGGCATGATTATGGCTATTTTCATGCTCAAAAAATATATCGGCTACATCTTCACCTTTAGAAAATTAAAACACTATTCTCAAAAACTACTTTATTCTATATTAAAACTAGGTCTTCCTTCCGCTGGCGAAAATATGTCTTACGCTGGCTCACAGCTTGTCGTCACAGCTATCATTGCCATTTTAGGTACCGAGGCCCTCACGACAAAAGTATACGCCTCGAGTGTAAGTCAATTTGTTGCACTTTTCGCAATTGCTATTGGTCAAGCATCACAAATTTTAATCGGCCGCGCAGTTGGCGCAAAAGAAGTGGAAAAGGCATACAAACAAGGCATCAGAAGTTGGAAAATCGGTGTTGTCATCGCACTTATTGTGAGTATTTTGCTTTACCTTCTTGCCGAGCCTATTATGAGTTTATTTACATCAAATGAAATCGTTATCCAAATGACGAAAAACTTGTTTTTACTTTCTATCGCGCTAGAACTTTTCCGAGCAACCAACATCATTATTATTAGCAGTTTAAATTCAACTGGTGATGTGAAATTCCCATTCATCGTTGGCTTAATCGTCATGTGGATCGTTAGTTTACCATTTTCGTATGTTCTTGGTATTACAGCTGGACTTGGACTAGTCGGCGTTTGGATTGCCTATATTATTGATGAGGGAATTCGCGCGTTTCTCATGTTTAGGCGTTGGCGCAGTAAAATTTGGACGCTTAAATCTGTCATTTAAGCTTACAAAACTGTCATCAAAAAACTTTACTCTGTCACCTCGTTCGATGGTTGTTAAACATCCTTTTCCTTATAATAAAATTATTCGTTATAGAGAGGATGTTAAAAATGAACAATCATAGAATTGTAAATGCCCTAAGCTATTTTAGTATTTTATTTGCCCCCATACTCGTCCCTTTGTTCATCTGGGTTTTTGGAGAATCTCGCGATGTGAAACATCATTCTAAAGTAGCATTATTCACTCATATTTTACCTACTCTTGGACTTTTTTTCATCTTTTGTATTTTTTCACTTGTTGCCATTAGTACAGATAGTTCCCATACAGTTGGCTTTATAGCATTTGGAGCAGTTGTTACACTCATTATCCTAACCGTCATCCTATTTCTATTTAATCTTATCCAAGGTGTGAGAATGTTAGTTAGCCGCGAGGATGATACTTTCATTATTGAATAAAAAACGACCTGTTTGATTTTTCAAACAGGTCTTCATTTGTTCGGCAACCCACTACGTGCTTTAATCTAGCATATTTTAGGTGAATAAAGCTTCCCTTTTTGATATACTAATTAAGGAAAATAAAAAAGGAGTGTTCAAAATTGCGTTTTATTATCGCCTACTTAACCGTTTTTATTTTAGGAATATTTTCAGTCCTCGGAATTGAAGCACTCCTATTTGATGAACTTACAGCAGCCAATGTTTTTTCAGCTATTTTATTCGCTGCACCGCTCATACTAGTAGGTAGTACAGTAGCTGAAATTTTTTATGGTTTTAGCCAAAAAGTGACCTTAGCGCGTTTCTCACTATTTGGTTTTATGTATGGTCTAGTTGCGACCGTAATCATTCTAGGCATCATGCAACTTGCTGGCACGCTAATGCTCGTTGTAATTTCTATTTTAGGCGGAGCAATTGGCGCCATTCTTAGCCTCATTTTCTTTATCTTTAGAGGGGGAAAAGCGAAAAGCGGTCGCGCTTCTGGAAAATAAATTGGCGCATAAAATCAAAAACAGACTGATGACAAACGATTGAATAATCGTTTATCGCCAGTCTGTTTTTTTATCTTTGTTTTCTTCTGTTTTGCCGAACTAATAAGACAGCAACTAAAAGAAGAACGCCCGCCGTCACGAATAACATATCATTTTGAAGCGCATCTCCTGTTTTTGGAAGTGAACTTTTCTCTTCATGTTTTGGATCTAGCGTTTCAACTTGACTAGGATCTCTCGGGTCTTTTGGATCGTCTTTTACATTTGGTGGAACAGTTTGATTCGAATCAGCTTTATAAATATTCGTAAAATCATTTCCAGATTGAACAGTTTGATATCCATCTACTGGAACTTCCTTCAGTGTATATTCATATTCATTTCCTTCATTATCATACTTTGGTAAGGAAGAAAATGTATATTTCCAACCATCACTTTCGCTTACTTTTTTATCATTCAGTTTCTTCCCGTTTTGATAAAGCTGAATTGTAATCGAATTTGGTCTTTTTTGAGCTTGATTCTCGTTATCTTCCCACGTTTTAGTGCCGGATATGCTAACACCTTCTTTATTGGCCTTTTCAAGTTGAATCGTTGTCTCCTGACTCGGAAGGACTTCAAAATCAATCGGTGTTGTATCTATTATATATCCTGTTGGCGCTTGTACTTCAATGAAACTATACTTGCCCGGCTTGAGCAAACCAGTATGAACTTGACCACTATCATTAGAACTAATGTTTTCTCTTACTATCTCTCCTTGTTCATTTACAACGTTAAAGAGTGCACCTGCTAAAGGCTTTTGTGTAAGATTATCTATTTTAGTAAGGATAGCACTGCCTTCAACTGTGACAGTAGCATCGTTACTATAGATTTTTGTTCCAGCATAGTTAATATAGGCTTTATTTGTTATTTTATAACCCTCTTTTGCGGTTGGGTTATTATAATTCACCTTAAATTGAATCGTTTTTTGTTCTCCCTGCACGAGATCTTTTAATAACGTATAGGTCACTGTATTTGTTGCGCTATCATATACACCTTCTGAAAAGAACTCTTCAGTTGATCTAATAGTATTTGAAAAAGATGTATATTCTGGAAGTGGGTCAACAATTTCAGTGCCTGCAGGAATTGTACCTTCCTTAGAACTCAAATCAAGCGAATAAATAAAAGAGCCACCCGTTGTAGAAATTGTTTCTTGGCTTACTTTTTTTATTAAGCCTACTGATTCATAGCTTAAACTATCTAATGCTAACGGTTCAGATGCAGTTCTAATTGTCGCACCGTTACTTTTCAGCATCGCTTGATTGTACTTTATTCCGAAATCTACTTGCGTTGCATTGTCGTTAATTTTTTGAGCATACATGACAACATAGCTTTTATCAGGTGTTAGATTTCCAAAATCAATTTGGAAGCCTTTTTCTGAAGTCGATATTTTATCAACAAATTCACTTGTTACATATTTCCAACCAATTGGCAGACCATTTTCGTCTCTTTCCGTCACCTCAGCAATTCTTATATGTTGCGAAGGCGTGGCATTTCCAGTAGCAGAAATATATTTTATCGGATCAACAAGTTCTGTTTGTTCTGGTGTTATATCCTCCAAAACAGCATTTTCAACATTTTGCTGATTATAGTTAACGATAATCGCAAATACATTTGAAGACGGGGCACTCGTGCTCATGATAGCAACATTTTCACCGTTCATCTCTTTATGCGGTCTTGTACTCATTTTACTTAATAGTGGTAAACCAGATAAATCCTTTGTTATTTTTGAACTGTCAGTAGCTTCACTCGTCTTGATACCGCCTTTATATAAAACCGCTTCATAAGACGCAGAATCTGGAGCACCATCTTTAAAAACAGTTGTTCCGTATTTAATGGTGAAAGTTTGACCAGTCGCCTCAACAGGATTTATTTTAGAATGGTCATAGGCTACATGAAGAATATAATTTCCAGAACCATCTTCTGTCACAGCTGAATCCGGTAAATAAAATGGATCCCCTAACAATAAGTTTTCCGTCAAATCATTTACTTGCGCCACTGTATTTTGCGGAATTTTAATTTCGATTGTACCATCTTGTTCTAATTTTCCAGCCGAAGCAGATAGCGTCACTTTTATTTCAGCCTGTTGTCTTGAAGTTAAATTTTCTGGAGCATCAATGGTTACTCCTGGATCGTCTCCTTCTTTTGCTTGTACAAAATTATTTCCAATTGCTGAATTCCAAATTGTTCCTAAAATAAGTAAACTTACTAACATTACACTTATTATTTTTTTCATTTATACACCCCTCTATAGTTAATTTCTATTGCTTTAGTAGGATATACTATTTTAATAAAAAAATATGTAGACAAATTATGTAATTTTTATGATAAAAAGTAAAAAAAAAACCTAAAAATTTCCTTTTTTTCTTTCTTATGCATAATTTTCTTTAAAGTTCTACAACTATTTTTTTATAAACTCGGCAAGTTGCTTATAGAGAGGAACAACATAATAAATTTCAAAATTTTATCACATGCAACAAAATAAATCAACCTAAATTTTCGGGAACAAGAAATTAATTTTTTTAACTTTTATACTAAAATACTGTAAATTACGCTACACCTTTCATACTTTATTTAGTTGAGCATGTTAAAAAAAGCGAAAATCAGAGAATAACTCCTGATTTTCGCTTTTTTATTAATTTTTTGATCCGCTAAGCGCAATTCCTTCAATAAATTGTTTTTGGAAAATAAGAAAGGCGATGATTAGCGGTATAATCGCTAGAAAAGAGCCTGCCATAATTAGCGGATAATTTGTTGCGTACTGTCCGCTTAGAGAGGCAAGTCCCGCAGAAAGCGTCATTTTCTCCGTTGATGTGTTAACAATCAACGGCCATAGTAGCGAATTCCAACCGTATAGCAAGGCGAAAATTGACAAAGAAACTAGGGCAGAACGCGAAAGCGGCAAAATAATACTGAAGAAAACTCTAATGCGCGAACAACCATCAATAATCGCTGCCTCCTCAACTTCTTTTGGAATCGTCATAAAAAATTGTCTGAGCAAGAACGTTCCAAAAGCTGAAAACAACCCTGGAATAAATAACGCCGGAATCGTGTTGAGTAAATTCATATTTTGGATAATCAAATATTGTGGAATAAGGAAAATTTGACCAGGCACCATTAAAACCGACAAGATTAAAATGAATAAAACATTTTTAAATGGGAAATTAATTCGCGCGAAAGCATAGGCGGCCATAGAACAAAGAAAAACTTGGCCGATTGTAATGACTGCAGTCGAAATGAATGTGTTTAAAAAGAATTTCCCAAACGGAAAAATAACAAAGATGTCCTTATAATTGTGCCACTGCCATTCACTCGGAAAAATGGTTGGCGGAATGGCAATGGATTCTGCCGTTGTCTTTAGTGACGTCATCACCATCCAGAAGAAGGGGAAAACCATCATAAAGGCACCAAGAATTAACAATAAATGGACAAGCCATTTTTTTGAACTGCGATTTTTAAGCACGTTTTCCACTCCTTTACTGGTAATGAACCCATTTTTTCTGTAGGCTAAAATTAATCACGGTAATCACTAACGTCAACATGAGTAGCACAACTGTTATTGCGGCACCATAACCTTTGTCATTCAAAATAAATGCATTTTTATAGAAAAGGTAGGCGAGTGATTGCACGTCTTGAAGTGCTGGATTTGTTTGGCTGTACATTAGGAAAATTAAATCATACACTTGCAAGGCTGAAATAAGTGATGTAATTAAATTGAAAAACATAGTTGGCGTTAAAAGCGGTAGTGTAATTTTGAAAAATTTGCGTATTGGTCCTGCCCCGTCCATTTCAGCAGCCTCATAAAATGTAGTTGGCACACCTTGTAAGCCTGCTAAATAAATGACGATAGATGTGCCAAGTGAACTCCAAACGCCAACAATGATAAGCGCAATCATTGCGGTATTTGAATCGGTAAGCCAAGCTGGTCCATCTATACCAAACAGTCCTAGAAATTGGTTGATAATTCCGTATTGCGAATTGAACATCCACTTCCATATCATGGCAACAGCAGAGGTCATGGTGACAGCGGGTAAAAAATAAATCATTCGGTAGGCTGTCACCCCTTTAATTTTGTTGTTAAGAAGCGTAGCAATGAAGATGGAAATGGCCATCGCAATTGGTACTGTGAAAATGGCATACGTTAACGTATTTTTCAGCGCTTTTAACACTTCTGGATCGCCAAACATTTTTTTGTAATTCGCAAGGCCGGTAAATTTGTAACCGCCAAACATGCCCCACTCTGTAAAGGAATAAAATACACTTTGAATCATTGGTATTAAGTAAAAAATGAGTAGCCCGAAAAAAAGCGGACCGACGAAGAATAAGGCAGATAGCATATCTCTTTTTTTATATTTTTTTACAGAAAGTGTTTGTTTTGCCATGCTTATCAGTCCTTATTCATTATTTGTTTAGTAGTGCGTTAGCTTTGTCTGCAAGTTCTTTACAGGCGGCTTCTACGCTCTCCTCACCAGTCCACGCTTTTGAAAGGACATCACCTTCGATGGCGATTGCCGCAGAACTGTTTTTTGTGTTTGGTAACGGCACGGCATAGTTTACTGCGTCTGTGAAAACTTTTAAATCTTTGTCTGGATAGGCATTAATCCATGCATCTGCTGCTCCTTGGTACGCTGGAATAACAACGCCTGATTCGGCCACTTTTTCACTCGCTTCTTTTGTTGATAAAAACGCAACCCAGCGTTTAGCTGCATCTGCATTTTTTGTATTTGCTGAAATCACATTGGCAAGTGAGTTGGAAGTTGTCGCGCGCGTCTTCCCTTTTGGAAGCGGAGCTACGTCAATGTTATCTTTTCCATATTTTTCTTTAAAAATAACGGGTACCATGTAAGAACCTTCGACTGACATTGCAACCCGGCCGTTAAGGAGTAGCTCGGAGCCTGTTGTGCCTGCCATATCTTTTAACGGGGTTGCAGAGCCATCTTTTGTAAAGTTATACCAGAAATTAACGCCGTCTATCGCAGCCTGTTCCGAGAAACCAGATTTCTTTCCTTTGTCAATGAAGGGGCTTCCTCCGTTTTGGTAAATAGTTTCATAGTAACCGCCTTGCCATGTGAGTGGTGCTGCTAATCCGTAAATGTTTTCATCTGCTTTTGTAAGTTTTTTTGCTGCATCTTGCCACGTTGCCCATGTCCATGTATCATCTGGGTAGCTTATTCCTGCATCATCAAACATTTTTTTATTGTAAAAAAGGGCATTCGTATCGAAGTCTTTTGGAACACCGTATAGTTTTCCATCATTCGAATAGGCTTCTAAGTATTGTTCAGGAATTTTATCTTTATCAAATTTCACATCGTCAACTGGCATTAAGACACCATTGTTAATGTAATCAGGCGCTCGTGGGATGTTGACCCAAAATACATCTGGCGCATTTTTCCCAGTGATTGCCGTTTCTAACTTAGTAAAGTATTGGGCAAAGGGTGTAATTTCAAATTTTACTTTTACATCTGGATTTTCTTTTTCAAAATCTTTCGCAATTTCTTGATAAACTGGTGCTTGCTCTTTGTCCCAAAGTGCGTACGTAATGACTTTTTGGTCACTTCCACTGTCGCCGCTACTTCCCCCACCACATGCTACAAGTACGAGGCTTAAAAGTAATATCGCAAATAAAACTGCCCATGTTTTTCTTTTCATGTTCAAATAACCCCTTTCATTTCTCATTATTTAGAAGCTAATATATAATCCATTGCCTGGCTCGCATCTCTTGAAAGTTGCAATGGGTTCTCCCTATATGGCGTTAGTTCACATGTAAGCGGTCCAGCGTAACCAATTGCTCGGAGTGACTCCATAAGCCTTCCCCAGTTCATATCACCAGCTAATAGACCTGTAAAACCGTGAATATTCCCAATTCCTCTTGAAAAATCTTTAATATGCACTTTTTGAATTCGATCGCCTAAAATAGCAACCCACTGTTCTGGATAGGCAAATTGCAGCACATTTCCAGCATCAAAATACACTTTCACATTCGGATGATTGATTTCATCAATAAATTGCTTCATTTCCAGCGGACTAAGCAGAAATTTATTCCATACATTTTCCACACCAATGATAATTCCTTTTTCTTTTGCATACGGGGCAAGTTCAAGAAGCGCTTCTTTTGCTCTTACGTAGCAAGATGCATAGTCGGCGTCTTCTGTTACAACACCTGGGACAATTAAAACCGTGTCGCCACCCAAAATTTTGCACGCATCTATCATTTTTCTAGCAATCCATTTACCTTTTTCACGCACTTTTTCATCATTCGCGTTTAAAGGATATGACCAATGAAGTGCCGTAGCCACACTTGAAATCGGGAGCGCTAACTTTTCTGATAGATTTTTTAACTCTAAAAGTTCTTGTTCTGTAGTTTCTGTCGTTAAAATTTCTGTATCTAAAAGCCCTAATTCCCCGACAAAATTGCCTTTTGCAGAGGCATCCGCCATGTTCAGCTCGATTGTTTCAAAACCAGCTGCCTTTGCTTCTTCAAAAATTTCATTCCGCGTGAGCGTTGTTGGTAAACACCAACTGTTAATACCCTTCCTCATCTTATTTCCTCCTGACGAATCAGTTTTCCTTGCTCGATTGAAGCGTAAGCCATTTTAGAAAGGAGTACGGTAAATCTTCCTGCAACGCCTGGAACTGGTGATGGCAAATCTTCATCGATTGCTTTTTTAAACGCTTCTAACATTAGAAAATCCATATCTGCTTCAAAATATTCAAAACTAATTGGTTTTTCCTCCGAATAACGAAGACCCTTACGTCCAAATCCATCAACATGGACGTATCCCTTTTCAGTCACTAGCGAAAGTGAGGCATCTCCCCATACTGGATAGGCTTCTGGACGATTCCATGATGTATCTAAACTCATAAAAACACCATCTTGAAAACGAATATGAAGTAGTCCTGTATCTTCCACTACACCTTCTGACCAGTTCTCACTCATAGCGAAAACGCTTTCAATTTCTGGATGGAATAATGCATAGACAATATCCGCCATATGAATCGTATGGTCGATAATGGCACCACCGCCAGATAGTTCGGGCTCAGTAAACCATCCCCCTGGATTTTTCCCGTGGTTCGTTGCATCGATCGCAACGATTCTCCCAATTTTTCCGGCATCAACACTTGCTTTCAGTTCCTGCATGACTTTTGAGAAACGAACGGGATGTGCCACCATTAGCTTAACTTTGGCATTCTCACATGCGAGAATCATTTTGTCGGCTTCTGAAACGGATAGCGCCATTGGTTTTTCTACAATGACATGCTTTCCGTGCATAGCTGCCGCTACTGTATAGTCAGCGTGAAAAGCATTTTCTGAACAAATTAAGACCGTATCAATTTCGCTTTCTAACAGCCGATTTAACTCTTTAAAAACCTTTAATTCATGCCGCTTACAAAACTCAGAAAGCCGACTATTATTTCGATCAAACGCACCAACAATTTCGACACCAAGTGTTCGCAAATGTTTCGTATAACTCTCAACATGCATATGCGCCGTCCCAATAATGCCTATTTTCAAAGCGACAACCCCCTTAAGTTCGCTACCTTTTCGGCTAAAATCAGTTTAAACAACTGTCTTCCTCGCGCACTAGGCACCGCGTGTTCCTTCACCGGTTCAGAATTTAAAAAGTTCGAATAAAAAGCGTTCTCCGTAGTCGTATCAAATTGGAAGAGCCCCTCTAGCCCGGCGATTTCAAACTTCTTGATTTTCGATGAGCTGTGCCTATTAAAATCCAACATAATATTAAAATGCGCCCGATTACTCCACTTTCCTGTTAAAAGAAAGACCGTTTTGTCTTTATTAACACTTGAAAACAAGATTTCAGCTTCCCCGTCTTGTAGCTCTTCCATGAAAGCATAGACTTCCTCAAGCCTTGCAATTCGCGCGGCTTCATCTGAAATGGGGGCTACTAAAAAATACCGAAAAAAGGTCAGCCTTCCTAGTTTATTTGCCTTTGCTAGTTCCACCGCTACATGTTCTTCATTTTCCAATGTCATCCCTCCACACGCACTATTTTATTTTCTTTAATCGCCTCTTCCGCCGCAATGACAAGCCGCGAAACAGTCGCGCTACTCTCTAAATTGGAACGCGGTTTTGCCCCACTTTCAATACATCTTAAGAAATCCAGCAACATTTCATCGTCGCCTCCGCCGTGACCAGTTAATTCCGGCACATGAATGGTCGTTTTTTCCGACTTCAAGCGGTCACTTATCACAATATCATTTCTTTCATCATCAAAATAAAGCTCACCTTTTGTACCGAAAAACTGAAACTCACGCCTATAAAACGCCGAAAATTGGCATAATGAATAGGTTAATTTTGCATTATTCTGATAAAGAATTAAAAGCGCTTGATGGTCATCTACATTTACACTTGAATCAAACACGCAATCATCCGGCCAATTTTTTTGCCATTCAATATTTTTATGTTTTTTTATGTTTAAAAGGCTTTCCTCACAGCTCCATTTGATTTGACAAGTTCGGCAATGCAACTTTTTTTGTAAGGGCGCGCCAAATTTTTCCTTCGCTCCCTTTTCCCCAAAAACTTCTAAGCCCCCAAGGCCTGTAACTTGGACAGGAGAGGAGTTTATCAGCCAGTTTAATATATCTAAGCTATGTGTTGCTTTTTGCATGAGTAAACTGCCAGAGCGAGCTTTATCGCGGTGCCAGTCATGGAAAAATGCATAGCCGCCGTAATGGATATGGTCACTCCCATTTGCAAGCCATATCCGCCCGATTACTCCCTCATCAAGGATTTGCTTCACTTTATAATATAGCGGCGCATACCTGAGGACGTAACCTACAAGAAAAACACCGTGAAAATTTTTGAGTATTGCTTCAACTTCTCTTACTTTTTCAAGAGATACTTCAAGTGGTTTTTCACATAAAATATGCTTCTCCGCTTGCACCGCCTTTATCACTACTTCCGCATGTGTATCATCTGGTGTTGCAATGAAAACCGCTTCAACAGCTTTATCTTGGAGTAAATCCTCATAATTTGTGTAGGCTTCCACATCAAAATCTTCAAACAAGGCAAACTTTTTTTCGTCCGCATCTGAAATTGCTACAAGTTCAAAATCAGGATGTGGCATGATGGTATGTAAGGCAAACTTGCTTCCGCGATTTCCAAGACCAACTACACCAAATTTCACGGTCATTTTCATCTTCCCTCCCCGTCTTCACGAAGTTTCATTTCAAGTGCTTGAATAGATCTAGCATATTCACTCGGGCTAAGCCCCGTCTGCTTTTTAAAGCTGTTTGAAAAATAATGTACAGAATCAAAACCTAGTTTTTGGGCAATTTGGGTAAAGGTATGATTGTTTTCGCGAATACATTTTTTCGCTTCTTCCATTTTTAGCATTTTAAAAAAATTCATGACCGTATAGCCCGTTTCTTTTTTGAAAATTGTTTTTAAATACGTCTTGCTGAAAAAGAAAGCTTGGCAAATGTCATCTAAACAAAGGTGCCCGTATAAATTGTCATTCATAAATTGAATAATGTCATTGACGATGGATTTCTCAAACTTTTTCTTAGTAGCTACACTCAATCTTTTTTGATTCACATTGGTTGTTTCATCACGAATGAGACGAATAAGAAATTGCTCTAAATAAATGTAAAGCATTTGCTCGGCACCAATTCTTGGATTATCCAGCCGTGTTTCTTTTAAATAAAGACGACCAAGTTCTGGCTTAAACACACCTTTTGCTTCTTGTAAAATTTTCGCAAGCAATTCTCGCTCACCAGTTGCAAGCCGCATAATTTTATTTTCGAAAAAACGCATTCCTTCTGAATTGCAAACAAAACTGACAACAAGAACATTCGGCGCACTAATTCCATTCGCCCACAAATTATGAAATTCATTTGGCTTATGAAAGATAATATCGCCTTCTTTTAATTCATAGCCTTCCTTGTCTGCTGATACTTCTAACTCACCTTTATCCACATAAACCATTTCCCAAAAGTCATGTTTTTCCCCAGCATACAAATAGTTCTTAGAAAACTCGAAATAGTAAACGGTTACAACACTTTCCACATTAAGCAGTCGCTTCATTGGCTCAAGCTTCATTAAGAAATCACTGTTTATCATTTCCATAAGCCTCCCTTGGCTTAATTTGATTATTACAGGCAAATAGCATTCTGAAAACCCTCTTTTTAACATTTAGCCTTTTTTTATAAATTTTGTGTCTTTGATTCTAAATATCACAATATCACTTCCTGTGTAAGGTATTAGTACAATCACTTTCTTGCTTTAAAAAAACAAGTTTGTGAAATACAAATCAAACGGAGGCTTTATCATGCTAAAAGTTGGTCTTGTTGGACTCGGTTTTATGGGGCACGCGCACTTACAAAATTACATACGTCTGATGGATGAAGGGTTCCCTGTTGAACTTGTCGCCATTTGTGATGTAGATAAAACCAAACATCACGGTGCACAGGTAGAAGGAAATCTAAAAGTTAGTAGTGAACAAATTGACTTCTCAAAATTTCGTTTTTATTCCAACCTAGAGGAAATGGCTGAAAAAGAAGACTTAGACTATGTAGATTTATGTTTACCTACCTATCTCCATGCCCCACTAGCAGTACTTGCAATGTCACTTAACTTACATGTTTTTTGCGAAAAACCAATGGCAATCTCAAAAAGAGCCTGCGAGGAAATGATTCAAGCCGCTCAAAAATACGACCGCAAACTAATGATTGGCCAAACGCTTCGTTTCTTCCCAAGCTATCAATATGTCAAAGAAGCCATTGAGAGCGAACGATACGGCAAAGTTGTAAGCGCTTCATTTTTCAGAGGGGGCCAAACACCAAAATGGTCCTTTGAAAACTGGCTACTACAAAAAGATAAATCAGGTGGTTGCTTGCTCGATCAACATATCCACGATGTTGACACCATTAATTGGTTATTTGGAAAACCAGAGGCTGTTTCGACAACCGGAAAAGTTATTTTTGATGGTAGCGGTTATGATATCGTTTCTTCCAATTACCACTATGCCGACGGAAAGGTCGTAAACGCACAAGATGACTGGACAATAAACGGTGATTTTGGCTTTGAAATGCGCTACCGCATTAACTTTGAAACTGGCACGATTATTTTAGAAAACGGCATTTTGACAGACTACCCAGAGGAAGGAGAAAAGTTTCAGCCAGCCATTGACAAAGAAGATGGCTATTATTTAGAGATTAAACATTTTGCAGACGCTCTTTTAAACGATACCGATCCGAGTCTTTTCGTCCCACTTGAAAGCACTAAAGAAACCATCATTATTGCAGAGCACGAACAAGCTTCAGCAGATTTAGGTGGCGAAAAAATCTCATTGTAGTATACCAATATACAATTATTCACATGCATTAGCAAACCCAGATTTAATGTGCAAGCTATACCAATTGTTATTTTCAGTATAAGCCAATCGAAAAAGCAAGCCAAGACTTTTGATTACACATAAAAGTCTTAGCTTGCTTTTAAAGTTGTTTAAGTACCATTTCTGTTAGCTTTTGAAGCGCTGTTTCAGCTTCCTCGGCAGACGTTTCGACAACTTGAAAATAAATTTTGCATTTTGGTTCAGTTCCTGATGGTCGAATGAATACACGTTCCCCGTGTTCAAAATCAAAACGTAACATATTCGTCTTTGGAAGTCCTAAATGCCCATTTACAAAGTCAATTTTTTGTATGACATTTGGAAAAATTTCTTCTTCCCGCAACCTTTTGAGTAGTTCATTCATTTTCTTAGTACCGTCTTCACCTTCAAAAGCCAGATTTGTTAGCCCTTCTAGATGATAACCGAACTCCTTATACAGATTATCCAAAACGGTCAAAAGCGACATACCTTTTTCTTTAAAATAAAGGGCGATTTCTGCTGTTAAAAGTGCCGCCTGGACTGCATCTTTATCACGTACAAATGGGGCAACTAAATAGCCATAGCTTTCTTCATAGCCAAACAAAAAGTGCTCATCTGTTTTTTCAAAAGCCGCAATTTGTTCGCCAATAAATTTAAATCCTGTAAGCGTCTCTTTGTTCTGAGCTCCAAAATGCTTTGCCATTTTCCGTCCCAAATCATTCGTTACAACAGTTGTCACGAGCACATCATTTTTCGTTACCTCTTCCTTTGTCGTAAGAAGGTAGTAAAGCATGAGCGCCCCCAATTGGTTTCCTGTCAAAATTTGATAATCTCCGTTATTTAACACTGCTACCCCGAGCCTGTCTGCATCGGGATCAGTCGCCAAAATAATATCGGCATTTTCTTCTTTCCCGAGGTCAAAAGCTAATTTAAAACTTTCTAACTCCTCTGGATTTGGTGATTCCACAGTTGGAAACCGCCCGTCTGGTTTGGCTTGTTTGGAGACTAGGGTGATGTTTTTGAATCCGGCATTTTTAAGTCCTTCTGTAACGAGCTTTCGTCCGCTACCGTGCAGTGGTGTATACACAATTTTTAATCGGCTTCCAAAATCCGTTATGAAATCTTGGCGTTTTGTCACCGTTTGAACATTTTTTAAGTAGGCGTCATCAATTGTATCTCCTACAGATGAAATCAGTGGGCAGTTTGCTCTTTCGACTGGTATTGCAAATAAATCTGCCTTTTTTTCCATAAACTGCATTATTTTATTCGCTGCTTCAAGCGTAATTTGGCAGCCCGTCTCGTCGTACACCTTGAAACCGTTGTACGCAGCTGGATTATGACTCGCCGTTATCATGACTCCCGCTGCCGCTTTAAATTCGCGCACCATGAAAGAAAGTTCTGGTGTTGGTCGCAGTTCTTCGGATAAGAAAACGGGAATGTCTGCTGCCGCTAGAACGCGGGCGGTTTGAGCAGCGAAATCACGCGAATGAATTCGCGAATCAAACGAAATCGCAACCCCGTTTTGATAGCTGCCAAGTTCATGCAAATATTCCGCAAGTCCGCTTGCTGCACGGCGAATGGTGTAAATATTAATTCGATTAGGCCCTGCCCCCATTTTCCCGCGCATTCCACCAGTTCCAAATTCTAAATTTCGATAAAACTGATCGTGCAAGTCATGACTTGTTGCTAAGTCATTTTCAAGTTCTTCTGGCAAATTTGCTTGCTGCCATCTTAAAAGTTCTACTTCGCTAAACATGACGTCCGCTCCAGATGTGCTAGCAAATCGCTAATTTTCATTTCACAGCCAGCCATCGAAGTATCTGCTACACCGTAATACATTTTAAGCAAGTCGCCTTCTTGAATTGTTCCACAAGCAAAAACCACATCACCGAAAAAGCCGTTCTTTTCATATTCTGCAACTGGCTCCAAAAATGGCTCTGTTGTTCGTTTTAAAACAATGGATGGATCATTTAAATCAAGTAGCGCCGCACCCATCACATAACGGTGTCCTTTTGTCGCCCCGTGATATAAAATTAGCCAGCCCTCTTTTGTTTTAATTGGCGTACAGCCGCCTCCAACACGTCCATCATCGTAACTATTTTGGCGTACACCGATGAGGCGCTTATGGTTCCCCCAGTTAACTAAATCGGGCGATGAAGCTAGCCAAATATCAAGCTCACCAATATTTTTTGCACTTGGACGGTGGAGCGCATAATAACTGCCGCTAATTTTCTCAGGGAAAAGAAGAACATCTTTATTCTCAGGTGCAAAAATGTTGCCTTTGTAGTCATACGTTTTGAAATCTTTTGTTGTAACGAGTGCATCCGCAACACCACATTCAGAAACGGCGCTAAAGGTGATGTAGTAAGTGTCTTCCATTTGCATCACGCGTGCATCTTCAATCCCAAACGTTTGATATTCGTTAAATGGATATAAAAACGGCTCTTTATCAAGCGTAAAATTGTGTCCATCTTTACTTCGTGCAATTCGAATGTAGGAAATCGATGTTAAATAAATGAATCCCCCTAAATTATCTTTATGACGAATCATTCTTGGATCTTCAAAATTATAGGTTGGGTCATTTTTATCAAAAGAAACACGTTCCAATTTTTGCTCCTGAACGTTAAAATACGGAGCAACCACTTCATTTTCGTGTGCCGCAATTGGTTTTTCAGCTACGCGCAAAAGAAGGAGTGTTTCATCTCCATATTTTGCTACACCACCGTTAAACGCACCAATAACTTCATAACCTTCGTGATAGGGTACAACATCAAGTGGTGTAATCAAAGGGTTTTCTTCATAACGATAAATATTCATATTTTTATATTCCTACTTTCTTAAAAGGATTAATAAGTTCGATATACTGCGCAGAAGCATCACTTATGCCAGCATATAAAATGACGTGTTCATCTTGAAACACGAGGCCACCACTAAACACAACATCGACTAAATCAGCACGTTTAGCAGGACTATCTATAAAATCTGACCGCTCCGCAATGATTTCCGGTTGACAAATCGTATCATTTTCCAGCCAGAAAACAAGTGGATAATAGTGGCGATTATTTTCTTCATCAAAAGAAGCTATATGCCCTAAAACGGCAATTTCGCCCGTTTCAAGCTCGTAAATTTCATTTGCGCCGCCCCAGTCTTCACCAATAAAATTGCCATTTAAAAGCGGCGCCGCCTCGATACGTTCAGTAGTAAGTTCCTCTAGGGAATGAATCCGTAAATGACCAATTTTGCCGCGACCACCTTTTTCACCTTGTGGCCGAGTTAAAACAATAATTTCACCATTTTGAAGTTGCTTTAGTCGCAAATCTTTCATACCATTTGGTCCAGTAAATAGTAAAGAAATTTCAGTTAAAGTATGAACAATATAAAAATTGGTTCTCCAGCTTAGTTTCGTAGCATCCGCAGGGTTTGGAAATGTTTCAACGCCCCCTAAAATAAGTTTATCGTCAATAAAAGTAATAAATGGATCTTGAAGTTTAAGCTCGGTTGCACCTTCAATTCGTTTATACGTTACCGAATCAACTTCTTCAAAAAAAGCAATAAAAGATGCCTCACTATCTCGCTTTTCAACTCTTCCAGCAATTATCTTCCGTCCATCCAATTCAAACGGTGCCGTAATATTGTACACATCAAAACCGTCGACACCTAAAAACATTATTTTTTTGCTAGTTCCAACTTTTCTCGTTTCTCTTGATATTTCTAATAATTCTTGTGCACTTTGCATCTTAATCCTCCAACTCTATCACTACGCCGTCAAACGGACTTACATTAAAATTACCTTTAATTCGCTTCGCCTGACCAAACACTAATTTCCCACTTTCTTTAATAGAAAAATCAGTTTCGCCAAAGTTTGCCACAAATAAATAGCGCCCGCGAATATAACAAATCGCTTCTTCTTCTAAAACCAGCTTTTCATACGCTTTCGTTTGAAAATCCGCTTTTTTTCGAAATTTAAGTAGACGTTTATAAAATTCAAACATATCCTCTTTGTCAAAATCCGATTCATTTCTTCCTAAAATCCAAGGTTTTACTCCTGAGAATGATTGACCATCCGCAAAAAGCATCGGACCGCGTCCCACATCGCGCGTTTTCTGATTAGCCGCCTCTAGCGCAGACTGCTCATTCGCACCTTTTTGAAGTGCCAAATGATAAGCTTGAATCCCTTGAATATCACGAAACTCCTCAACCGCATGGAAAAGTTGGTTGCGCATTCCAACCTCTTCTCCGTTATAAATAAACGGAATTCCACGTGCGGTTAGCATTAAAAATGCCAGAAGTTTAGCAATATCCCTATCTTCATTCGCTAAACGCGACATCAAGCGCCCCATATCATGACTTCCAAAAAATAACGTCGGCATTCGTTCTCGTAATTTTTCTTCCATGCGAACTAATTCATCATAAATTTTCTTAACAGATAATTTCTCAATACTTCCAAAGTTAAAATTAAATGTGACATCAAGCATTTCATCTTGGCTGTATGACGCGATTTCATTCAAGTCATCCGAACTAATTTCGCCCACTAAAAACACGTCTTTTTTGCATGCTCGGCAAAAGCTCGCTAGTTCTTTAATCACCGCCTGAACGCCAGGCTGATTCCGGTCAAATTTATGAATCATTTCACCTAGCTCATCAAATGGATTATCATGAAATTCCGTATCTACTGTTAAATTGTTGATCACATCAAACCTAAAACCAGACACACCTTCCTCTAGCCAAAACTGCAAAATTCGTTTCGCTTCTTGCATAACAGCTGGATTTGTCCAATTAAGATCTACTTGCTCTTTTGCAAAACTATGATAATAATATGCATTTTGTTTCGCATGATAAGTAAAAGCTGAACCACCGAAAAAAGACTCCCAATTGTTCGGCTCTTTTTTCCAAACATAATATTCAGGGTGCTTCTCAAACCATTTATGATTAATCGCAGTATGATTAAAAACAATATCAATAATGACAGCCATATCATTTTGTTTAGCAGCCGCCATAAATGCCCGAAAGTCATCCATTGTTCCGTAGACCGAGTCTACATCCATATAGTCGGAAACATCATAGCCATTGTCAACTTGCATGGAAGGATAGAACGGCGTAAGCCAAAGCCCATTCACACCAAGCTTTCGCAAATAAGGAAGCCGTTCTTTCAAACCAATAAAGTCACCAAAACCATCTGCATTCCCATCACAAAACGATTTCATATAAACTTCATAAAACACACTTTTTTCAAACCAACGCATTGTTTTCCCCACTTTATTTCAATGTAAATTGCATACCTTCTTGGAATTTTTTCGAAAAACAAAGGAACAAAATAATTAACGGTACAGTGAGTAAAACAGAAGCCGCATACATCGGTCCTGGATAAGTCCCGTAAGGTCCAAACATTTGAGAAATCAACACGTTTAGTGTAACGGTCGAGTCGCTTTTTGAAACAAGCAAATCCCAAAGTAAATTCGTCCATCTGTCAGTGAATAAAAACAAGAAGATAACCGTTGTGATAGATTTTGACATTGGCAGAACAATTTTAAAGAGAATTTTCAAATCGCTAGCCCCGTCTAAACGCGCTGCTTCAATTAGCGCATCTGGAATAGCTTTAAAGAAGTTCGTGTACATGAAAACAGCCCACAAACTAAGTGCAGTTGGAATAATCATTCCCGCATAGCTATCGAGCAGTCCAACATTGGTAATCATTAGGAATTGCGGAATGAGTAAAATAATCGCTGGGAAGAACATTTGGAATAAAATAGCATTATTTACAAAGCTTTTCCCCCGAAAATTAACTTTGGCGAGTGCATAGCCAACTGTCAAACCGAATAGCAACATCAATCCAGTTGCAATTGTTGATACAATTACCGTATTAATGAACGAATGAATCCATGGTGCTGGCGCAGCTGTCACAGCATCACCAAACAGCCATTGCCACGAACGTAAAGAAAACTCCGTCGGAATAATTTTTTTATCAACTTGATCCCATGCAGCAAACGAGTTGAGCACAAGGTAAATAAATGGATACACCATGATAAGCATAAGGATTGTCGTTAAAATATAACGAATAATCTTTCCGCTTTTCTTATTACGTCCAACCATTTCGTTCACCCCATTTTTCTAAAAGTTTTTTAATAACGCCGATCGATGCAAATGTTACTACTGCAGCAATAAGCGAAATTGCGGAAGCGTAGCCCGATTTCAAGTTAATAAACGCCTGATTGTAAATTTCCATTTGCCACGTATTTGTAGCAAAATTCGGTCCACCACCTGTTAATTGGTACACTTCTGTAAAAATACCAAAGCTCACACCAACAGCAAGAACAAGTACTGTAAAAAGTGCCGGATAAAGCATAGGAATGGTTACTTTCCAAAATGTGCGGAACCTTCCCGAACCATCCATTGCAGCTGCTTCATAAATTTCATCATTAATACTCGCAAGTCCAGAAATCAAAATAAGGGCATAGTAACCGGACATTTTCCACGCAATCATTAAGGAGATAATAAATAGCGCTGACATCGGTGTTCCTAGCCAGTCAATATCCCAGCCAAAATTATTTCTTAAAAAGACATTTAGCGGACTGTTATAAGACAACAAACCTTTTACGATTAAGGATGTTACAACGCCAGAAGATAAATATGGCAGGAAAAAAGCGACTAAATAGAGGCCTTTAAACCGAGGTAAACCATTCACTAAAACAGCTACTAACATGGATAAAATGAGTGCCATTGGAACAAAGACAATTAAGAATTTATACGTGACAAAAAATGCCGCATGTACAGATGGACTTGTTAGCGCCTTTTTAAAATTATCGAGCCCGACAAAATTGATGTCTGGGCTCATCATGTTCCAATCCGTTAGTGAGAGCCAAATAGCCCACACTAATGGAATTAGAAAGAATATTGCCGTAAAGATAAGGTATGGGCTAGTAAAAAACCAGCCCAATTTATTGTTTTTATTTTTCATCTTCAAGCACCTTATTAATTTGCTTAGTCATGTCGCTCCAAGCTTTCGCACCTTTTTTCTCACCTTTTACAACTGGGTTCCATGCTTCTTCCCCAATAAGTTGTTGAATATCATTGTAATCCGCGTTATCAATTGCTGGAATCGCATTCTTAACGTTTGCTGCGTATACTTCTAACTGCGGATTTTCTTTGAAGAACGCTTGGAATGTTTCATTTTCCGTTGCATCATCACGTGCTGGAATTAAGTTTGTTGTTTCAAGGAATTTCAAATCGTTTTTATCATCACTATAAACAAATTTCAAGAAATCCATTGCCGCTTTTTGCTCTTCTTTTGTTGCACTTGCGTAAAATA
This sequence comes from Listeria tempestatis, assembly GCF_963575625.1. Taxonomy (NCBI): domain Bacteria; kingdom Bacillati; phylum Bacillota; class Bacilli; order Caryophanales; family Listeriaceae; genus Listeria; species Listeria tempestatis. The sequence continues at coordinate 90,751 of NZ_CAUYTK010000007.1, forward strand.
CAATACCTTTTGCATCTGAATAAGTGGAAACATCTTTTGCATCCTTCATATTATCTGGTACAAGTGGTGTTGTAACGGTATAATTTTCTCCAAATTTTAAATCAGGGAATTTTTCAGCCCAGTTCGGGAAAGTCCAAGGTCCAAGGTCAGTCATAATGCTTGTTCCTGTTTCAAAAGGATCTGTCACTTCGCCTGTTAAAAGTAATTTTCGATTGGCTAGAGTACCCATAAAGTCAAGTAATTCTACACCCGCTTTTTTATCAGCTACTAGTTCATTATTTTTCACAAAAGCATTACCATTTGATGCTGCATTGTAAAGCGGGAAGAAGTCAAACCAACGCATCCAAGCAGTTGGATCAGATAGATCTCCTTTTGCCCATAAAACTTGGTCAGGATATTTGGCTTTTAATTTTTTCCCAACTTCAAGCGCTTCACTATATGTTTTTGGAGGCTCTGAATAGCCAAGTTCTTTTAATGTATCTAAACGCCAGCCGAATAGAATTGGGTTTGAGTATACTGGTAAAACATATTGATTTTTATCCGAAAACGTCCATGCTTCCATACTTTCAGTCATATTTCTTTCTTTTATAACATCGTCATAGCCTGCTACTTTATTGACAGGTAAAATCGCTTTACTGTCAGCCAATTGAGCTGCAAAACTACGGTTAATATTTTCTGAAATGGTTGGAGCCGTTTTAGATGCGATTGCCGATTGAATCGTCGCTTCAGAAGACGGGCTTTCTTTCATTTGTGTAACTTCTACTTTTACATCTGGATTTTCCTTTTCATAAGCTGTTGCCATTTCCTTCCAAAACTTCACTTGGGTAGGGTTTGGTGCTGCCCAAAAAGTTACTTTCGTTTTTCCATCATCACCGGATTCGTTACCACCTGATCCACAAGCGGCCAAAACCGTCCCTGCTGCTACGACACTAAGTGCTGCATAAACTAACTTTTTGAATTTCATTATTAACTCCTCCTGCTTCGATAATTGTAAGCGTTTTATAAACAATTACATTATTACATTACAATTTTGTAATGTCAATAATTACTTTTCTAATAAAAGTTTAAAAAATGCGATAAAAACCTTGAAAAAATCAACATAATAAAAATTACTAATAAAAATACATGTAAAATTATATTCCTCTTTGCAAAAAAACTATTTTCTAGCTATAATAGAATTATTATGTCGCAAAAAAAGGAGCTTTTATGAAAAAAGTTACGATGCAACATATTGCCGATCGCCTCAACATTACAAAAAATTCCGTATCTCAGGCTCTCGGCAATAAAAACGGGGTAAGTGAAAAAACCAAACTAGCTGTTTTTAAAATGGCTGACGAATTAGGCTACCAGTACAAAAAAGAGATTGCACGTGAAGTCGTTAAAAAGAGATATGCTTTACTCGCAAGTTCATTTGCACTAGCGCAAAAAAGTTTTTTTGGTGAAATCATTGCGAGCATTAAAAATCAGCTTTTAATCGAACAAGCCGAGCTTTTCATTTTTCCAATCGGGGAAATCGAGGCAGAAAAAGGCATTTTACCAATTGAACTCGAAACGGAAGAATGGTCTGGTGTTTTTCTTCTTTCACACATTAATACAGCTTATAGTTTGAAAGTAATCAATCTAAAACACCCAACTGTCTTGATTGATCATCATCATCCGCACTTAAAAGCTGATGCTATTTTAACGCAAAATAAAGACGGCGCCTTTCTCGCCGTCGAACATCTTATTCAGAAACAACATAAAAAAATCGGTTTTCTAGGAGATACCCAGTTTTCTCCGAGCTACGCAGAACGCTTTGAAGGCTATAAAATGGCCCTTAAAATGGCAGAAATCCCGCTTAACGGAGCTTTTACAATCACTCAAATTAAAGAGGAACAAACCGCTCTCTATAAAACTTTAGACCAGTTGGATGAGTTTCCAACCGCCTGGTTTTGCGTAAACTCAGGACTTGGATTTATTTTAAATACATACTTGCAGTCAAAAGGGCACACCATCCCGAATGACTTTTCAATTATTTGTTTTGATAATACCGAGTTCACAGTCTTAAGCAATCCAAAACTTACCACAATGTGCACAAACTTAAGTGCAATGGGAGAAAAAGCAGTTGCTCTAATGAACTGGCGAATCCGCAATTCTAATAGTGAATTTATTCAACTATCCATTGCCACTGAATTAATCGAACGTAACTCCGTACAGATGTACAAACAAAAAACACGTACCCAGTAAAAAACTAGGTACGTGTTTTTATTCTTCCTCTTCCACATGATGCGTCAAATGGAGCCGGATTGTCGCAAGCGTATAGCCATAGAAATCATCATCAAACTCTTCTTCTACAACAAAGCCTTTCCGCAAATAAAAACGGTAAGCTGCATCGTTTCCCTTCTCCACGTTCACATACATCGGAAGCGGCAAATGAAACAGACTCATTCCCTCATCTAGAAGTCTTGTACCAAAGCCTTTTTGCTTTAAAGCTGGATCCAAATAAAACGCCGAAAGCTCACTTTTGCCTTTGGCAAGTTCCACAAAATTCGCAAAGCCAATGACTTCCCCTTCTTTTTCAATGACCGCAAAAGGTGTAGCCCCAATTCGATTTTTAAGTGTCTCTAAATTATAAAATTTATTTAAAAAATTGTCTTGCACATCAACTGGAATAATATTTTCATACGTATCATGCCAAGATTTCTCCGCAATTTGCTGAATGGAAGTCGCATCTTCAAGCCTTGCCTTTCTTACATTTACAGTCATTTCAAACACCCCTTTATGATTTCACTCCTCCTTCCATACCCTTTTTTTCTTGAAAAAAAACGCTTTTAATGTTAACCTTTAAAAATAAAAGTTAACATTAAGGAGTGAACCTTTTGCCACATACAAAATTGAAATTTTTAATTGTCGACGCGCTTTTTGCCGTCATTATTGCCATTTTAGCTCAAATCGCAATTCCACTTGGCCCTATCCCCTTTACCGGACAAACATTTGCCGTTGGGCTTGCCGCCACCATTCTAGGCGCCCGTCACGCCACCATTTCAGTCACCGTCTACATCCTGCTTGGCGCTTTTGGCATTCCAGTTTTCCAAGGAATGACAGCTGGACTTGGTATCATTTTAGGTGTCACCGGTGGCTTTATCATTGGTTTTATCGGCAATGCCTTTTTAACTGGTTTTCTGCTCGACAAGTTTGGCTACACCAATTTGAATGCTAGCATCGCAAATATTCTCGGAGCTTTCGTGACGCTCCTTTTCGGGATGTTTTGGTTACAAATTAGCGCAGGTATGACGCTAAGCGCCGCTTTTTTCGCGGGAGTTCTCCCGTTTATCATCCCAGGTATCCTAAAAGCCATTTTAGCAGGCTACATCGGACTTAAAATTCGCCGCCAGCTCATCAAAAGCAAACTCCTCCCCGACACCAATAAACTTACGGAGGACACGCTCAATACTACACAGTCTAAATAATTTAAAATCCCCTTTTTCTCCCGTATAATAAAAAACAAATACTGAGAAAAGGGGACTCGGTTATGGTTTTAGAAAAAGGGACAGCAGAGGCACAAAAGCCCAGTCTTGCAGAAGTTTTACATGAGGCAGATGAAGCGACACTCCCGTACGTTCGCCAAAGCGTGAAACGCGGAGAAAATATTTTGCTCGAAGGCGATAATCATCCATATTTTTACATAGTTACAGAAGGCGTAGCCGCAATGAGCAAAAATACGTGTAAAGAAGATAGCATTTTAACCTTTTGCGGGAAAGGGGAAGGCATCGGGTTTTTACATATCGAGCCAGATACAACTTCACCCGTTACGTATACAGCCATTAGCGAAATGACTGTTCATCGCTTTTCGCGCGATTACGCGCATAGCCGTTTTAAAAGCCACAAAGTGTTTTCTGCTTTTGCTCAAATGAATCGCATCGTTCAGCCAATTTTACTGCGAGAAGCGGAGGCGCAGCTACCTTCTGACCAAAAAATCCTCGCCGCCTTAGTTCGCATTGGCGATCAATTTGGCCGCATGGAAAATGACGGCGCGTGTCTCATTCCCTACTTTTTCACCCAAAAGATTTTAGGAAGCTACACGAATTTAGCCCGTGCATATGTCGCAACCAACTTGCGGAAACTAGAAGAAGAAGGTATCCTTTCGCTCTCGCCAAAACCATGGCGAATTAACGATTTCAAAGCCCAAAAAGCGCGTTTACTAGAAAAATTTAACCACGAAGCCATTTAGCTTCGTGGTTTTTTATAAACAGTTCGAAATCATCTTTTAAATTTACCAAAAACACTTTTACTTTTCTTATCGACATAGCAAGAAAGCTTGGAGCTTGGGTCTACAGCATCGATTAAAGCTTTCTTCCCTAGAGAATTACGATCATTTGATAGTGCCTGACTTAAAGTTTTCCACTCACTTTGTGTTGAGGGCCCATTAAAAATAAATTTATTCGTCTCCACATTTTTCGTAACGCCTTCACTTGGATGAACTGCATGCATGGAAGGTCTTTCCCAAAAAACGCCTTCTTTCACCACTTTAGCCGGATTCCCCACTACTACAGCATTATTTGGCACAGTAGATGTGACAATCGCATTAGCTCCAACAATACTACCAGAACCAATTGTAGCTCCTTTTAGCAATTTAACATCCTGACCAATCCACACATGATCCCCAATTAAAATCGATGCTGGTTTATTCACTCGTTCACCGCTTTCGATTTGATAAATTGGATGCACATCAGATGTGCGTATCCAACTTCCAAATGAAAACATCGCATCTTTTCCGACAATTAGATTTTGATGTTCCGATATAATCGCATTTAAAACGCCATTAAAAGACGCACCCTCATCTATAAACACCGTAGAACCTGCATGAATATTTAGATTAATCATCATTTGATTTTGAAGTGTTTTCTTAATATAGACCACCGAATTATCACCATGAAAAACAATTTTTGAATTTCTCAAAGTTGCATTCTCATCTAAAACTAGCAGATTATTCTTCCCATTAAACACCACTTCTGAATTTAAAAACTGAACTTTTTCCTGATTTAAAAACACATTATTACTCTCTTTTTCTACATTTCCCTTGATCATTGACGCTCTCCCTTTATCACAAATTTTCATAGCGAAAATCAAAACCATATACTTGGACAATGTATTCTTCTCCAACACTATCAGTATATCAATCTGTAGAATTTAAAGCAAAATATTAATTGTAACACATTATTTTTCATCACTAAATTGTTCGTCAGAAACAACTTGCATCCCGTTCAACTGCAAATAAGCCGCTGTAACGCCAACCCCTTCTTTTAACTCTCCTGAAAAAGTACCATCATAAATTTGACAGGCGCCGCAAGACGGGCTTTTTTCTTTTAGAATAACTTGTTCAACCCCAAGCTCGCGGAGTTGCTCTAAAGTTTTGCGCGCGCCTTCTTTATAGATTTCCGTCACATCCGTACCGGAATTATCCATTACTTTTGCCGTACCAGACCAGACATCTTTCCCATCTCCCCCAACAATTTCAGCTGGATTTCTAGGTGCCGGCAGCCCACCAAGCATTTCTGGGCAAAGTGGGATTGCAACTTGACTCTCCACCATTTTTTTTAGCGCCCTATTCTCCTTATGCCCCCCGTCATAACGACACGGAATCCCCGCTAAACATGAACTCACCATTTTCAAAGTTTTCCACCTCCATCTTACTACTTTTATTTTAACAAAAAAACGCCATGATTTCAGTTAGAGAAACCACAGCATTTCATTTTATAGATTTTGATATGCGACAGCAATTTTTGAACCAATTAAAGCATTGTGCTTCACCAGTTCAATATTAGCTTCAAGACTCTTGCCAGCCGTAAGTTCCTTCACTTTAGCAAGTAAAAACGGCGTTACATCCTTACCATGAATGCCATTTTCATCTGCTTCTTTCAAAGCTGTTTGAATTACCGCATTAATTTTGTCAGCAGGCATGGCGTGTGCCTCTGGAATTGGGTTGGCAATCACTGCACCACCATCAATTTTTAAGTCCCACTTCGCTTTCAAGCTTTCTGCAATCACTTTTGGTTCATCTGCACGAATCGTTAATTCAATTTCGCTCGTTGGCGTATAGAATGCAGGCAATACATCTGTCGCGTAACCAATTACTGGCACCCCTTTTGTTTCCAAATATTCCATTGTTAAGCCTAAGTCAAGAATCGATTTCGCGCCAGCACAAATGACTGCCACATTCGTTTTCGCTAATTCTTCAAGGTCTGCCGATACGTCCATCGTTGTTTCAGCACCGCGGTGCACACCGCCAATTCCACCAGTTACAAAAATTGCAATCTCAGCAAGCTCCGCACAAATCATAGTCGCTGCAACAGTAGTCGCCCCTAATTGTTTGGTAGCAACGAGATACCCAATGTCACGACGGGAAACTTTTGCCACATTCTCGCTTTTTGCAAAAAGTTCTAACTCTGCATCTGAAAGACCAATCTTAATTTGCCCATCCATAATAGCAATAGTCGCAGGAACAGCACCGTTTTCACGAATGATTTCCTCCACTTCACGTGCCATTTCAACATTTTGCGGATATGGCATGCCATGTGAAATAATGGTCGATTCTAAAGCCACAATTGGTTTCCCTGCTAATTTTGCCGCCTTCACTTCTTCTGAAAATGATAAATAATTTTTCATTTTATTTCCTCCAAATCTTTTTGTAGTTCAGATGTCGATAAATTTTGTCGCACTGTAAATTCTGATAACAGCGTTTTATACGCATTCACACTTCCAGCAAGAATCGTTTCACGAAGCGTCTTGCCTTCAAGCCAAGCATAAATGACAGCGGAACAAAAAGCGTCCCCAGCACCTGTCACATCCCGAATTTCTGATGCTACAATTGCCGGCTCATGAATAATACCTTCCACATGATTTCCTGCCATTGCACCATGTTTCCCATTTGTGATAACAACATTTTGAATGCCTGTATCAAGCCATTTCTGGACAGCCAAACGCCAGTCATTCTCGTTTTCAATCTGCAACCCAAAGTGCGTCTCTGTTTCATCACGATTCGCAATAAGCCAAGTTACTTGATGCAAATCTTCCGGGAGACGCACCATTTTAGGCGAGGATACAGGAACCAAGACGAGTGGCACCTGACTTGCTTCTGCAAAGTTACCTAAATAGGCAAGCGACTCTTTCGGACAATTTAAATCAGCAACAATCGCACTAGAACGCGCTAGCACGGCTTCATTTTTGCGCAGTGCATCTGGCGTCAGATGTTCGTACGCCTCCATATCAGCAAGCGCCACAAGTAAATCCCCATTTCCTTCCAAAACCGCCGTATAAGAGCCTGTTGAAATACTCGGAAAAGCGGTGACGTAATCTAAATTCATGTACGTATCACTTGCTCGAACAATTGCTTCCCAGTCGGCATCAGCACCGCACGCTGTCAGTAAAATCACTTCTTTTCCAAGTCGCCCTAAGTTTTCAGCAATGTTCCGTGCTACACCGCCTGCGCTCTGCGAAGACCGGACTGGGTTTGACGTCCCGAGCTGCGACTTATCTTTCATATAAAATTTTCGGTCCACGTTCGCGCCACCAACACAAACGATTTGCTTTGATTCGTTTAAAATATAAGCTTTACCTAAAATTCGCCCTTTTCGAATCAAACCAGAAATTAAGTTGGCAACAGTCGGTCTTGAAAGGTCTAAAATATCTGCAAGTTCTTGTTGTGAAATGTACGGATTTTTGCGGATAGAATTAAAAATAATTTCTTCTTTTTCACTCATTTTTTGATTTTCGTTTTCCACGGAGAACACCTCCATTTCCAAACTTTTGTTTGTTTTTTAAACACATGTTTATAATAACAATAAAAGCGCTTTATTTCAAGAGAAAGAAATTTTTAAAAATGGCCACATAGAAAAGAGGTATCTTCTAAATTATAGAAAATCCCCCTCTTCTTATACTCTCGTTTATTATTTAATACGCCGTCCACCCAGCATCTGCTGTAATAATAGCACCGTTTACGAAACTTGAATCATCTGAACCAAGGAATAAAGCTACCTTCGCAATTTCAGAAGCCTCACCAACACGAGGATTAATATTCATGCCTGCCATCGCTCGTTCTTGCCCAAAAGCACTCGGATCATAAATAGAAGTTCCAATATTTGTATTCACCGCGCCAGGCGCGATAGCATTACAACGAATATTTTTATTCGCATATTGGAAGCCAATATTTTTAGTTAAACCAACGACGGCATGTTTAGACGCTGTATAAGCCGCACCTGCCCGTGAACCAAAAAGACCGCCTGCAGATGCAATATTCACAATGACACCGCCGCCTTTTTCTTCAAACAGTGGAATAGCCTTTCGAGTCGCCCGCATAACACCAGTTGTATTAATGGCTAAAACGCGGTCCCAAAGGTCATCTGTCACTTCCGATACAGGCACAAAGTTATCCATGATACCTGCATTATTCACCAAAATATCAAGCTTGCCGTATTTATTAACAGCCGCATCAATCATGGCATCAATCTCTGCTTGCTTCACAACATTTGCCGCAACCGCTATACCTTCGCCACCACTTTCTATAATTTCATCGACAGTCGCTTCGGCATTTTCCAAGTTCAAATCTGCCACAACGACCTTTGCCCCCTCTTTTGCATAAAGTAACGCAATTTGTTTCCCCATACCAGACGCCGCACCAGTGATAACAGCAACTTTTCCTTCTAATTTCCCCATTAATATTACCTCCTTGATTGCTTTGTAGCTAAGATTTCTAGCTCTCCACTCAAGTATACAACTCATTGAAAGCGGATACAATCAGTAATAGAAGTCATTATCGTTGCTTAAGCATCACTTTTTTGATATATGTTGAATAAGTAAAAATAGGAGGGGTAAACATGGATAGACGTATCCAAAAAACAAAAAAAGCCTTTTATCTAGCCTTCTTAGAGTTACTAAAAACAAAAAATGTTGATCAAATCACCGTCACCGCTCTCGTTCAAGAAGCAGACGTCAATCGTTCTACTTTTTACAAACACTATGTTGAAAAAGAGGATTTGCTAAACGAAATGATAGAGTCTGTTCTAAACGATTTGCGCACTGCCTATGACGAACCTTATAAACAAACCACTACTTTTTCCATTGAAAATTTACAACCCTATATGATTAAAATTTTTGACCACGTATATAAAAATCAATTATTTTATAGCCATGTTATTTCCTCAAAAATCGGTCCCGATTTTCAAAATCGTGTCTGCCATGTTATTCAAGACTTGATTCTGCGTGATGCCACTAAATCCGGCTTCACTAACATCAATCCGCAAGTTCTTACAAGTTATCAGGCGCATGCCATTTTTGGTATTATCGTCTATTGGGCAGAAAACCACTTTCAAGAAAGCGCCGACTACATGTCAAAACAACTCTTCCTCATTTTAAAATCGCAACACCAATTAGACCCCTCGAAGTAGCGCAAGTTCTGCTTTTGAAAGAGGGCGATATTCGCCAAGTGCAAGTTGTTCGTCAAGCTCTAAATCACCCATTTTCTCGCGCTTCAAATACAACACCCTTTTCCGAAGAGCTTCAAACATTTTCTTCACTTGATGAAATTTACCTTCATAAATGGTTACACGAACTTCTGATTGGCCACCATGAGTACTGATAATTTCAAGACTCGCTGGCATCGCCTGATAGCCATCCAAAAAAGTGACGCCCGTTTTAAATACTGCCGCATCTTCTGCCGTCACAGTACCTTCTATACGTGCAAAATAAACTTTCGCGACATGTTTTTTAGGTGAAAGAAGTTCATGCGCCATTTGGCCATCTGTCGTTAAAATTAGCAGTCCTTCAGTATCTTTATCTAGCCTACCAACCGGAAATAACCCACGGCGCCTATCATTTTCTGCCACCAAATCAATGACCGTCTTTCCAAGTTTATCTTCCGTAGCACTTAAAACGCCCTGCGGTTTATTTAGCATGTAATATAGTTGTTCCTCGTATGCCACAATTTGACCATTTACCGTCACAATATTTTCCGCTGACGCCACTTGAAAAGCCCCATCGCGTACCCGTTTTCCGTCCACAAGTACTTCCTCTTTTTTTAAAACATCCTTCACGACTTTCCTTGTCCCAAAACCAGCATGTGCAAGCAATTTATCAAGACGCATCTTTTTACCTCCATTACGAACAATCCTCTCCCTTTCATTTTATCAATTTACTATCATAAGCGCTATAAAAAAATAGGCTGATGGCAGACGACGAAATTCGCCGTTTGCCATCAGCCTATTTTACGCTAAGCATTCCGCAACAACCGTTCTAATTCCACCGCACAAGCAGACTCCTTTTCTTGCCCAGTTGGTGTTTGTTTAAGTCGATACTCATCTAACTTCAATTCTATTCGAACCAATTTTTCAAACGCGTCTAAATGTTTACAATTTGCGATTAAATCCCCCAACTCATCAAAAAGATCCTCAACTTGCTTAATATCATCTACAGAAGCCGGTCCATCATTCATATTTTTCATGTGTCCTTCCTCCAATCGCTGCCTTTATCACTTATATTTTACTCAAAAAAAGAGGATTTGAAACCTATTTTTGAAAAGTTTCACATTTTAGCCACATTTGAACAAATTTCTTACTATTTTTATATCAAATAGCCCTTTCTTGACACATTTGTTAGCCCTTACAAGGAAGCGAACCACATACATACTCTCTATTTCAAAAAGTGTAGTTTTGACAACAGAAAAATTCAATCATTCCTTCATAATTTTAATAACATCTTGATAAGCAATTTTTCGAACACCTTTTTCTTTTGTTTTAAAATCCGCCTTCAAATAGACTTGGACACGGTCTCCCAACTCTAGCGACTCCACGTTTAGCGCCCGCCCGTCCTTTTCATTTTCTATTTTACTAATTGTTTGAAGCTCAGTCTCACCTTGCAAGTCCACATCACGAGAAGTTAAATCACGCACAAAGACACTCCTATTTTCCCCCGAATGATTTCGACTAATCTCTCCTTCAAACATTACATAAGTATCCGCTTTTTCTCCGTTCCCGCAACCTGCTAAAAAAAGCAGTACAATAAACCATCCAAGTTTTTTCATCGCAAGCTCCTTATCTTCATTTAGTTCTATTATACAAAAAACCAGCAACTTTATGAAAAGCTGCTGGTTTTCAAATTTATTCTAGTACGAATTGGTTATGATAAAGTTCTGCATAGAAACCTTTTTGTTGCAATAAGCCTTCATGCGTACCTTCTTCAATAACTTCACCTTGATGCAAAACAACAATATGATCAGCATCTAAAATGGTTTTCAGCCTGTGTGCAATGACAAAGCTCGTCCGACCAGAAATAACATTATCCATCGCTTTTTGGATTTTACTTTCCGTAACCGTATCAACGTTACTTGTTGCTTCATCCAAAATAAGCAAGCTTGGGTTTGTTAAAATTGTTCGGGCAATGCTGATTAATTGTTTTTGACCAACACTAAAGATATTGTTTTCATCACTAATTTCCGTATCATAACCTTTTTCAAGTGTCATAATAAAATCGTGAATATTAGCTTGTTTCGCAGCCAATACCACATCATCGCGGTGTGCTTCCGGTTTCCCAAAAGAAATATTTTCATGAATCGTACCGCTGAATAAAACGGAGTCTTGTAAGACGATTCCAACTTGTTTTCTGAGCGATTTCAGCTCAATGTCGCGAATATCTTTTCCGTCAAATGCAATTTCGCCACTATCCACATTGTAAAAGCGATTTAGTAAGTTCATGATTGTTGTTTTACCTGAACCAGTTGGCCCAACAACCGCCACCATCTTACCTTTATCGAGCGTAATATTGACATTTTTCAGAACTGGTTTTTCCGGATCATAGCCAAAATTAACATTTTTAAGCGCAACTTGTTCGTTTATACCGTCAATTCCGCTTACATTCGGACGCTCAAACTCATCTTTTTCATTAAATACTTCACTCACACGACGCGCCCCAGTAATCGCAAGTTGTAACATACTGTACTGAGAAGAAATTTGTGTAAGCGGCATATAAAATTGTTGTGAATACTGCACGAACATGACAATCAAACCAAGCGCAACTGAACGCTCAAGACTACCATTTAAAGCTAAATAACCGCCGAAGAAAATGACAATCGCCGTATTTAAAAGCGAAATCCCTTGCATTACTGGGAAAAGTAAGCCTGAATAAACTTGCCCTTTATATGTTGCGTTTTTAACCGTATTGTTATGCTCAACAAAACCTTTAATGGTTTCTTCTTCGAGACCATTTGTAATAATCACTTTTTGACCAGAAATTTTTTCATCAATATAGGCGTTTAGATGCCCCAAGCTATCTTGTTGCAAGTCAACATATCTACGCGCCTTACGAATAATGATTGCCGCAATGATAATCGCAAATGGTGAAGCAATTAGCGTCACAAGTGCCAATTCCACATTTTGATTGAACATCATGATGATAACACCAATCATTAGCGCCAAGTTAGACAAAACTTGAACTAGCGCCTGGTTGAGTGTGTTGGAGATATTATCCATATCACTTGTAAAACGGCTTAGCATCTCCCCGTCATTATGACGATCGAAAAAGCGAATCGAAAGTTTTTCCATTTTACGGAATAAACCGATACGCATGCGGTTCGTTGCCTTACCGGAAACACCCGTCATAATAATGCTTTGAATAAATGTTGCAACAGAAGTTAGCACATAAAATAGAAGTAACATCCATAAGATATGATGGAACTCAGATTTATCATCCACTCCCGTTGTAAATAATTTCACAGCATAATTTGCAAGTTCTTGAATCGCATCACCAATGTATTGCGGTGCCTTAACTTGCAAATAAGTAGCCCCAATAACGGCTAGTATTATGACAGAAAGTTGTAATTTATACGCGCGAAGATAGTGCCAGAAGAATTTTGTAATTTGTTTAAACTCACTCATTTCCCCACGCATCCTTTCCTTTTTGAGTTTCATAGATTTCTTGATAAATTGGGCTTATTTCAAGCAATTCCTTGTGCGAACCAACTGAAACAAGTTTTCCCCCGTCTAAAACTAAGATTTTATCCGCATGAATAACCGAAGAAATCTTTTGTGCAATAATAAATGTCGTTGTATCATCAAGTTCTTTATTAAGCGCCTCTTTCACAAGTTTTTCAGAACGAGCATCAAGCGCACTTGTACTGTCATCTAAAATCAAGATTTTTGGATCCCCGATGACTCCACGAGAAATTGATAAGCGTTGTTTTTGCCCACCAGAAAAGTTATTTCCGCGTTCTTCCACAATCGCTTCATAAATCTTATCTTGGCGTTCGATAAACTCTTTCGCTTGCGCAATCGATGTTGCTTTTTCCATATCCTCCGCATCGGCATCTTTCTTACCATGGCGAAGGTTATCAGAAATTGTACCTGAGAATAAAATCGCACGTTGTAAAACAAGTGAAACTGTTTTGCGCAGTGTATTTTTATTCACATTTACTAAGTTTTTCCCACCAATTAAAATTTCTCCTTCAGACGGGTCATAAAGTCTTGGTATCAACTGTGCTAGTGTTGATTTACCAGCACCAGTAGCACCAACAATTCCGACCATTTCTCCAGGAGACGCCTTAAAGGAAATATCACTTAAAGCGTTTTGATCATCACCTTCATAGCGGAAACTTACATTTTTGAATTCAACGCTGCCAGCTAAATCTTCATCCGGTGCATCTTCATCATATTTAATGTCGGCATCTGTATTTAAAACTTCACTAATACGCCCAAGTGAAATGAACGCACGAGAAGCCATCATCGTAAGCATACCTCCGATAATGATTGCCATCATAATTTGCATTAAATAGTTCATAAATGAAGCAATAGCTCCGATAACAGTTGGATCATCTTTCACCATATCACCAACAAAATAAATCGAAACTACAACTGCCAAGTTTGAAACGAGCATGAATGCTGGAATCATCACAGAAAATAGCGTTCCAACAATAATCGTATGTCTTGTTAGTTTATCACTCGTATCAGAAAATCTTTTAAGTTCGTTATCTTCTTGGACAAAACTTTTGACCACACGCATCCCCGCTAAGTTTTCCTTAGCAATTGCGTTCACCTTATCTAGGAAAGCTTGGATTTTTGCAAAATGTTTCCCCATTGCGCCAAATGTAATCATAACGATTAATACAACGAGCACAACGAGTAAAATAATAACCCACCAAAGTGCAGGCAATGTCACTAACGCCAAAATAAAACTTCCGATAAACATAATCGGAATACGCGTTAAAGATTGAAGTGACATCATCACTAAATTTTGAACTTGTGTAATATCATTAGTTTGTCTGACAACTAAATTACCAGTCGAAAAACGTTCGATATTGCTAAATGAAAATGTTTGAACTTTTCGAAAGCTGCTTTCTCGGATGTCAGCCCCCACGCCTTGCGCAATTTTTGCTGATAAAACCGTGTTTAAAATACCCGCGATTAAACCAACGACAGCCACTGCGACAAGCACAATACCGATTGACGTTATTTCATCCATTTTGTCTTCCATAATTGCATCGAGCACTTGCTGCAATAATTTAGGTTGCCAAAGTTGTGACGCGACCATGATGGCCACAAACAGCGTGGATAAAATCGTCTGCATTCGATATTTCTTCAAATGTTGAAATAAAATCTTCATTGTAAACCTCCCTGAAAAAGAATAAGACGAACACTTATTCTACTTGATAATGGATTGTTTTTCAAGCCTCATTTGCATTATTTGTGAAAAATCGGTCTACAGGAGGAGAAAAGCTTCCATTACCATTTTTAAAACTATCATCACGTTAACTCCTCTGCAAATTTCACAAACTTATTTTGTCCAAAATGACAAAAATGTAAGTAAAATAATCTACTTTTGTCACCTGATTCGAATGTTCTACGGACTAAACTAGCCTATGATAAGAATATAGATAAGCTTTTAGGAGGAATTTTCATGACAAATAAAGTCGTAAACGTAGAACATATTGAAAAAATCTACGGCAAAAAAAATCAAAATCAATCTACCGCATTAAAAGATATTTCCTTTTCAATGGAAAAGGGTGAATTTATAGGTATTATGGGGCCGTCTGGT
This sequence comes from Listeria tempestatis, assembly GCF_963575625.1. Classification (NCBI taxonomy): domain Bacteria; kingdom Bacillati; phylum Bacillota; class Bacilli; order Caryophanales; family Listeriaceae; genus Listeria; species Listeria tempestatis. The sequence goes on from NZ_CAUYTK010000007.1 coordinate 105,805, forward strand.
TCAGGCAAAACAACCCTTCTAAATGTACTTTCCACACTCGATCACCCAACAAAAGGAAAAGTGGAAATTGCAGGTGTTGACATTACTAAAATGAAAAATGATCAGTTATCTGATTTCCGGGCCCAATCACTTGGTTTCATATTCCAGGATTTCAACTTACTTGAAAATTTAACACTTTACGAAAACATCTCCCTTCCCCTCTCTTTGCAAGACGTTAAACCGAAAAAAATCCGTGAGCGCGTACAAATTGTTGCGCATGATCTTGGCATCTCTGATATTTTACACAAATATCCTGCAGAAGTTTCTGGTGGTCAAAAACAACGCACAGCAGCCGCTCGTGCGCTCGTACACGAACCTGCAATTTTGTTAGGTGACGAGCCAACAGGTGCGCTAGATTCAAAAAATGCGCTCAGCTTACTCGAAACGATGACAGAATTAAATGAAGAACAAGACGTTTCCATTTTAATGGTTACACATGATCCACAAAGCGCTAGTTTTTGTGAGCGCATCTTATTCATCCAAGATGGCGTTCTTTACAAAGAGCTAAACCGGTCAGGTAGCCGAAGTGACTTCTACAAAGAAATATTAGATGTACTCGCAACTTTTGGACAAAATCGGGGTGAGAACGATGATATTTAAGCTCGCCTTATCGAGCATGCGCAGTCGGCTGAAAGACTATGTCGTACTTTTGCTCGGTTTAATTATGTCCATTTCCATTTTTTACATGTTTGAAACACTTGCTTTAAATAAATCTTTTATTCAAGAAAACGCGATGATTAATGCTGTTGGTTTTGTTTTCCAGGCGGGATCCGTTTTGCTCGCCATCATCACAATTGCTTATGTGCTTTACGCAAACTCGTTTTTATTTTCCTTACGTCAAAAAGAATTTGGCATGTACATGACACTTGGCGCTAAAAAACGGAAAATCTCACTCATCATGTTCATTGAAACGATGTTCATCGGCCTCATTTCCTTACTCATCGGAACGGCACTAGGTACAGGTCTCGCCTCCCTAATTGGTCAAGCATTGATGAAACAACTAGAATTTCATTCAAACACATATGCGCCGTTTTATCTTCCATCGCTCATCGTCACATGTGTATTTTTTGCCATCCTATTTATTTTGTCAGCATTTGCAAACTTGATTCAAATCTCCAAAGTGACCGTTTTAGATTTAGTTCATGGCGATGCTAAGGCAGAAAAAATTATTATTCGGAAAAAAGCCATCGTTTTGAAAGCCGTCATTTCAATTATCTTACTTGCAATTGGCTATTACTGCATGATTGCTATTAAAGAGACGCAGTATATTGGAATTATAACGGCACTCTTTACTATTACATTTGGAACTTATTTGTTTTTTGCCACTTTCCTTCCATTGATTATTCAAAAACGTCGCGAAAAACAAATTTTAAAAAGTAAGCGCCTTAATTCATTTACGTATGCACAGTTAAATTTCCGTGTAAGCCAATTAACTCGCGTTTTAGCAACCGTAGCCATGCTTATCGCACTCGGAATGGGGGCTATCGCAGTTGGCTTTGCTTTCCAAAATAACGGACCACTACTTGCTGACCGAATGGATGCATATGATATGAAAATCATAAACCCGACTCCTTCTGAACAGACCGTAATGAAAAAAATCGATTTTAAAGAAAAAACCATGTATACCTTTAAGCAAAAAAATAACACCCTCTATTTCAATGTGAGTGAGCTTAACAAAAAACCAATTTTAGCACAAAACTACTCATTAGATGGTGATAGTGAGACAAAACGGTTAACAGACTATTCGGAAGCGACTCAAAACGCTTGGGATACTGCTTTATCTTTAGCTTTTCCGCAGAATGAATCGCAAAACAACACTTTCAAAATCGTGCCTGCTGCTGATTTTTCAAATATGGACGGTAAACTTGGCACAGTTTATTTCGGAAAAACAACAAACTTTGTTTCGCATCTCGATGAATTGAAAAAAATCGACGAGCTGGAGAGCGCTCGCTACGGGAAAGAGATAACAAATAGTAAGTATAGCGCTTATAAAATGTATAACTCGTTTGCAAGTGGAACAGTATTTATGGGATTCTTCCTTGGATTTGCCTTTCTTACAATGATGGCGAGTTGTTTAATGTTTAAGATTCTAACTGGAGCTACTCAAGATATTCGCCGCTATGAAATGCTTGAAAAAATTGGTGTACGCCGCCGCATCTTAAAACAATCTATCTATAAGGAAATGTTCCTCATCTTCTTATTCCCAGGCATTATTGGCTTTATTCATGTTGCGCTAGGTATGGAAATGTTCTCTTTCTTACTCATTAACCCGTATTATCATTTCTATGTCCCCGTTCTCCTCTTCCTAGCAATTTACTGCATGTATTATTTCATCACAGTCGCTCTTTACAAAGGGATTGTTTTGAAAAAGACTAGGTTGAATTAGAAAATGAGCTTGAGACATAATTAAATGTTGTTCTATAAAAGGAAAAAAGCATAAATCTCGTAATCATGCCATCTTTAAAAATGGATTTTACAAGATTTATGCTTATTTTTTATTTATGTCCCAGACTCATTCAATAACTTTACATTTTCTAGCTGGATAACTGTACAATATATACAGCTAGCTATTGGAAACTTGATTAGTGAGTGCTTGCTTATTAGTCAAGGCTTTATCACTTGATTACTAGGCTTATGATAAAGCACCTTTTTATTTTCTAAAAGATATATAATACATCTTGTTCAGAAGTAAATGCAGTTGGAATTACTTTTTCTAAATTTTCTATCCTACTTTTCATATATTCTTTATCTTCCCCATGGAGATTCGATATAGACCATTCTTTTAATAAACCTAATTCCTTTAGAACAACATCTAGCTTAGTTTGGTTAAATTCTGCTCCATCTTGTATATACTTAATATCTAATTCTGCTATAGCCTTCTCCCAAAATTTTTCATAAAAAGATTCAGAAGAGATATTCTCACTCAATATCACTTTGGAATTTTCATTGTAAATATCACCATCATATTTAAACAGCCCTACTGACATTATTTCTTACCTCCATATATTGCATTAAAATTATAATCAGGATATTTCTTTTGTAAATTACTAATTTGCTCTTGAACAGCATCACGTAGTGCTGGAGTATCTGCGTCAATTCTAAATGTATAGTCCTTTATATTCTTTATTTCATCAACGGATGAAATAAATCCACTGTCACCTCCGGATATACTAATATCTTTTTGATTTAAAGCATCTAATCTGTTAGACCCCTTCTTAAATATATGCTTCTGAGCCCATTGCTTTTCAGTTTGAGGAAAATCGGGATTTTTCATGTATAGTTTAGCAGCAGACTTATCTTCATAAATAACTTTGTTAACTAAATCCACTTCATCTAACTCTGTATTAAGTTTTCCATGAATATTAATTTCTTTAGGATTAGCTTTAGTCCCACTACCTCCCCTATACATCATACTCCCACTAATTGCCGCCAAACTCAAACCCACGCCTGTGATCGCATCCATCACACCTGCGTCAGATAGTTGGCCTTCCCAGTCTTCTACATAAGCTGAAGCTTTCAAAATGCTCCCTGCCGCGCCTGAATATACTTTTCCGTCCATGTAATACGTTTTATTTTGCCACGATTTCATGATTTTTTCGTTGAGTTCGTCTAATGTTAGTATAGTATATTTAGCTTTGTCTTGGTAGTCGCCTGTTCGTGTTAAATAGGCTTCAAGTTCGCGGTTCGGCACACGGACGCCGTCTTTCTCCAAGATCCACATCGCTTGCTCTTTTCCATTTGAATCGGTATAAGGTACCTTGAATAAGAGATAGCCTTCTAACTGAGCTTCACGTTTTGGATCAATTCCGCGCGCTTCATTCAGCGACTGCTGCAGGCGTTGCATCGCCGGCATAAAGGTTTTCGCGACACTGTACATGCCCGTTTCTGCGTTAAAGTGGACTTGATTTTGGAGCGCATCCACCGCACGCTGCACAGCGTGCACAAGCTCACGAAACGGGGCGAAAAAATGCGTATGACTTTGTTCAAAGGCAATGTACTTCTCGAGTATCTTTTCTTCCTCCATCGCTTCGTAAAGTTGCATCGAATAGGTTTGTTGCTGACCTTGCAACGTTGTCCCCATACCACCGCCCATTGATTGTGCGAGTCGCTCCTTTTCCCGCTTTAGCCGCCGCACGTCCGCCATCACATCCTGCAATAACTCGGCATCAATATACGTATCTGGCGTGGCATCAACTTGGCTATAAAAATCTTGTATGTACTGCGCGAGTAGCGTCTCACTCATATCCATCGCTTGCAAAATGGTGTCCACCAGAGGCACATAACTGGCTTCAAAATAGGCTTTTGATGCCTCGACTGCTTTTCCTGAAACACGCGATTCCTTCGTATAGGCGATAACCGCCTGTTGAAATGCCTTCAGCCACGTGCGCGCCTCCGCATTGGAGGTTTGAAGCGTCACTAAAAAGGCCTTCACTTCCAAAATGGCAATCCGACTCATGTGCGCCACCTCTTTTGGATGTTTTGTTGGTCTTCTTTGAGTGGATGTAACACACGTTTTTCACGCTGCATCGCCTCTATCATATTGCCATCTTGAAGCGGCAAATAGGTCTCGTTTTTTAGCTTGCCCATTTCCCCCGTGTACTCACGAAATACGGCTTCGTTTGATTTTATTTCCCGCATGCTTTTTCCTCCTGATGTTTTTGTCTATTGTTTTAGTATACCATTCAAATGATTTTAAAATTGTGACTACTTTATGAATTTTTTTGACCTTCACGCATCAAAAAAACATCTTCCGCGAAGTTTTATATCCTCATTGTATAATATGTAAAAAAGCTCCCTCGCACAAAAGTTCGAGGAAGCTTTTTTTTATTTCTCACAAACAAGTTGCCAAGTTGGACCGAACCTGTCTGTCACCCATGCTACTTTGCTGTATATTCCCATTTCTTCAGGCCCCATCATGACAGTTCCACCAGCTTTAAGGCCATTAAATAACCGGTCAAACTCTTCTTCATTTCGTGTTTCAATAAAAATAGAAGTCGCCCATGAAAAATTAGCGGCATATTTCTTTTCCATATCCATTGCCATGAATTTTTGATTGCCAATTTCAAACACTGTCGTGTAAACCTTGCCTAGCTCGCCAGGGTCACCTTCTTTAAAATAACGAGTTGATAGGATTTTCGCTTCATCAAACAAGTCCACATAAAACTGGACCGCCTCTTCCGCTTGCCCACTAAACGTTAAAAACATGCTGATTTGCGTTTTGTCTAGCATTTTCATCAACCTTTCCGTTTTTGTACATTTTAATACACTTTCTGCCCACTTACAAATGTTTGAATTACTTGAATGTCACGCAAGTCTTTTGGTGCCACTTCAAATGGGTTGGTTGCTAGAACTGTAAAATCTGCCGCAAATCCTGGCGCAATTTTCCCCCGAGAAGAAGGTTTATAGCTCGCTTTTGCACTGCCAGTCGTGTAAAGTGAAATTGCTTCGTATACCGTCAGCGCCTCACCGGGGAAGTATTGCTGTCCATTTAAGTCGCTGTTTGCTGTACGTGTAACTGCAGCATGAATACCGTAAAAAGGATTTGGAATTTCAATCGGGGCATCGCTTCCCCCTGCTAGCGCAAAATCATTTTCAAGGAGCGTCTTCCAAGCAAAAGCACGCTTTGGATAATTCTCACCTAAAACATCCAGCGCCCACGGTAAATCACTCGCCATAAACTGCGGCTGAACATCGAACAGAAGCGGCATCCCTTTTGCTTCTGCAATGAGTTCATCCGTTAACCAAGGCGTGTGAATCATTCGGTCATGTAAGCCACTTTTAGGCGGATATTTTTTAAGAACACGAAGCACCTCTTGAAAAGCCGCATCGCCAAGAATATGAATCGCCACCGGAAGCTCTAACTCCCGCGCTTTCTTTACAATCGCACGAAACTCCTCGTCCGAATGGATTTTTAACCCGTGGTGGTTCATATCATCCGCATACCCATTCTTCATATAAGCCGTTTTCGACCCCACCGTGCCGTCAAAAAAGATTTTCACAGCATCTAGCTCCACATAAGCATTTCCGTCCATAAAAAGCTCCTCTTCCTGCTTAAACGCTGCCAGTTCTGCGTGATGAATCAAAAGTTGCGCGCGAAATGGAAATTCTGAACAAATGGTTTCACGAAAAACGCCTAATGTTCCTTTAAAGCCATTAAAATAGTGCAGGTCCTCTGAATGCGCCCCTGTAATTCCTTTTTTCCACAAATCACAAATCGCGAGTTCAAGCCATGTTTTCATTTCAGCCGCTGTTGGAACTGGAAACGCCTCGATGGCTAGATTTGTCGCATTATCTTTTAGAATACCCGTCAATTCGCCAGATTCATCTACATCGATTTCACCGCCCCCTTCAAACTTTGCGTCTTTAGTCAAAGAAATGGCTTCCATAAACGCGTGATTAACCGTCACGCTATGGTAATCAATGCGCCTTACAAGTAGCGGGTGTGTTTGGCTAACGCTATCTAGGTCATTTGCTGTTAGTAGCGTTTTGTCATCTGTCCATTTATTTTCATCATAACCTTCTACAAAAAGCCACTCTGTTTCCGGAAGCCCCGCCAAGTGCTGCTTAATTAGTTCTAGAGCTTGCTTTTTCGTTATTGTTTCGTTTAAATTCAAGCGAGCAAGGGATTGTCCGTACCAAAGCAGATGAATATGTGAGTCGACAAAGCCAGGAAAAACAGTGGCTCCGTTCAAATTAATTCGCGTAGCCTTTGGATATATGCTTGGGTCGACATCCACTTCTCGAATTCTATCCCCATCAATTAGAACATTTCGCACAAATTCGCCTTCTTTTTCCATCGTATAAAAGCATGCATTCTCAAGTAGCTTCATGCATTTCCGCCTCCATTCCCACTTTATTTAAATTTGCTTTTTTCTGCGTATAGGCTTGTAGTGTAATCGTGATAATAGCAAGAAGTAGCAGGCTGAAAATCCCGACAAACAAAGCGACTATTCCGCCAAAATTCGTCACAACAACAGCACCTAGAAATGGTGCAAGCATTCGCGCTGCTGTTGCCATCCCGTTCACCAGCCCTTGATAAAGCCCAGCTCTTCCTTTTGGCGCTAGCTGATAGGCAATCGTTGGAATTGCTGGCCAAGCAAACATCTCACCTAGCGTCAGAAAAATCATTCCCAGTACAAATCCACTATAAGCTGTTGCTTGTGCCGCAAATATAAATGATAGTACAAATAACAAAATGCCAATATAAACTTGAAGCAATAAATATTTTTTAAAACGGTGAATCAGCGGAATTAAAATAAATTGCCCTAAAACAATTAGCGCCCCGTTTAAGCTCCAAAGCTTTCCGTATGAAGACGCTGAGATGCCAACATCCGCTGTCATATATGTTGATAAATTAGACTGCCACTGCACATGTGGCAATTGACAAAAAAGATAAGTTAAAAGTAGCAATCCCATTGAGATAACTCCCCATTTTGTCGCCTTCTCACGCGTTCCACCGCGCTTATGGTGCTTTGTTTCCGTACTCAATTTTTCAGATTTCCAATCAATTTTCCTAAAAAAGATAAAGAAGAAAAGGGCATAGAAAATGGCGAAAAAAAATGCTCCGACATACACCTGACCCGTACCGCGCTCTGCCAAAAAGCCAGCTAAAAATGGTCCAATTGCAACACCGATATTTTGCGCAACATAAATCGCATTAAATCCTGTACACCCACCACTAGGATGAGTAAGTCCAGCCGCCGCATATAATCCAGCAAAAACCATCCCCATCGCTACACCAACAATCCAAAGGTTCCAAATAAAAAAAGGATAGCTATGTAAGGTCATTAAAAGAAACGTCCCAACAACCAAAATACAAGTTCCAATCATAAGCGAAACATAGCCCGTTAGCCGGTCAAAAATAATTCCACCAACAACACTCGCCACCATCCCTACAAAAGAATTCACAAGCAATACAAGCGAGGCGTCCATGTTTGACATGCCAAGCTCTGTCGTCATATAAACCATATTAAATGGCCAAATAAAAGAGAGCCCTGTATACAAAAGAACCATCCCAATAATAACAATCCATAAATCACGAGGTAACCATTTCCCCAAAAAACCCGCACCCTTTCTCAAAATAAATCACAATCATTAGTATAGCTCACAACCTATCTTTTGTAAAAAAATGAAAAAACAGCTGGGCGTACCCAAACTGCTTTTTTCCTATAGCACTTTATGATAAAACTTCGAATCTACTTCCAAAACATCAAAATCGGCTGGTAAATCGGCATTTAAAATTTCATTATAACCATTCTTCTCATAGAAACGATGTGCCGCCTTAAATTTATCTGTCGTCCCTAGAAAAATATGTGATTTCCCGTTTTCAGCGCAAAATTCTTCAAGCTTCTCTAGAAGCCGTTGCCCCGTCTGATGCCCTTTTCCTCGGTAACTTTCATCCGTAAAAAGCTTCCGAATCGTTGCATTCGGCCCATCCATAAACCATGTTGCAATTGTTCCTACAACCGCATCGCCTTCGCGTGCAATAAAGAATCCTCCGTTCGCATAGGCATTCTGAATATCCATTAAATCTGGCTGGTCAGAAAGTGAAATGGGTACATTGAACTCCTCCTGCTGAATTCGCAAAATCAAATCAACAACCGCCTTATGATATTTCTCCGTATATTTTTCGATTTTCATACCAATTCCTCCTTTGAGAGCAGTTTTTCAATCACACCCATTGCTTTAACTAGCTCCTTCTTCTCCTCACTCGTCAACTCCCGCATCATTTCGCCAAGCGCCATATTCGCAAGTGCCACAAATCTTTCAATTTCTTCACACCCCTTTTTTGTAATAAAAAGAGCAAAGTGCCGTTTATCAAAAGCAAGCTGCTTTTTTTGAATAAGCCCCGCCAGTTCAAACTTTCTCACGATGCGACTCATATATCCTCGGTCAACCCCAAGCGCATCGCCAATCTCAGAAGCCGTCTTCCCATTCTCAATATCAATTTGTTGCAAAACCCTCACTTCAGTTAGCGGATACGGATTATTGTAAATTTCCAAATCTAATTTTCCCAATACACTCGCATAAAATCGATTAAATTGCCGCACTTCACCAATTGGATCCATCCAGGTCCCCCACTTTCATTTCCAATAGTATAGAAGAAATAATTGACTTTGTCAACTATTTCTTCTATACAAGCATTCAACCTGAATGCCCCGTCCTATTCTTGGCCTTGAAAAGTCATCTCCCATTCTTCCTTTTCAAGTAAAATCCAACTACGATTTCGAATTTCAATGCGATTTTCTTTTACTAAATCATTTTTAATTTTAACAAAGTATTCCCGACTTACATTACTATATTTTGCAAGTATCGACTGATTACAAGCAATTGGAATGTAGATTTCCTGATCGTTTTCAATCCCAACATCCATTGCAATTTGATATAAAATTGCCTCAATCCGCTCCCTGCCAGGCAACTTATATCTCTCAAGTGATTCAGTCATTCGCTTCATCGTATCGTTAATAAATTCATCCGTATACTTTTCATGCTCAATCTCCATTAAAAAGCTTTTTCCTTTAGAAAAAAATTGAAACCATTCATGCTGAGAATCAAGACGAAATATATTCCCCTGCTTTAAAACCTTAATTAAAGTCCCATTGGATTCCTGCACAAGGTATCCTTCTACAACTAAAAAAACTCCCTCACCATGAATCTGCTGGTTTCCTGTAAAAGCTATCACTTCTTTTTTTGGTATATACATATAATCTCCTCCAGATTCTATCACTCTACTCCTAATAAGGAAAAAAGTTAGCTGTTTGGCAGACAGCTAACTCCAATGGGATTGTGGCAACTAAAAGTAATCAGAATCGTATAGGTGCCTGGTGAGCAAATACAATCTTTTTTAGAAGTCACAATGTGATAATTCTATAATAACACATTTTTCTTGTGTTAAATTTGTCTATTTGTACATTTTTAACCCTAAATTGTGACCATTTTTTTACAATTTCTCATTCTAGAAAATTCAATCAATTTATTTTATCGTTGTAAAACTTAATTTTACAGAAAACAAAAACCTCAGCGCCTATAGAGCGCTGAGGTTTACTTCGATACCGGCGGCCGGGGTCGAACCGGCACGACCTTGCGGTCACTGGATTTTGAGTCCAGCGCGTCTGCCAATTCCGCCACGCCGGCATAATAATTTTATAAACATATTATAAAATTTTTGAAAGAAAAAAGCAATGGAGGCGCCAACCGGATTTGAACCGGTGATAAAGGTTTTGCAGACCTCTGCCTTACCACTTGGCTATGGCGCCTTAAAAAAGAAAAAAGCGGAAGACGGGGTTCGAACCCGCGACCCCCACCTTGGCAAGGTGATGTTCTACCACTGAACTACTTCCGCAAAAAAACTGGGCTAGCTGGATTCGAACCAGCGCATGACGGAATCAAAATCCGTTGCCTTACCGCTTGGCTATAGCCCATCAATAAAATAAAAGGGCGGATGATGGGAATCGAACCCACGAATGTCGGAACCACAATCCGATGCGTTAACCACTTCGCCACACCCGCCATAATTCAATTATAAACTCTTATGGCAGGGGCAGTAGGAATCGAACCCACACTGGAGGTTTTGGAGACCTCTGTTCTACCGTTAAACTATGCCCCTATTAAACAAAAATGGTGGAGGGGAGTGGATTCGAACCACCGAACCCGAAGGAGCGGATTTACAGTCCGCCGCGTTTAGCCACTTCGCTACCCCTCCGTATTAAGATAAAAGTGGCTTGGGACAGAATCGAACTGCCGACACCTTGAGCTTCAATCAAGTGCTCTACCAACTGAGCTACCAAGCC
>NZ_CAUYTK010000008.1:0-108508 GCF_963575625.1 Listeria tempestatis
CCTGTCCTATGAATTGATTGGTGAAACATCTGTTTCATCGCTTTTTCATCTTCGTTTTGTTCAGTTTTCAAAGGTCATTCTTTCTTTTGTCCTGTGCGCGCTTAACGCATCAGCAACGTTTATAAATATACCAACTTTTTATGCATTCGTCAATAGTTTTTCTCATTTTTTTTTAATATCCTAAAAAACAATTTATTTTTGAGTGCATAAATGATTATTTTGATACGTTTAAGTTATGTATATTTGAACTCCTTTTTCTTCAAATTGAAGCTTTAGAACGGGATCTATTTCGCTTCCTGTAATAATATAGGAGAGCTCGTCGAGTTCCGCATATTTATATAGCGATAGCCTTCCAAACTTTGTATGATCAGTCACTAGGATAACTTCATCGGCAGAGTGAATCATTTCTTGTTTGGCGGGGACGAGATATTCGTCGTAGTGCATTAAACCTTTGTCACTGTCTAAAGCCGGAGTTGTCACGAATGCTTTGTGGACATGTAAATTGCGCAAGGTGCCACTTGTTATCATACCATTTAAGATATAGGTTTCTGGGTAGACGACTCCACCTGTTACGATAATTTTTGATTTTGAGAAGCGCAAAATGGAGGCGGCATTAATATCATTTGTGATGATAGTCAGGCCTGAACGCCCTTTTAATGCTTCCGCTATATGTCCTGTTGTAGTACCAGCATCGAGAAGAATTGTATCACCTTCTTCGACCATTTCAGCTGCATAAGTCGCAATTTTCTTTTTTTCTTCGTAGCGGACTTCGCTTCGTTTTTTCCAGTCGGGTTCTGAAACGACCTTTTCTTCTATCATAACGCCTCCGTGGGTCCGCTTTAGTTTTTTATCTTTTTCAAGCGCTGTTAAATCGCGGCGGATAGTTGCTTCGTGAACTTCAAAGTGTTTCGCAAGTTCACTTACCGTTGCAATTTTTCGTGAGCGAACATATTGGACAATCGCGCGCTTTCGTTCAATAGAGAGCATCATCTTCCTCCTTTCCTGCAAAAGAAAAGAGCCCTTACAAAACGCAAGGACTCCTCGAACATTTTAGTCGTTTAAGCGTTTTTCAAGTTCCGCTTTTTTCTCTTCAAATCCTGGTTTCCCTAAAAGTGCGAACATGTTTGCCTTGTATGCTTCGACACCTGGTTGATCAAACGGATTTACACCGTTTAAGTAGCCGCTAATGCCTACTGCTTTTTCAAAGAAGTAAACGAGGTAACCAAATGTGTATGGGTCAAGCGCTGGTACTTCAACTACAAAATTCGGCACTTCGCCATCCGTATGTGCAAGAAGCGTACCTTCAAAAGCTTTCGTATTCACAAAATCAACTGTTTCGCCAGCTAAATAATTTAAACCGTCAAGATCAACTTCTTCTTTATTAATGGTTAAATTATGACGCGGAGTTTTCACTTTGACTACCGTCTCGAAAAGGTTGCGACGACCGTCTTGAATATACTGACCTAGTGAATGCAAATCAGTTGAGAAGCTCGCGCTAGATGGATAGATACCTTTTTGGTCTTTCCCTTCGCTTTCGCCAAACAATTGTTTCCACCATTCATTGAAGTATTGAAGTCCTGGTTCGTAGCTAATTAAAAGCTCTGTTACCTTCCCTTTTCTGTACAGCACGTTACGTGCTGCCGCATATTGATACGCGATATTTTCTTTTAAAGAAGGTTTTGAGAAGTCTTTACTTGCAGCTTCTGCGCCTTCCATCATTTTCTTGATGTCTACGCCGCTTACTGCGATTGGTAGAAGTCCAACTGCGGTTAAAACGGAGAATCGTCCGCCAACATCATCTGGAACTACGAATGTTTCATAGCCTTCGTTATCAGATAGTGTTTTAAGTGCGCCTTTTGCTTTATCTGTTGTAGCATAAATACGCGTTTTTGCTTCTTCTTTGCCATATTTTTTCTCTAAAAGTTCTTTAAATACGCGGAATGCGATAGCTGGTTCTGTTGTTGTACCGGATTTTGAAATTACGTTTACAGAGAAGTCTCGGTCGCCAACAACTTCTAGTAAATCATGTAAATATATGGAGCTAATGCTATTTCCCGCAAAGAAAACTTGTGGCGTTTTGCGGTCCGCTTTGTCTAGTACATTATAGAAGGAATGATTTAGTGTTTCAATTGCAGCACGTGCGCCTAAGTAGGAACCACCAATGCCGATAACAATTAAAACTTCGGAATCATTTTTAATTTTTTCTGCTGATTTTAAAATGCGTGCAAACTCTTCCTTATCATAATTACTTGGCAAATCAACCCAGCCGAGATAATCACTTCCTGCCCCAGTACCATTATGTAGCATGTCATGCGCTGCTTTTACTGCAGGTTCCATGTACTCTAATTCGCGTTCTTCAAAAAAACGCAATGCTTTGGAATAATCAAAACTAATGTGTGTCATTATTTTCCCTCCAAAAATTATAAAGATTTCTGTTTTAACTTTATATCAAAAAGTGAACTTTAGCAAGGAATGTCGCTAGCTGACAGGAAATTCATTGTGGTGATCATAGAGCACCCCTTTATCAAAAATCAGCTTATTAAGAGGTGTCTTTTCTAGTTCAAGAAGGCCGTCTGCTGTAGGAATTGACAACCATTTTACACGAAAAACACTTTCATCATTTTCCGGCCAATTAAAATCTCCCATTGCGGTTGCACGGAACACAATTGTGCAGACATGCTCCCATTCCGTCCTACGTTCTTTACAGAAAAGGAGGCTGTCAACGGAAATGGTCACATTCGTTTGTTGTTTAACTTTAAGAATTAGCGCTTCTTCCATTGTTTGATCTTTCTCGACGGCACCTCCTGGGAATCCCCAAGAAAGATCTCGTTTACGCACTGCTAAAATCTCATCTTTTTTCTCATTATAGATAAATCCTTCAACGTTAATTGTTCTTTTCATGGTATCCTCCCTTTTCATATGAGAATGATTAAACTACTTAAAACAATCAGATGCTTGTTACTCCCGATTAAATACTGACTAATTATCAATTGATGAAATACTAAATAAAACGTGAATTGTCTGACTTTTTAAAATAAAGATTCGGAAGCTTCTTTCGAGAGAAGTTTCCAAACACACTTACTTGTCCGCTTTCTGAACCCATTCTTGCAGTTTATCTCGGAGTGTATTAAAACCTTCATCAACACCTTGAGTCTCTTTTTTAGGCGAAAAATTTCTTTCCGGTTTTACTTCCTCCGTTGCACGAATCGAAAGACTAATTTTATTATTTTCAGCATCCATATCAAGAATTTTAACTTTCACTTCTTGTCCGATTTCTAAAAAATCATGGATATCTTTAACAAAACCATGCGTCACTTCTGAAATATGCACAAGTCCTTGCGTTTTATCATCAAGCGCTACAAATGCTCCGTAACCCTGAATTCCTGCGACTTTCCCTGTTACAACGTCGCCTACTTTAAATGTACTCATCTTAAAACACACCCGCTTTCCAAAATACCGATAATACACAATTATACCACTTGCTTAAGATTACCACAATTATTCATTACTTTGATTAAAGCTAATGCAGCTTCCTAAAATTGTGTTACAATGGCATTATAAAATGATAGGTAAGTTAAAGGAGGAACTAGTATGAGTCAATTTGATGAAGTCATTCCACGTCTAAATACAAATTCAGAGAAATGGGACGGGGCGGAAGCGTTATTTGGGAGGAAAGATATTGTTCCGATGTGGGTTGCCGATATGGATTTTCGGGCACCAAAGCCTGTTTTAGATGCTTTTCATAAACGAATTGACCACGGCGTCTTCGGCTATACGAAATGTGAGGATGGCATGACAAAAGCTATTTTAAATTGGAATAAAACGCGGCATGACTTTGCCGTTGATCCAGAATCGATTTTATATAATGCGGCTGTTGTCCCTTCGATTTCACTTGCAATTCGTGCACTAACTAAGCCTTCGGATAAAGTTTTAATGCATTCGCCAATTTATCCGCCATTTTTCAAAGTGACTGGGGATGAAACGAAACGCGAAGTCGTATTATCACCGTTAAAATACACGAACAAACGGTTTGAAATGGATTTTGGCGATTTAGAGCAAAAGCTAGCCCAAAATGATATAAAGTTATTTTTACTTTGCAACCCTCAAAATCCAGGCGGAGTTTCCTGGAAAAAAGAAGAACTTGTACAGTTGGTTGAGCTTTGTGAACGCTATAATGTACCGATTGTCTCAGATGAAATTCATGCGGACTTAGTGATGAAACATCACATACATACGCCGCTTGTCAAGGTGGCGCCGCATTATAAAAATCAAATTATTACGTTAATGGCCCCAACAAAAACGTTTAATTTGGCGGCTTTGAAAGTTTCGTATTTAATTATTGATAATCCAGATTATCGCGCGAAATTTCGTGAGTTACAGCAATATGTGCATACGCCAGGCATTAATGAGTTTGGTCAAATCGCGCTTGAGACGGCTTACAATGAAGGCGCGGAATGGCTAGATGAGTTGCGTGATTACATTTATGAAAACTTTCAATATGTCAAAGCGGAATTGAATGCCCGCTGTCCTGAAATTGGTGTGACGGAGCTTGAAGCGACTTATCTTATGTGGCTCGATGCAAGGGCACTTAAGAAAGATGAAGCGGCGTTGTATCAAGACATTATTGATGCGGGTTGTGGTGTTCAGATGGGGTCAGGCTTTGGCGCGGTTGGCGATAAATTTATTCGTTTGAATATCGCTTGTCCACGAGAAACGCTCAAAAAAGGTGTCACCGCACTCATCGCGGGGATTCAAAAATAGTAAACTTGAACCAGGCTGATATTCAGTCTGGTTTTTAAATCGGGGTTTTGGTAATTAACTAGGAACCTTGTTATACTAAAATTGCAGTATGGTTCTTAGGGGGAACGAGGAAAATCGTTTTTCTTTATTTTTGTGAAAGGAGATGAATAATTTATGTTTTTAGGGCTACGTGAAATGCTCTATTCAAAATTGCGATACATACTTGTAACAGGCATCATGGTTTTGATTATGTTGCTCTCATTAATACTTTCTGGTCTTGCAAATGGTCTGGCGTATGATAATGCTTCTGCTGTTGCCGATAACGGGGTTCCGTTTTATGCGATTGCAAAAGATGCACAGGGCAAAGTGTCACGCTCGTTGTTTGATGAAAGCGAGCTCGCTAGTGTACAGGAGGATAAAAGTGTAAAAGATGCAGCGGTGCTTGGGCAATCCATGCAAACATTGAAGCGTGAAAGCGATGATAAAAAGTTTAGTATTGCTTTTTTCGCCATTCAACCGGGTACTTTTCTTGATCCGAAAATCTCTTCTGGGAAAGGCTTAGAGGTAACTAAGCCCGATGAAATTGTAGTAGATTCTTCTTTGAAAAAAGATGGGATTAAGCTTGGGGACATTTTGATGGACGACCAGCTGAACAAGGAACTGACAGTCGTTGGTTTTACCGAAAACAAAAAATATAGTCACGCGCCTGTCGTTTATATTAATATGCCAACTTGGCAATCGATTAATCCCGTTTTATATCACCAAAAAACACCACAAGTGAGCGCCATCGCTATTCAACCTAAAGGTGATTCCGTTCATTTAGCCAATAAAGATTTATCCGTTTTAACCCAAGCAGAATTTTTAGATCAAATTCCGGGTTATTCTGCTGAGCAAATGACACTAAATATGATGATTTATTTCCTAATTGTGATTGGTGGCTTTATTTTAACGGCCTTCTTCTATGTGATGACGCTTCAAAAGACGACACAATTTGGAATTTTAAAAGCGCTAGGTACGAAGTCCAGCTATATCGCGGTGAGCGTTATCACACAAGTCATTGTGATTTCCCTCATTAGTATTTTAATTAGTGTTGGTGTCACGCTCTTACTTCCGAACGTGCTTCCAGAGGCCATGCCATTCCGCTTGTCAGGCTTCACAATTAGCTTATATAGCGTGATTTTCTTCGTTGTGGCCCTGATTGGTTCACTGCTTTCTATGTGGAAAATTAATAAAGTTGATGCGCTTGATGCAATTCGCGGAGGTGATGAATAATGCGTCCAATTTTACAATTTGAAGGTGTTACTAAAAACTACAAATCTGGTCCCACTACGATTCATGCTTTGCGTGAGACCCATTTTGAAGCAAGCAGCGGTGAACTAATTGCAATTGTCGGACCGAGTGGATCTGGTAAAAGTACTTTCTTGTCACTGGCGGGGGCGCTTCTTACGCCTACAGATGGCAAAATCATTTTAAACGGGCAAGAAATTAGTCAGCTAACAAAAAAAGAACAGACGCAAATTCGTCTGACGGAAATCGGTTTTATTTTTCAAGCTGCGCACCTTGTTCCTTATCTTCGCGTGGTCGATCAAGTGCGCTTTATCGGGCAACAAGCCAAGCAAAGTAAAGATGCGGTGACAGAAAAGAGTGTCGCCCTTTTGAATCACCTTGGTCTCGAAACACGGACAACTTTTTATCCTAAAGATTTATCTGGGGGTGAAAAACAACGGGTTGCGATTGCGCGTGCTTTAATTAATTCACCGTCTATTATTTTGGCGGATGAACCGACGGCTAGTCTTGATAGCGAGCGGAGCCGAGAGGTTGTGCAATTACTTCGAAGCGAGGTAGAAGGTACGGAACGCGCGGCGATTATGGTTACGCATGATGAGCGGATGCTTGATTTATGCGACCATGTTTACCGTATGGAAGATGGACGTTTAACAAAAGAACATTGAGCATGATGGCACAAAAAAACGAACTTTCCCGAAACAGGAAAGTTCGTTTTTTTATGATACAAATTGTCTTTATTTATTTTCTTCAATTAATTTAAGTGCTTGAGCGTAAACTGTTTCGCCATCCATTTTCCCGTATGCCATCATATCAATAACATCAACTGGAATGCGTCCTGCAGCTGCATCTTTAACTGTTTTTTCTTGGTAACGCACTTGTGGGCCAAGCAGTACGACATCTGCATCTTTAATAACTTCATTAATTTCAGCAATGGAATACGCAGCAATTTTAACTTCGTCACCTTTTGCAGCTGCTGCTTTTTCCATTTTTGTAACTAGTAAGCTTGTGGACATCCCTGCCGCACAGATTAAAACGATATTTTTCATTTCTATTCTTCCTTTCCAATTAAACGGCTATTGTTGTAACACTATTATTATACAATATGCGCAGTATGTTAAACAAGTAAACGTTATCAGTAACTTTATTACAGTAAATATACACTAATTTTTAAAATAAACTAAAAATAGATTGCACTTTTTCTCTAAAAGAGCGATAATAGACAGAAAATACATAAAATTTCGCTTAAATTGAGCTAGACAGGAGTTGTGTACATGAAAGTCGTTAAATTTGGTGGGAGCTCACTTGCTTCCGGACTTCAACTGAATAAAGTATTAGATGTTGTAAAAAGTGATGATCTGCGTAAAATCATTGTCGTTTCTGCGCCTGGGAAGCGTTTTGCTGATGATACGAAAGTAACTGATCTTCTTATCGATTGTGCGGCGAAGGCCTTACTCTCTGAAGACACGACGGACATTTTCAATCAAATTATCGCACGCTATCATGATATTGTGCTGGATACTGGTATGGATGAGGCTGTCATACGAGAAATTAGTGAAAATTTAACAACCATTTTGCAATCTGACAAATCTAATCCCGACAAATTTATGGATAAAATGAAAGCTAGCGGCGAGGACAATAACGCAAAATTAGTTGCCGCGTTTTTCAACCACCAAGGGGTTCCTGCTACTTATGTGAATCCAAAAGAGGCGGGTCTTTTCGTGACCGAAGACCATGCCCATGCGCAAGTTTTACAAGAATCCTACGACAATCTTTTTGCACTGCGTGACTACCCGGGACTTGTCGTTTTTCCTGGCTTCTTCGGCTACACGAAGTCTGGTGAAATTACCACTTTTTCACGCAGTGGCTCAGATATTACAGGTGCAATTGTTGCAAACGGAATCCAAGCTGAACTTTATGAAAACTTCACTGATGTTGATGCTGTTTTTGTAGTAAACCCTGCTATTGTCAAAAAACCTCAGCAAGTATCCGAACTAACGTACCGCGAAATGCGTGAACTTTCCTATGCTGGTTTTTCGGTTTTCCATGATGAAGCGCTAATTCCAGCATTCCGAGCAGGTATTCCAGTGCATATAAAAAATACGAACAATCCCGAAAGCACTGGTACTCGTGTCATTCACGAGCGAGACACTACGAATGGTCCTGTTGTTGGGATTGCTAGCGATGACGGGTTTTGTAGCATTTACATTAGTAAATATTTGATGAACCGGGAAATCGGTTTTGGTAGACGCGTCCTCGAAATCCTTGAACAGGCAGGGTTAAACTATGAACATATGCCGTCTGGAATTGATGATTTAACCATTATCTTGCGGGAAAATCAACTCGATGCGGCTTTAGAAGAAAAACTAATCAACGAACTCACGCACAAATTAAATGCCGACCTGGTTTCCGTCGAACACGACCTTTCTCTCATTATGATTGTAGGCGAAGCAATGCGCCAAAATATTGGAACAACATTTCGAGCTAGCCGTGCACTTTCAAATGCACATGTTAATATCGAAATGATTAACCAAGGCTCATCTGAAGTTAGCATTATGTTTGGCGTCAAAAAAGACGATGAGCGGACAGCCGTTCAAGCCCTTTATAATGAATTTTTCCAAGAAGTAGAGGTATAATAAAAAGCGAGGACAACCGTCACTCGCTTTTTTAGCTATTCCACAATATTAATTTTTTCGATGACAACATCATGAACGGGTTTATCTTGCGCACCTGTTTGAACACCTGCAATGTTATCTACAACGTCCATGCCTTCAATAACATGCCCAAAAACAGTGTGGCGTCCATCTAACCACGGGGTTCCGCCTTCTTTGTATGCTTCAATAATTTCTGTAGGGAAACCAGCTTCTTCCATTTGGCCAATCATTTCTACTGGCATATCTGGTTTTTGCACAATGAAAAATTGGCTTCCATTTGTATTTGGACCAGCATTAGCCATAGATAGCGCACCGCGTAGGTTAAACGCATTTTTTGAAAATTCATCTTCAAATGGCGCCCCCCAAATACTCTCGCCGCCTGTTCCGATTCCGTCAGGGTCGCCGCCTTGAATCATAAATTCAGGGATTACACGATGGAAAATCAAACCGTCGTAATAACCATTTTTCGCATGTGTCACAAAGTTCTGAACGGTCTTTGGTGCCACCTCTTTGAAAAGCTTCAGTTTGATTGTGCCGCGATTTGTAACCATTTCAGCTAAGATTTCATTTTCAGCAATTTCTTTTGATAATTGAGGATATGTCATATATGATTAGCTCCTTTGTCATAATTTACCTTCCAAACCAGATTATTAAAAGATTTACGAAAACCGCAACCATATAAAGTACTAAAATTGTTGCGAGTGTCCATATGATAATTTTTTTAACCATGAGGCGCTCCTTTTGTTAGAAGAGCGACTCTTGCCGCTCTGATTTATTCAGTACTTCTTTATTCTAATAAAAAACTGCGCGTTTTGAAACTAAAACGAATGGAGATGTCAAAATATGTCAGTAAAAAAACGTAATTTATACATTTGCATGCTGGCGAATTTACTAATGTCCGCTAGTACAACGATGATTATGCCCTTTTTATCTCTTTATATTGAAACATTTGGTGACCAGGACCCGGCTTACGTACAAAAATGGGCTGGCTATATATTCGGCGTTACTTTTCTAGTCGCCTTTATTTTTTCACCTATTTGGGGACGAATTGGTGACCGGTTCGGCTATAAAAAAATTCTTATCTTCACTTCATTTGGTATGGCAATTAGTATATTTCTAATGGGTTTTGCTCATTCTGTTACATACTTATTTATTTTGCGAATCTTTATGGGGGTTGTTACTGGGTTTATTGGAATTTCAAACGCGTTTATCGCGCGTCAAACTGATAAACATGAAGCCGGAAAAATTCTCGGTACGCTCCAACTCGGCGGGGTTACTGGTATGTTATTTGGCCCGCTAATTGGTGGCGCTATGGCGGATTTGTTCGGTTTCAAAAATACTTTCACTGTAACGGGTATCGCCATTTTAATTGCCTCATTTCTCGTTGCTTTTGGTTTAAAGGAAGTGCGAAGCGAAACACAAAAAGCAGGTCGTCCCATTTATTCGCGGAGAGCCGTCTTGAAGAAAATTTTTACCTTAAGAGTGCTTTTTACTGTGATGATTATTACGGCACTTATCCAAATTGCAAACTTCAGTGTTCAGCCGCTTCTTGCGCTTTATGTGGGTGAGATGACGCATTCATCTAATGTAGCTTTCATGTCCGGGCTTGCTTTCTCTGCTACAGGTTTTGGTAATCTTGTGATGACGCGTAGTTGGGGGCGTCTTGGTGATAAATACGGGTATGAAAAAATCTTAAATATTTTGCTAATTCTTGCGGCGCTTACGGTGATTCCACAAGCATTTGTTTCACATTTATGGACGTTTATTATTTTTCGGTTTTTATTCGGCATTGCGATTGGCGGTATGGTTCCTTGTATCACAGCCTATATTCGCCTTGCCGCTCCGGGCGCCATGCAAGGTGAGATGCTTGGCTATAACCAAAGTGCACGTTTTCTAGGAAATGTTATCGGTCCAATTCTCGGGGGAACGCTTGCAGGTTTTGTTGGTATCAACAATGTCTTTTTATTCATGAGTGGCATGTTTTTCGTTGCTTTTTTCATTTTACTTTATGCCCTTCACGCGGATAGAAAACGCAATCTTAATGTAGATTAAGTTGAAAAGATGATTCAATGTTACTTTTAAAACTTAGTATGACTTGATATGATCATTTGTTGACGTTTATCTTAGAGGTGGAAAACTTGTTAAAAGAACAAGCTTTCCACCTTTTTTTTCACCAAAAAAGTATGCTATAATAAATTGTGTTTGCTTTTTTTAAAAAAATGTAAGTACTTGCTTGAAAAAATAAAAATAAATCATTTAAAATAGATTATTAAAAAAGGAGGAACCGATTTTGTCATTGTTGCATCTTGCAATCATTCTGCCATTTATTGTGGCACTTATAATCCCGCTTATTTATAAGTGGACCAAAAAAATTCATACTGGTTGGCTTGTTCTACCGGTTCCAATCATTCTCTTCATCTACTTCCTAACGTTTATCCCTGAAACAATAGACGGTGCTATCATAAAAACATTCGCTTGGATTCCTCGATACGGCATTAACTTCACTGTTGTAGTAGATGGTCTAAGCCTGTTGTTTGCTCTTTTAATTACAGGAATTGGTGCGCTCGTTGTCTTCTACTCCATTTATTATTTAGGAAAAAACAAGGAGCGTTTGAATAATTTTTATGCCTTCTTGATGATTTTTATGACGGCAATGCTTGGCGTTGTACTTAGCGATAACCTTATCGTCCTTTACCTATTTTGGGAATTGACTTCGATTAGTTCCTTCCTGCTAATTGGCTACTGGTATCACCGTGAACGCTCTCGCTACGGTGCTAGAAAATCAATGATGATAACCGTTTTTGGCGGTTTAATGATGCTTGGTGGCTTTTTAATGCTACACATCATGACTGATAGTTTTTCCATTCGGGAAATTCTTGCAGCTAGTGAAGCTATCTCACAAAACGCCCTCTTTATCCCAGCAATGATTTTAATCTTACTTGGCGCATTTACAAAATCCGCTCAGGTTCCTTTTCATATTTGGCTCCCAGACGCGATGGAAGCTCCTACACCTGTCAGCGCTTATCTTCACTCTGCCACAATGGTTAAGGCAGGTATTTATATCGTTGCACGCTTTACACCACTTTTCGCTGTTTCCCCAGTTTGGTTTTGGACGGTGACAATAGTTGGTAGCATTACACTCTTATGGGGGTCTATAAACGCGACGAAGAAAAATGATTTGAAGGCCATCTTAGCCTATTCCACCATCAGTCAACTTGGTTTAATAATGACACTACTTGGAGTTGGAGCGGCCAGCCTACATTTCGATAATTTAAGCGATAATATATATGTTCTTGCCGTTGTCGCTGCTGTTTTCCACCTTTTCAATCACGCGACATTCAAAGGAAGTCTATTTATGATGACAGGCATTATCGACCATGAAACCGGCACGCGTGACATTAGACGTCTTGGCGGACTCATGCGTATCATGCCTATCACCGCAACAATCGCTTTTATCGGAACGTTTTCGATGGCTGGATTGCCACCTTTTAACGGTTTTTTGAGTAAAGAAATGTTTTTAGAGAGCCTTGTTAACCTCACGCACCTTAATCTTTGGAATGCGGAGACTTGGGGAATACTTATTTTAATTAGTGCGTGGATTGCTAGCGTATTTACGTTTACGTATAGTATGATCATCTTCTTTAAGACTTTCACTGGCAAGCAAAAACCGTATTTAATGCCAAAGAAACCTCATGAGGCACCTTTTGGTTTGCTACTACCTCCCTCCATTTTGGCTGCACTTGTACTTTTAATTGGACTATTTCCCAATTTAATTGCCGCACCAATTTTAGAACCTGCTGTGAAAGCTATTGTACCATCGCTTGCGACAAATGATGATTTCCACATCCACATTAGCCTTTGGCACGGGATTACACCAGCGTTGCTTATGACCATTGGTATTGTTATTATCGGGATATTAGTTTATAAGACGTATCGTTACTGGAAACCTTTTATTACAACACGAGTGCCTAAAATGCTCCGAATTGGCAAGAGTTACGATAAAGGTATGTCATACCTCGAACAAGGCTCCTATCGTTTAACGATGACCATCATGACGGGATGGCTGCGCACTTATTTGAACTACATGTTATTTGCTTTTATTGTTCTTGTTCTTGGGTCACTCATTATGACAGGCTCATTAAATTTCAACTTTAATAACTTAACGTCTGTCACACTTGTGGACTATGTTTTAGCCGCGGTAATTCTTGTAACCTTAGTGGGTACGGTTTTCTCGAAATCGCGCATTACTTCTATCATCTTACTCGGTGCGATGGGCTACACGATTAGTATTTTCTTTGTAATTGCTCGTGCTCCGGATCTTGCGCTAACGCAGCTTGTGATTGAAACGATTTCGGTTGTGCTTTATTTACTCGTTTTCTATCATTTGCCACAATTTAGTAATATTGAAGAAAAACCGCGATTCTTTTCGGTTAAAACATTTTTAAGTATTGGCGTCGGCATTACAATTACACTGGTCGCATTATCTGCCTACGACACAACTTTTTATGATTCCATTTCACAATATTACATTGATAACACGTATAAAGAAGCGGCTGGGAAAAACATTGTAAACGTCATTCTTGTTGACTTCCGTGGCTTCGATACATTGTTTGAAACGACTGTTCTTGCCATTGCATCTATCGGGATTTTCCAGATGATTAAATTACGACTTACGAAACGGAGGGAGAAAAATGAAAACCAATGACGTACTGCTGCGCAATGTCACAAAAGTAGTTGCATTTATCATCTTTTTATTTTCACTGCACCTCTTTTTCGCAGGGCATTATAATCCTGGCGGCGGGTTTGTAGCTGGACTTACGAGTGCTGGTGCCATTACACTCACCCTCCTTGCTTACGATATTAAAACAGTGAAAAGCATGCTGAATATGCATACCATGATTATTACAGCTACCGGCCTTATTTTCGTCGTAGGGACTGGACTACTTGGTGTATTAAACGGAAAACCCTTTTTGACACATTTATATGGTCATGTTGATTTACCTGTTTTAGGCGATGTATCGCTGCATACTGCAACACTTTTTGACTTAGGCGTTTATCTTGTTGTTGTCGGTGTGACACTTACTATTATTCAAACGATTGGGGAGAGTGACTAATGGAATTATTAATGTCTATCCTCATCGGTTTAATGTTTGCCGCTGCTGTTTATTTAATTTTATCAAAAAGTTTATTACGGATTATTATTGGGACAGCGATTTTAAGCCACGGTGTCAATTTGCTTGTTTTGACGATGGGCGGAATTAAACGTGGTGATGTGCCTATTTTAGGTTTAAAGGTCACGGCCTCTTATAATGATCCATTGCCACAAGCGCTCATTTTAACTGCCATTGTAATTAGCTTTGGCGTCACCGCTTTTTTCCTAGTTTTAGCTTACCGAGCATATCAAGAATTAGACAGCGAGAGCGTATCCAAAACGAGAGGACATGAAGCCGATGATGAATAATATTATTTTACTACCTATTTTTATCCCGTTAATCGGCGCAATTATTTTAATGTTAGCGCCAAAAAAAGTCATCGTTCAGCGCACCATTGCACTGATTATGAGTTTACTACTTGTTGCTTCAGACCTTTTCTTACTTTTTTATGTAAAAAATAATGGTATCATAACGCTTAATATTGGCAACTGGCGTGCGCCTTTTGGAATTACAATCGTAGCCGATATGTTTGCCACTCTTCTAGTCGTCACAACCAGTTTAGTACTGACTTGTGTGGTTATTTATTCGTTTTACACAATTGGTAAGGCACGTGAAAAGTTCCTTTACTACCCGTCCGTTTTATTTCTCATCGTTGGTGTTAACGGGTCCTTTTTAACAGGTGATATATTCAACTTATTCGTGTTTTTCGAAGTTATGCTGATGGCTTCCTATGTTTTACTCGTCATTGGGGGCACGCAAATCCAGCTAAAAGCAACAATTAAATACTTGCTCATCAATGTGATTGGCTCTGCTTTTTTCGTCGTCTCAATCGGTATTTTATATTCGATGATTGGTACATTAAACATGGCGGATATTTCTCAAAAAATTAACGCTCTGCACGGTGCAAATACTGGTATGATAAGCGTTTCCGCTGTGATGTTTCTGTTTGTTTTCGGTTTAAAAGCTGGACTCTTTCCGCTTTACTTCTGGCTACCCGGATCCTATTTCGCGCCACCAATGCCTGTCCTCGCACTATTTGGTGCACTTTTAACAAAAGTTGGTGTTTACGCCATCATTCGTACGTACAGCTTATTTTTCGCAAAAGAAACAACTTTTGCGCTGCCGCTTCTCGGCATCTTGGCAATTATGACCATCATTTTAGGCGTGATTGGTGTCATTAGTTATTATGATTTGAAAACGATTGTGATTTATAATATTTTAATTGCAATTGGCGCGATTTTATTCAGCGTTTCCATCATGACGCGCGAATCCATGACCGGTGCCGTTTACTACCTAATTCACGATATGATTATTAAATCGGCGCTTTTCCTTATAATAGGTGTTATTATGGCCATAACAGGCACCTCCACAGTTAAGAAATTTAGCGGCTTGATGACTGTAAAGCCAACGCTCGGCTGGTCATTTTTCATCGCAATTTTAGCGATTGCTGGGATCCCACCACTGAGCGGATTTTTTGGAAAACTATTGATGGTAGAAGGCGCCTTTAGTACTGGCGAAATCTTCCCCGGTATCGTCATTCTTCTATCAAGCTTATTCGTTTTAATGTCACTCATCAAAGTGTTTACACGCGGATTTTGGGGTGAGAAAAGCGGAAAATTCAATCTCGCTATTCCCTATAAGAAAATGATGCTTCCTGTCGTTATTTTACTTGCTTGTTCCGTTTTATACGGCGTCTTTTCAAATGCGCTTTATCCATTTATCGCTGACGCTGTTGACCCTATTATCGATCCAAATATTTATATTCATGCTGTGATAAAGGAGTGATGACGCATGGCATTTCAATTAATCATTAATGTTATTTTAGCTTGCTTTTGGATGTTCCTTGAGTCATCCTTCACATTCGGCACATTTATTATTGGCTTTGTAATTGGGATTGTGCTTTTATTCTTCATGCGGCGCTTTCTTGGCTCAACCTTCTACTTGTTCCGCCTCTTTGCGCTCGTTAAACTGTTATACAATTTTCTGCATGACTTAATCGCATCAACCATTCACGTGAGCCGTATTGTCTTAAAAAAAGATATGAACATTCGTCCAGGAATTTTTAGATACGATACTTTGTTAGAAACTGACTGGGAAGTGACCATGCTCGCGCTTATGATTACACTCACGCCTGGAACGCTTTCAATTGATATTTCTGACGATTATAAATCGATTTATGTTCATTCATTACATGTACCAAATATCGAAGAAGAAATTGCCACCATTCGAAAATCTTATGAAGGTGCCATTATGGAGGTGTTTCACGGATGATTTTAAAAATTGCCCTATCCATCGCACTTTTACTTTATTCCATTTCTACTTTTCTATACTTGTACCGTATTTTAAAAGGTCCTACTACATCGGATAAAGTTGTCGCACTTGATTCTATTGGTATGAATTTAGTCGCTACGGTAGCACTTCTATCCATGTTTTATGACACAAATGCCTATCTAGATGTCATCCTTTTAATTGCACTTCTTGCATTTATCGGAACGGTTTCCTTCTCTAAATTTATTGAGAAAGGTAAGGTGATTGATCGTGAACGTGATAATTGAAATCATTATTTCTATTATGGTTCTACTTGGTGGTTTATTAAGTATTTTGGCTGCTATTGGTGTCATTCGCCTGCCCGATGTCTATACGCGTACACACGCAGCCGGTATTAGCAATACATTCGGTGTTAGCATTCTTCTATTTGCGACAGTTGGCTTCTTTTTCCATTCTGGTGAAGGTTTCAATGCCCGCGTCTTGCTCGCCGTTTTCTTTATTTATTTAACAACACCTGTTGCTTCTCATCTTATCAACCGTGCGGCCTATGATACAGGTGTCCCGCTCGCAATTCGAATTCGTGACCAATTGCGTTCGGTTAAGAAAGATGAAATTAAAGCACGGAAAAACTTAATTATTCAGCAAGAACAAATTGAAAAAGCGCGTCAAGAGAAAGAGGAGCTCGAAGACCGTTTAGACTACGAGCTTCGCGAGGAACAAATTGATGCCCGCGAACGGAATGAAGATCTGGAGCGCGAGCGTGACGAGCAGACCATCGAGGAAGAAGCGGACGATTCGGAAGACCAAATCATCGAACAAGATGATAGCGACTCAGAAAAAAAACAAGACGATTAAATTAAAAAGCCCGATTCCATGTGAGGATTTCGGGTTTTTGTTTACCTATTTCGTTTTTTCTTGACGGCAATTGTGACTCGGCTAACGCAAATGATTTGGCCATTTGTCTCAATTTGAACTTGCCAAACTTGGGTTGTGCGACCAATATGTACGGGTTCTGCTACGGCGTAAACGTCTCCACTTTGAACGCTTCTCAGGTGACTAGCATTTATGTCCAAACCAAAGGCGATTTCATCTTCTGGGACTAATAGCGCAGCGCCTAGGCTAGCTGCATGTTCTGCAAGCGCTACTGAAACACCTCCGTGCAAATAACCAAATGGTTGTTTCACTTTATCCGTAACTGGTAATTTTAGTTTAACGTAACCTTTTTCAGCGGACACTACTTCAATTCCGATATTTTCTCCAAAATCCATCATTTCACCGCCCTTTTTCTTTTATTATAAAGCTTTTCAGGAATTTGGCAAAAATTGGGTTTCCATTAGTTTGATTGTGGTAAAATAAGAATAAAGAAGAGAGACTGGGGAGATTGCTATGACCGTTTTTGAAAATGTACCTTTGGTAGCTTCAATTGTTGCCATTTTATTTGCTCAATTTGTTAAAGTCCCAATTCGCTTAATGATTTCGGGAAAGTTGGAATGGGGACTAATGTTTTCAACTGGTGGCATGCCTAGCTCCCACTCTGCTGCGGTGACTGCTTTAATGACCACTCTTGCAATCGAACATGGCTTAAGCTCACCATTTTTCGCAATTGCTGTCGTATTTGGCATTATCGTTATGTTTGATGCGACTGGCGTTAGACGTCAAGCGGGCGAGCAAGCTGCTGTTTTAAATAAACTCGTGAGTGACTTCCAAGAATTTGTGGAACATGCGAAAGGTTTAACGGCTTCTGAACAAGCTGAAAAACAAAAACATTTAAAAGAACTTTTAGGCCATAAACCGATGGAAGTATTTTTCGGTGCCATAACTGGTATTATAATTGGCTTTTTCATTGCCTTTTTGATGGGAATTTTATAAAATTTCACTAATCTGTCACAGTATTTCTATTTTCATCATGATAAAATGAAGATAAGGCTACGAACAGAGGAAGTGATATTTTGATTACCGTGGTAAAATTCTTAGATGCACGAACTGAAGAGCTAGTCAATTACTGGCTAAGTACCTACTATGTTCGCTCAGAAGAATATGCGCTTCGCAGGCACGCCGAAGGTTTTTTAGAAGCCGAGCGTCGTGAAGCTATCCTTATCTTTAAAAAAGCACTACAATGTTTTGAGAAAAACGAGCGTATCCCTTATATAGATGAAATTGTTGAAGATCGCCGTGATATGCAAACACCATTTCATGACGCTTATATAAACTTAGAGACTTTTTTCACTGCTATAAATGAGTTTTTAATGATTCATTACGAAAAGAAAACGCTAAATTGCTCACAAAATGCCCTTTTTAAAATCCTTTTAGAAATTCGAAAAATAGAAACCATATCTTGCTTGGCGCTCGTGAATGGGTATCATTCTAATTCATTTGAATAATTCTTATGTACGGAAGAACCATGTCAGTGCATGGTTCTTTTTAAAACATTTACAACTCGGTAGAACAACATGAAAGCAATCTCATTTTGTAGCTGCTAAGAATTAAAACAATCCATTGACCATACAATTATCAATGTATCAAAATCAAAAGTTGGGCTAAATTAAATTTAGCCCAACTTTTTAGGTTCAATAAGTCTCTTAACCTTGCCGTTATTTTACTTGATTTTCAATTGTTGTTGGTGTTAAACCAGAATCATTGATTTGACGAATCTCATACACTTTTCCTTCATCATTAAATTCAAAAAACTCCACCGCGCCATAACTGAACTTTTTACCCGTTTTACTCGCACGTTCTCCATTTGGGAAAGTAATATCTCCAGTTAAAGTACCAGATATACTATAGCGACTTATCGCTACGTTATTGTCCGCATAAATTTCATGATCTTCTACTTTAGCATCACTTGAAAAAGTCACAATGGCACGAATAGTAGCAATGAAATTATCTGCCCCTTCAATTACTTCTCCATTTTTATGAAAAACAATATCTGGCGTAATTAACTCATACTGTTTATCAAAATCTCTATTATTAAGGTTCGTATGGAAAAGATGTGGAATCATTCTTTTTTCTTCAATTGTCATTGGATTGTTCATTTTTTATCTCCCCTTGTCATTTTTTTATGTGCTTAATCTCGTGTTTAAACCTGTATTCCCATTCTTACTTCTTGTCTAGCAAAAAAATATATATTACACCTTCCTCCTGTAAGACAAATATTTTTGACGAATCTGACTACTCCTCATAATTTAATATATATGATAATGCAGTATCTTTCTGTTTCAATTACACAAATTCAATATAACTTTCTTACAGTTTTATGAACAATTCCCCTCTTAATAACAAAACAAGCATAAATCCAGTAACTTCCATCTTCAAAATGGTTTTGTTACTAGACTTATGCTTTTATTCTCTGAAAAAATCCATTATCTCTTGTAATGGTTTTTATTTATAAAACTTAAACTTACCTTTATTCACCATTACGCCAGGTCCGCCAATTTGGAGTAGCGCGCGGTCATCGATAACCTTTTTCATTACAGAAGCTGGGTAGCCTTTTAGGTTTTTACCAAACACAATGCCAATCGCATCGTTATCACCGATGGAACAAACTGTCCCTTTTTCATGATACTCGAAATCAACAAGATCCGTATCGCCCATTGCAAGTTTTGCTAGATTGACAGCCGCAATATCAGCTTGCTGCATCGCAATTTGCGCAGTTGGCGGGTATGGGCGCTCATTTGCTGGGTTAATAATTAGCGAGCAATCACCCACAATAAGAATTTCTTCATTGCCTGGCACAGTTAGATTGTTGTTTACTTTCACACGACCGCGACCTTGTTCAAAGCCAGAAGCTTCAATGACACTGTTGCCACGAACACCAGCCGCCCAAATAATTGTGCCCGCTTTAATTTCTTTCACTTCATTCTCGCTTGCTGCATATTTCACGCCTTCAGCTGTAGCTTCTTTCACAGGCTTTCCAACTAAAAATTCCACGCCGCGGTCTTCCAAAACACCCACGCCGTAATCTACTAATTTTGGATCAAATTGTGGCAACACTTTAGGTGACGCTTCTAAACAGAAAATGCGCACTTTTTCTCGTGGCACATCATACATTTTCACAAGTTCAGGAATGCGATTTGTTAGTTCCCCTAAGAACTCGATTCCCGTAAATCCTGCCCCGCCAACGATAATCGTTAATAGTTCATCATTTTGTTCCGTTTTCCATTTCGCAAATTGCGATTCAATATGAGCGCGAATTTTCTTAACAGACTCTACACTCGTAATCGTTAATGCATATTCTTTAAGTCCCGAAATTCCGAATGTTTCTGCTTCTGAACCTAAAG
Source organism: Listeria tempestatis (assembly GCF_963575625.1). NCBI lineage: Bacteria > Bacillati > Bacillota > Bacilli > Caryophanales > Listeriaceae > Listeria > Listeria tempestatis. Next base: position 20,377 of record NZ_CAUYTK010000008.1, read on the forward strand.
CAATTAACAGATAATCATAGGAAACCTCACCATTATTCGCTAAAGACACCGTTTTCTCTTCTTTATTGATTTTTACAACCGTATCTTGAATAAAAGTGGTTTTGTTTGGATCAATGACTTTGTCTAAGGGATACATGAGTTTTTCAGGTTCAAGCGTTCCTGCCGCTGCTTCGTGCAGCCAAGTTGTTTCATGATGATAGTCATTCTTGTTTACAAGTACAAGTTCAGCACCTGTATTTGAGTTTTGCAATTTCCTTAACGTTTTTAGTCCACCGTAACCAGCACCTAGAATGACGATTTTCGGTTTATTCATCTGTAATCACATCTACTTTCCCTTTATATTTTTTTCACAAACTAATTCAAATCGAGAATATTCTCCGTATTTCTTATGTAGATTGCGCTAAAAATCTACCTCAAGTGAAACAATCCACTTGCAGTTACTATGATAGACGTTTTAGGCAAGTATTTCAAGAATTGACGCTTAGAAAAGTTAGTATATTTAAGGCATTCTAACTGGTACAGTCATTTCTTGCACATTAACACGTAACGGCTAATTATTTAGACGCTTTTGTTCATATTTTAACAAAAATTGGTATGGTCTTATGGAAAATTTCTCCATATCATTCTCCTACCCAACATTGTGAAATTCAAAACATATTTGAGAAAACCGCAACTAATCATTCCGACGTTAAAATCGCAATTTCGCTTTACTATTTATCTATTTTATAAAATCTTCATCATTCGTATGCCTATTCTTCATTTTTCAAGCAAAAGTTGCATTAGTTTTAATTTTTTTATGCTAGAATGGATATAATCTTTGATTGAAAGGGGAAATTATTTTGGATGATAAAACCAAAATTTATGATATAACTATTATCGGCGGCGGTCCAGTTGGTCTTTTCGCAGCTTTTTATGCTGGCATGCGCAAAGCCAATGTGAAAATCATCGAAAGTTTACCCCAACTAGGTGGTCAATTAACCGCGCTTTATCCTGAAAAATATATTTATGATATTCCTGGTTTTAAAGCTGTGCGGGCCCAAGAACTCATTAATAATTTAACGGAGCAAATGCAACCGTTTAATCCTAGCATTTGTCTTGAGGAGACCGTCTTACAAGTTGAAAAACAAGCGGATGGTACATTTGAAATTACGACAACAAAAGACGTTCATTATAGTAAGACCATCATTATCACTGCTGGAAATGGTGCGTTTGAACCGCGCAGACTTCAGCTAGAAGAGGCTAAGCAATTTGAGGGGGCAAACTTGCACTACTTTATTAGCGACTTAAATCGTTTCAAAGGAAGACGTGTTGCTGTTTGTGGCGGCGGCGATTCAGCTGTTGACTGGGCGTTAATGCTTGAACCAATTGCTAAATCCGTTACCATTATCCACCGGCGAGGAACGTTTCGCGCGCATGAACATAGTGTCGCAAATCTTGAAAAATCTTCCGTAACAATTTTAACGCCGTTCATTCCAACTGCACTACACGGGACAGAAACGGGCATCGAACGAATTGTTTTAGACGAAGTAAAAGGGTCACAACAAGAAATACTTGAAATTGATGATTTTATCGTCAATTACGGCTTCGTTAGCCAACTTGGCCCTATTAAAGAATGGGGCTTAACTATCGAGCGAAATTCTATCGTTGTCAACTCAAAGATGGAGACATCGATTCCCGGCATTTATAGCGCAGGAGATATTTGCACGTATGACGGTAAAGTCAAACTTATCGCTACTGGCTTTGGCGAAGCGCCGACAGCTGTTAATAATGCGATTAATTTTATTGATCCAACTGCGCGCATCCAACCTATGCACTCCACATCCATGTTTTCCTAAACTTAAAAAGGAACCTAGCTCTTTAGCTAAGTTCCTTTTATCCGTAAAAACCCTATCATAGTATCTTTCGTTTCATCATCTTTATTTATTGATGCTTTTAATTAAGCGTCTATCTTTATCATTATAAATCTGTTCTTGAATGTTCCGCATGCGTATTTTAAGTTCTGCTAGCTCACGTTCCATCGTGTCGCTTTCTTCTTTCTTCTCTCTAAGCTTTGCGCGTATCCTCCTTAACATATTTATCACCTCATATTATTCTTTTTTTCTCTATAGTTAAATGGTACCATAAAAAGAGGCTTCAAAATGTAAAATACCCTAGAAAGCCCGTTTTTAGTCCTAAATAACAAATGTAAGCATAATTTTCACACTTCCTATATATTGTTCGTAATTTTCAGACTCTGTTTTATTTTGCATTGCCCAGGGAAAAAGATAACTACCAAAACTAAAAAGGAGGTCAATTTATGAATGTTTTAGTTATTGGCGCAAATGGTCAAATTGGCAAACAAATAGTGCGTGAGTTAGCACTTGGTAAAGGTTTCTTTGTACGCGCCATGATTCGTAAAGCAAGCCAAGTAGATGAATTAGAAAAATTAGGTGCCAAGCCAATTATTGCCGATTTAGAAAAAGATTTTAGCTATGCTTATGATGCAATTGATGCCGTCATTTTTGCCGCTGGTTCCGGAGGGCATACCGGTCCTGAAAAAACTATCAGCGTTGACCAAGATGGCGCCATCAAAGCGATTCAATTTGCTGAGATAAAAAATATCAAGCGTTTCATTTTAATCAGCTCCGCTCTAGCTGGCAAGCCTGAAAAAGGTCCCGCCTCATTAGCAAATTACTTAATCGCCAAAGGACGGGCTGATGATGCATTACTTGCAAGTGAATTAGACTATACCATTTTACGTCCCGTCACCTTAACAAATGAGGCACCAACTGGTCTTGTGGACGATGCTAGCGAACTCGGTCAAGCTACAATTACCCGTGCTGATGTCGCACAATTTGCATGCGCCGTTTTATCTGAAGAGAGCACCTACCACAAAATCTATACATTTCAAAACGGTACTACACCCATTTCAAATTATATCCACTAAAAAAACCGAGGAATTTTTCCTCGGTTTTTTATTTAAATTGGATTTTCTTCAAGAAATGCATAAATGTTACGTAATAGTTCAGCAGCATCATTTCCGCGCACTACTTCACCGTCTACAAGTGCGAAAAGACTTGTCGCACATAAATCACAGTAGGTGAGGCAATCATATTCCACAACGTCCAAATTCGGATCTTCATTTAAACGTTCGTATACTTCTTGTGCCCCGCTCGCTAAATTATTAACGCAAAATTCCACAATCGGATTCACGTCTTTACTTCCTTTCTTTACAACGGAAGCCTTTCACACTTCGTCTTTCTACATCGTTGGAACATATCCGTGGTCGGTCATCACTTTATAAATATCTTTAAGTCGTGGGTTTCCTTCTGCAACAATCTCATCATCCACCACAATAACAGGATACATATAGTCTTCATCAACAATTTTTCGTGCCAAATCCCTTACATTTGAGTCAACTTGCTCTGGGTCAAAAATATCGACATACTCGACTTCAAACGGTTGATTTTGAAACTTTCTCCCAACTGCTGCACGTAGCCATTCCTCCGTTTCTTTTGAAGAAGGAGCACCTACACAGCTCGCGCAAATAACTGAAGAACCGTACACATACAGTTTTGTTTGATTTTCCATCGCAACCTCACCTCACACACATTGTACTAAAAAAAAAGAGCAAAATCGACTTTTCTGTTTTAAATGAATAAATGTGAATTTTCCTGATTAGTTATTCATTGACACCATTTAAGCAGTATATTATAATAATTAGAACAATTCTGTCACTTTAGCGCTTGTTTGTGATAAAGTGCTAATTAGCGGTTGTTTCCGTGAAAATCACGGTTTATATAACAACACTCCCTTTAGGCTGGTAAAATAACCAGTCTTACGCGGCTTTACCAACCGCGTTTTGCCCGTTCCTTTCTGAGCCTTAGGAACGGGCATATTTTGTGTCAAGTGCTTCCATCTCTTCTTCACTCCTGTTATAATAGTGAATATCACTTGAAAGGAGTTTTATTTCGTATGGAAGAAATTAGTTTTGATACTGTTGACAAAGCTTTGCAAAAGTTCCGTCCGTATTTACTCCGAGATGGTGGCGACTATGAACTTATTGATGTGACTTCAGATGGCATCGTTAAAATCAAACTTCTTGGTGCCTGCGTAACTTGTCCCAGTTCGGATATGACTCTAAAAATGGGCATTGAACTCACACTTTCAGAAAAAATTTTTGGCTTTAAAGAAGTCGTTCAAGTTTTTTAAAAAGCGGCAATTGAGATTGCTGCTTTTTTAATTTAAGGAGGAATTTGCATGGTAGAAAAACAAAGCGTTTTAGAGCAAAAAGCACGTACAATGCTTACTGAACGCGGTGTGACAATTGATGACATAGCAGATCTTGTTTTATTTCTACAGAAAAAATATCATCCGAAGTTAGAACGTTCGGTTTGTATCGAAAATGTGGAACAAGTTTTAAGTAAACGCGAAGTGCAAAACGCCATTTTAACAGGGATTCAATTGGATATTTTAGCTGAAAAAGGCGAATTAATGCAGCCATTACAAAATATTATTAGTAGTGATGAAGGTTTATACGGTGTTGATGAAATTTTGGCGTTGTCCATTGTTAACGTTTATGGCTCTATTGGCTTTACCAATTATGGCTATATCGATAAAGTAAAACCTGGCATTTTAGGAAGATTGAATGAACATAATGGCCAAGACATTCACACCTTTTTAGACGACATTGTGGGGGCTATTGCAGCCGCAGCCGCGAGTCGACTTGCCCATAGTTATCACGACGACATTGTTCAGTGAAATTTAAAGAAAGCCTAGCAACTTATGCGGTTGCTAGGCTTTTAATCATTTAACCTGATATTATTAACGCTTCATACGGTCTTAATTCAAGTGTATCTTTTATTATTCGTCCAGATTGCTCATAGTTAGAGAGTAATATTTGTCCGCCTTTATTTAACCATGTTAATTCATGCAAACAAATGCTAGCTGGCTGTTCATAAAAGTTCGCGACGACTAATAAATGACTCTTTGCCGTGTTTCTTGTGTAGGCAAAAATATGTTCATCAAGAAGGAGTAGCGGCTTGTAGTCTCCTTCTGTGATAATCGAATGCGCTTTACGGAGCTTAATCAGTTGCTGATAATATTTGAATACTGATTTCGCAGCAGCCTGATCTTTTGCGGCATTAACTGTTGCGCTATTTTTCCCTGCGCTTATCCAAGATGTACCATCAGTAAAACCATTTGCCTCACTTGCATCCCAAGTCATTGGTGTTCGCCCGTTATCTCTTGATTTATCTGCTAAAATTGCCAACGTTTCAGCCTCGCTACTTCCAGCTGCTATGAGCCTCTTATATGCATTTAGTGACTCCACATCGCGATACTCATCAATGGAGCGAAAATCAGGATTTCCAGTAGCAAATTCTTCTCCTTGGTAAATATAAGGTGTCCCCTGCATGCCATGTAATACTGTGGCTAACATGGTCGCACTTTCATAGCGATACTTCTCGTCACTGCCGAACCTTGTGACTGCCCGCGGTTGGTCATGATTATTCCAAAACAGTGCGTTCCAGCCACCGCCTTCGTGCATGCCAATTTGCCAGTCAGCAAATAATCGCTTTAACTCGGTGAAATTAAATGGCGCTCTTGTCCATTTTGCTTTATCTTTATAGTCTACTTTTAAATGATGAAAATTAAATACCATATCTAACTCTTCATTTTCTGGTTTTGTATAAGCAATACAACTTGGCAAGGTTGTTGATGACATCTCTCCGGTTGTCAGCGCATTAGGAAATTCAGCTAAAACTTCTTGATGCATTTCATGTAAGAACTCATGGATTCTTGGACCATCTGTATAAAACTTGCGCCCATCATCCGTTGCGGATTCTAGGCTATCATCTAAGAAGCGCTGATCTTTTGATAATAAATTTACTACGTCTAATCGAAAACCATCAATACCTTTTTTCAGCCACCAACGCATCATCTGATAAATTTCTGCGCGTAGCTTTGGATTTTCCCAATTTAAGTCTGCCTGAGTCACATCAAATAAATGTAAATAGTGATTTTTAGTTGCCTCGTTATATTCCCATGCACTTCCGCCAAACTTTGACTGCCAATTATTCGGTTTCTCTTGCCAGATATAAAAGTCATAATACGGATTATCGCGGCCTGTTTTCGCCTGCTGAAACCACTCATGTTCTGTTGACGTATGATTTACAACTAAATCCATAATGATTTTTAATCCTTTATGATGCGCCTTCGTAAGCAGTTCATCAAAATCGGCTAAGGTGCCATATTGAGGATCAATGTTATAATAATCCGCTATATCATAGCCATTATCACGCTGTGGTGATACATATATCGGTGTTAGCCAAACATAATCAACACCAAGCTTCACTAAATAATCTAAGCGGGAAATGATTCCTTGAATATCACCAATCCCATCACCGTTACTATCCTGAAAGCTCTTCGGATAGATTTGATAAACAACAGATTGTTTAAAATTTGTACTCATTTATTATCCTCTCTTCAATCATCCTTATGTTTTTTATTTTCTACATACCGAAATCTGTATCCTCAGGCGTGATTATTTCTTGTCCGCCTGCTTTCTTCACGGCCATTTTATGGAATGCGAAGGTTAACGCCATTGGCACAGCAATAGCTACAATCATCGCGATGGCAAATGGTAGCCAATCTTGTGGTTGAATGGATAAAATTCCAGGTAGTCCCCCGATACCAATAGCATTTGCCATTACCCCGCTAACTGTCGATACTACCGCGGCACAGGCCGATCTGATAATTGCAGCATAAAATGGGTAACGGAACTTCAAGTTAACGCCGTACATCGCAGGTTCAGTAACCCCAAGCCAAGCGGAAATGGTTGAAGATGTTGTTACTGACCGCGTCTTAGCATCTTTGTATAAGAAATAGCATGCAAACGCGGCAGCACCTTGTGCAATATTACTTAAAGCAATCATTGGCCAAATCATTGTTCCACCGAGGTTAGCGATTAATTGTAGGTCTACGGCGATAAAGGTATGATGTAAGCCTGTAATAACAAGCGGTGCATAAGCTAGACCAAAAATAATGGCACCAATAAAGCTAAATGGTCCGGTTAGTAACCATTCAAAGGAGAATGCAATTCCGTTCCCTATTTCGCGCGAAACTGGACCAATGATAGTATAGGATAACACCATTGTAACTAATAAAACTGTAATTGGAATAATGACCATTTTTAAGGCATCATGAATATATTTATTTAAAAATGTTTCCATTTTAGCGAGAACAATTCCGCCAATCAAAGCTGGTAAAACTTGTGCTTGATAACCTACTTTTTGAATTGTAAATAAACCAAAATCCCAGACTGGCACTTTACCAGCCGCATTAGCTGCTGCGTAGTCATAAGCATTAAGCAATTGCGGTGATACTAACATAATTCCTAACGTAATACCAAGTACCGGAGTCCCTCCGAACTTTTTCACTGTAGACCAACAGATGGCCACCGGCAGGAAATGGAAAATGGCTTCTCCAGGAACCCATAAGAATGCATTTAGTGCATCCACCCAGGAATACATTTCCGTTAAGGTTAAGCCGCCAAACTTGATTTCGCCAATGATATTTCGTATGCCTAAAATTAATCCGCCCGCTAATAAAATCGGGATAATTGGTACAAAAATCTCAGCAAGATTGGCAATTAGACGCTGTATAATATTTTGATGCTGTAAAGCATCTTGTTTCACTTCTTCTTTACTTACTTTTTCAATACCACTCACTTCTGCAAAATCTTTATAAAAATCGGCAACAGCATTTCCAATGATGACTTGAAACTGACCAGCACTAGTGAATGTCCCCTTCACTTCATCTAATGTTTCAATTTTCGTCACATCTGCCATATCTTCATCTTTTAAAACAAACCGAAGCCGAGTTACACAATGCGTTAATGATACGATATTATCTTTTCCGCCAACATAATCAAGTAACAACTTTGCCTGCTCAGTATACTTCCCCATAATTTACCTCCTAGAGTGTAAGCCTTTACATAAAACTATAACTTGTTTAAACAAGATTGTCAACATGTTTAGACAAGTTTGCGGAAATTTTGTTTAACTAGCAAAAAAAGCATACTCTCAGTAACAATCCCCTTTCAAAATTCGAAGATTACTGAATTTATGCTTTTTACGACACTTGTTTAACGCCTAGCAATATCGGTGAAAATAAATCGATCAGGTCGATGTCTAGATTGAGTATATTCAAATAACACTCCGTTTTGTAAGTAAACAAAGTTATGAACAACTGCGACTAAATCGAAATCTAGCATATCAATATGTTCATAGTCGGTTTCAGTCGCTCGTTCAATGACAATACTTTTCTTAGCAATACCAATTTCAATCGCGAGCTCTTCTTCAATAAACGTGTAAATTGACTTTTGCGCAATTTCAGGTGTCAGTCCAGGAATAAGTTGCTGAGCGAAATAATTTACATCCAGAATAATTCGCTCATTTTGAAGCGAGCGTACTCGTTTAATATGAGTTAGTAGGGTGTTCACTGCAAACCCACTCTTTTTTGCCAACTGTTCATCAGCAGTGATATGTTCAAATGCTACTACTTTTGTTTGGAAGTTTTCCTTTGTTCGCACCATAACCTCTTGAAAACTTTCAAGACCGCTAATTGCAAATTCAAAAGAACGGTTGTCTAATACGAAGACACCTTTTCCTTTCTTACTTACCACCATACCGTCACTAATTAGCAAATCAATTGCTCGGCGAACAGTATTCCGACTTACATTATATTTTTCAGTCAACTTGCTTTCAGAAGGAAGCTGTTGTTTATACTCCCTATTTATAATTTTAGTCTTTAAATCATCGTATATCTGATAATACTTATTCATGTTGCTTAGCACCACCCAAACTGTATTTTATCACGACTTGGTATTTATTAAAATTTTGAAACGTAACTAAAAACACGTAAGATCAGCTATTTTCAGTTTTTCTTATCTCCACTTGTCGTACAGAATTTTTATTCATTGCTAAAATAATAAACTTCCAGCCAGATTCTTGAATGATATCACCACTATCTAAATTAAAATTTTGTAAAAACAGCCAGCCAGATAAAGTATGTACGCCTTGCCCTACAAGTTCAATTCCAAGGACTTCCTCCACACTAACGAGTGGTTCTGATCCCTCTATGATAAAATGATTTTTCGAAATATGCCGAACCCCTTTTGGATTTTTCGCTTCCTCCATATCGCCAACAATAATCTCCATCACATCTTCAAGCGTTACAATACCAGAAGTTCCACCGTACTCATCCGTTAAAATCGTAAAAACCTCCGCACGCTCCTGCATCTTCACAAGTAATTCCTCAAGCATAATACCTTCAAACATTTCAAGCGCTTCTGTTACAAAAGGACGAATCGATTTTTCGAGAATTTCCGGATTCTCACCTAGACCAGCCATGACTCGGCTCACTTGAAGCATTCCTACGATTTTATCCTTATTATTTTCTTCAGTGACTGGAAAAATGTGATACGTATGTTGTGCTGTCAATTTTAGTAAATCAAGAACTGTTGCCGTCTCATCAATTGTAATGACTTTTAGACGGGGAATCATAATTTCATTTGCGGGAACATCCGCAAGCTTAAAAATATTTTTCATATATTTGAATTCTTGTTGGTTTAAAATTCCTTGTCGGTAGCTATCCTCAAAAATAATTTTCAGCTCGGTTGGCGTCATCTGCTCGCTATTCGGTTGATTTTTTGCCCCAAAAGGCTTTGTAATAAGATTTGCAGAACGATTTAATAACCAGTTTAAAGGAAATGTTAGCTTATACCAATATACAAGTGGCCGCGCGATTATGAGTGCTACTTTTTCCGTGCTTTGAATGGTCAGCGTTTTCGGCGCCAGCTCACCAAGAACGACGTTGAAAAATGTGATGAGGATGAATGACACAAAAATGGAAATTGGACCTTCAAGTGAACTTGGTAATGGCAACCACTCAAATAGTGGTGCAAGAAATTTTTGCATTGTTTCTTCACCAATCCAGCCCATCGCAAGTGCAGCAAGAGTATTTCCGAGCTGACAAGCCGCCAAATAATCATTCATGTTCTGTGTCACAAGTGCTACGTATTTCGCACGCTTATGACCACTTTCGACAAGGCTCGTTACGGTTGGCTTACGAATAGCTACTATAGCAAACTCAGAGGCTACAAAAAATGCAGTTGCCGCAATAAGAAAGACAACAAAAAAATCACTTACAATATCCACAGTCATTCCTCCTTTTTTGAAAGTAAAAAAAGCGTCACAAAAACGCTCTTAAAATTTCCATTCTGCCAAGCTAGAAAGTGCATAAGTCGGTTGAATTTCCTTCTGCACTAGCGCTTCTTTCGATGTAAAACCGGTGTGAACGATGAGCGTATCCATTTCCGCATGAATTCCGGCTAAAATATCCGTTTCATAGTTATCGCCGACCATAATGGCCGTATTTTTTGTGACACCCAGTCGTTCAAGCGCTTGATTAATAATAATTCGTTCCGGTTTTCCAACGATTATTGGCGCTTTTTCACTCGCAACCGACACCATTGCCGTAATCGAGCCGTTCCCTGGTAATAACCCACGTTCAGTCGGAATCGCCGCATCCACGTTTGTAGAAATAAATTGCGCACCGCCTCGAATGGCAAGCACAGCTTGTGCCACTTTTTCATACGTTAAATGCGTGTCCATGCCCACAACAACAAATGCTGGGTTTTCTGGTTGCACTTTAAACCCCGCCTCAAATAGAGCTGTTTCAAGCCCTTCTTCCCCTATGAAAAAAACGCTTCGCTCATCTGTTTGTTGTGTCATAAATGCGGCTGTCGCCTGCGCCGAAGTAAAAATATCCTCTGGCTCTGCTGGGATACCCATTCCGTTTAAGCGGTCGCTCACTTGTTTAGGCGTTTTTGTTGAATTATTCGTCACAAACAAATGTGGAATTTGCTTTTCATTTAACGTTTTAATAAATGGAATCGCCTCTGGAATAACCGTTCCACCGCGGTACATTGTCCCGTCTAAATCAATTAAATAAGCCTTGTATTGTTTCAAACTAAAAACGCCTTTCTATTTTTTAACTTTTTTCAACACAAAATAGGCACAGCCAAAATTACAGTATTCATATAAATACTCTTTTAGCGTGCTAATTTTATTATCGTAGGTCGATTTACGATTATTATCTTCAAAGAAGCCTTTTAAACGCAGTTGATCATAACCATAATCGCCAACAATATAGTCATAGCGAAGTAAAACATCACTGAAACGTTCCATTAATTTTTCTTCATCAAAACATTCGCGGTAATTGGTTAGTAGCTCATATTCTTGCTTTTCTATCGTTATCATTCTTTTTCCTCCCCGTACAATTTTTTTAGTTGCCATGTTAAAATATCGCGGAGTAATTCCGGTGTATATACTTCTTTTTTCTTTACTTGTTTTATGATCGGGAAAAACGGTGCATAAACAAAAGTATCATGGGTTACAATTCGGTATTTCCGACTTGTATCAATTTGTTTTCCGTCCCAAAGTGGCATGTTAGAAGCTCGGTCATATCCCATTCGCTTCATTAAAATGGATCCGAAAACTTCACCACGAAAACCGAATCCCTTAAGTGGAAACTCCTTAAGCTCATCTTGTTTGCGAATAATTTCTTGGATTAAAACTTCAAGTTCTTGTCCCGAAAGTGTTACCGCAATTAAATTGAGCGGATGCGGCAAAAGTTGGTGGATATCAAACGCGCTTACATCGCCTTTTTCAAGGTCTTTCATGTATATTCCAGCGTTCGTCAAAAAAGTATCAGCCCCACTAAACGCGCATGCGGCATCATGAAATACCTCTGCAATTTTTGACCCTCCAAACCAATTATGCTCTAACTTTCTAGGGAGTGCAACCACTTTTTTAGAAAGCATATTTTTTCCTTTTTCAAAAAATGCTGCAATTTGCGCCTCTTCATCATTTGGCGCGGGGAGCGTTTCAGTTTGATATACTGTAGCCGTTTTTGAAAGAACTGCCTTTTCATCACTGAAGGTCACCGTTACCTTGCCAACATATTCCCCCCATCTGCCGCAAGCGGCAAGGAGTGTTGCGCCAATTTTTTTGCCATTTTCAAGGAGATGATGCGTATGACTGCCTAGAATTAAGTCAATTTCAGGAATTTGCGTAGCAATTTGTTCATCAAGCGGCAACCCAAGATGTGAAAGTAAAATAATAAAATCTGTGTCCACATCAAGTATTGCAATTTGTTCGCGGATACACTGGATTGGCTCTTTTATGCCCCATCCAAGTGATTCATAATATTCACTAAATGCAGCCGTCACACCAATGACTGCTATTTTAATTCCGTTAACTTCCTTATACACAAAAGGCACCGCCCAGTTTGCCCGCCCAGTTCTTTCCACATCCGCATAAATATTTGCACATACGACAGGAAAATTTGCATTTTCATAAAGTCTTGAAAGTTGTTCATAGGAAAGCGTTGTACCTTCATTATTTCCAATCGTCACCGCATCGTATGCTAATTCATTTAACAGCGCCACATTTGCTTTTCCCGCACTGCCTTCTGTTAACGGATGAACGCGGTCCAAAAAATCGCCAATATCAAATAAAAGGCTGTTGCTCGCGTTTTCTTGTCTTTTTTCAGCCAAAAAGGTTTTGATTCGCGGCCAATTTTCCAAGTGACTATGGATATCATTCGTATGCCAAATTTGAAGTTGTTTCATAGTAACATCCCCTTTTACTCCCTCTATTGTAGCTTAAAATCCTATTTTTGACACGCAACTCCGCTCCCACTCTTTTCATTTTGCTTTTTTTGGCGTATGATAAAAAGATGATGACTTACAGAAAGAAGTGAATTTATGGACACGCAAATGATGATGATACTTATTATCGCCATTTTTGCCGGTATTCTCGGATCCATTCTCGGACTTGGTGGTGGAATTATTATCACACCAGCATTAACACTCATTTTCGGCATCGATATTCAGTACGCAATTGGTGCAAGCATTATTTCCGTTATCGCAACTAGTAGCGGCTCTGCGATTGCTTACATAAAAGATCACATCACAAATCTTCGCGTTGGCATGTTTTTAGAAATCGCCACTACAATCGGCGCAATAACTGGAGCCTTCGTCGGTGGACTGCTGTCAGCAACCGCGCTGTATATTATTTTCGGTCTACTCCTTCTTTATTCCAGCTATAATATGTTTAAAAAAGTAGGTTCCGAATTTCCCGTAAACGTAGAAAAAGATCCCTTAGCTACCAAATTGAAACTCCACGATAGTTATTACGACAAGGCGCTTCGAAAAGAAATCCCGTATAATGTTGCGAACGTAAAAGCAGGATTTGGCGTCATGTACGGAGCCGGCGTTGCAAGTGGCTTACTTGGAATCGGTAGTGGCGCGTTTAAAGTCATGGCACTTGATGTTTTCATGAAAATGCCACTAAAAGTGTCAAGTGCAACGAGCAATCTTATGATGGGTGTGACCGCTGCTGCAAGCGCCACAGTCTACTTGTTTAAAGGCGATATCGATCCAACTATCGCAGCCCCAGTTGCCATTGGAGTTTTAATTGGTGCCACAATAGGCACACGCGTCATGCAACATTTAAAAAGTAAAGTTATTCGTATCATTTTTATTCCCGTGCTCTTATACGTCGCCATACAAATGATTCTTGAAGGATTGGGGTGGATTTAATTGGCTAACGATAAACAAAAAGAGCAAGAAATGTACCACGTTGAAGTTATTGTTGGCGGCCTGCTCCGCATCGGCGTTTTAATTAGCGCAACCATTATAATTTTCGGTCTCATTCTTTATATGGTGACCGGCGAAAGTGGCTATAAAGGCTCGACCTATCCAACTTCTATTTCCGCCATCTTTACTGGACTTACTGCATTAAAGCCATTTTCCATCATCATGTTTGGACTGCTCTGCCTGATTTTCACGCCCGTATTTCGGGTTATCGTCTCCCTTTTTACTTTTTTAAAAGAAAAAGATTATTTATATGTTGGTATTACTGGTATCGTTCTTTGTATATTATTAATCAGCTTTTTAATTGGTAAAGGATAAAAAAATGAGATTTCCGCGTATAGGAAATCTCATTTTTATTTATAAGCCAAATGCTTCATAGATATTTTTGAAAAAGATATCTTCATTAACAATTTGCCATTGTTCTTTATCATCAGGGTTTTGCTTCAATTCAAGAATAACTGTTACGGCCTTTTCCTCAGCAGGACTTCCTAAATACATCGTTTCAAGCGACTTATAACTCACTTCGTTAATGACCGCATTCAATTCAGCTTCCGAGCTATCCGCTGTAATTTTCTGTTCAGTTTGATTAATCAATGTTTCAATTTCATTGTTTACCGTCTCACTATCTGTGTCTAGGCCTTTTACAGCAATTTTTAAAGTTGCTTTTTTACTACTCTCATCTTCAACCTTAACCGAGTACGAGCTCACCTTTTTTAAATGTTTTTGTACTTCTTGCTGAAAATCTTCCAGTTCCGACTTCGACTTATCTGGAAATTGTTCTTGAATAGATGATATGAATGTATTTTGGTTTTCTCGAATCATACTTGCATCATCGATTCCAAAAATCGCTTTTAATTCAGGCGTGGATTCTTCATAAATATAGCTTTGTATGAGCGCATCACCAGCTTTTTTAGCATCTTCCGGTTGTTGGCACCCTGCAAGTACGAGGAAAACAGCACCAAATATTACTAGAAAGAAATATTTCTTCATTTTATTCTCCTAACGATGACTTTGATTATATTTTTTCTTTTCTTCAATAATGCGTTGGCGTTCTGCATCTGAAAGATTAGGGTCACTCAATTGATTTCCATACTCGCGATTTTTCTCACCAATCTCTCTACCATTTCGGCTTGCTCCTGTAGTTACATCTGATTGACCACTCTGTGTATTTGAAGAGGAGTCTCCAGAACTTTTTGGCTCAGCACTTTTTTCTGTTTCGGACTGGCTTCCTTGACTGTTTGAAGCTGCCGTTTGTTGTTTAGCTTGCTCCGCCTGTCTAGCCGCTGCTTCACGAGCTGCTTGTTCTTTTTTAGCAACTGCTGCTTTATAAGCAGCGATTTTTTTCTCTTCTACTTTCTTCACATGTGTTGTATCCACTTTCACTTTCACTTTTTCTCGAATTGCTGTGATTTTTTTCTGAATCGCAGCAGTTTGAACTTTATTGTAAGTTGATGGTGCTGCTGCTTTAGCTGATGGCTGGAATAAAACTGATAGGACTACTAGAAAACCAACTATATAAACTATGTTAACATATTTTTTTTGTAACATATCCTATTCTCCTTTATATCATGCAAAATGGAGCCCGAATAAACGGGACTCCATAGAATTATTTTACTTTAAACTCAAATTTTGCATTATTAGTTTGTTTCACTTCATATTCAAATTTCTCAAAGTTATTTTTAAGATTTAATTTTGATGTAACGTGGTTAATAATTTGAGTTTTATTTTTGTTTTGGAAGTTAAAGCCATTAAAGATTTTTTCTATTGCAACTTGTGCATCTTTACCTTTTAATTTTTGTCCAGTGAACTCATTTTTATATTCAGCTTCCACTCTACCATTACTCTTCACTTCATATTCGATTTCAACATCTTTCTTTTTATACTCAATTTCAACGTCTAATTCTTTAATGTTTAAAGTAGAAGTTGTAACCTCACCTGGTGCTGGTGTTGGGCTTACTGCTTCATCATCTTGATCAGGAGCTGGTGTTGGGCTTACTGCTTCATCATCTTGATCAGGAGCTGGTGTTGGAGTTACTGAAGAAGAATGGTATGTACCGAAGTTAACTTCTGTTCTCCAAGCATTCGAAACGTAAATAACTTTAAGACCAACGTTTTCGCCTTTAGAAATAGCAGTTAAAATGCTCTTCAATTGGTTAGCGTAACTTAC
Organism: Listeria tempestatis; assembly: GCF_963575625.1. Lineage (NCBI taxonomy): Bacteria > Bacillati > Bacillota > Bacilli > Caryophanales > Listeriaceae > Listeria > Listeria tempestatis. Next base: position 36,246 of record NZ_CAUYTK010000008.1, read on the forward strand.
AGAAGATGCTTTTGTAGCAATTACTTTCGCTTGTGCGTTCGTATATCCTGCTTTTTCCCAAGTTTGCGTTTCTTTTAACTTGTTGTAAACTTTTGTAATATTTGCTGTCGTAAGTTTAACCCCTGTGATGCTTTCTACTTCAGCTTTGCTAAATTCAACGATTTTCTTGTAAGCATCTTGATAAATAACCTCACCTGGTGCTGCCGCTGCTTCTGATACTGTTGGAGCTAGTGTTGTGACACCTATCGTCAAGGCTAACCCCGTGATTGCTGTTACTTTTACAAATTTGTTCATGTCAATTTCTCCTTTGTCCTATAAATTTTGTAGTATTGTTTTATCTATACTAGCTAAACTTAGTATAAACAATAACCTTTTATTCGTCAAGGTTTTTCTACTATTTTTTTTATAATAGCTAATATTAGATTGTGTAAAACCATTGAAAATGCTATACTTAGAGATGTTCTTAACTAATATAAAAAAGTGAATAGCGAATGTAGGAGGAAAGAAAATGCGTTCATCCGCACAATTTAAAAAAGGAGTTCTCGATATTTGTGTCTTATACTTATTACAGAAGACTGATCGCTATGGGTACGATTTGACACAACAAGTGAATAGCTATATTCCAATTACTGAGGGAGCCCTTTATCCATCATTAAGACGACTTGTAAAAGAAGGCTATTGTTCCACCTATTTACAAGAATCCCCTAATGGACCATCTCGAAAATATTATCACATTACAAACACTGGTCGAATTTACTTAGAAGATATGCTCGAAGAATGGGATGAGTTTGTAACAAGCTTTAACCAACTACGAAAGGAAGCGGATATTAATGGCTAAACATCAATTCCTAAAAGAATTAGATAAAGCATTTTCTGGCTTACCTAAAGAAGAAAAAGACGAACTTATTCAATATTACGCAGAATACTTAGATAATGCTCGTTTGGAAGGAAAGACTGAGGAAGAAGTGTTAGATGAACTTGGAAAACCTAGTCAAATTGCTGAAGCTTACCTAGAGGCAAACAGCGACATTCCTCTTGAACAGAAAGCTTACGAACAACTGGCTTTAAAAGGGTTTTGGAAAAGATTTCTCATTCAATTTTTATTTATAGGCGGGTTTATCTTACTCGGAATCATTTGTTTAAGTAGTTTTGCTAGTATTTTTCTCTTGCTTGCAGACATCATTTTCTTTAGGCAAATCATTTTGTTCCAAATCTTTATTTTATTATTTGCAATTGGCGTTTTGTACATCGCAATTCTTGGCAGCAGACAATTGTGGTTAATTTACACAACACGAAAAGGGCGGTTTTTATGAAAAAGCATGTTTGGATTAGTAGTATCTTTTTAATTATTGGCAGCGTTGGTATTTTGTTCTGCCTGTTTACGCACAATTTTCAAGATACTGGCAAAAATTATACTGATAAATGGCAGTTTACTGATGAGGAATTTTCCAATTTAAATCTTTCTAGCGACAAAAATGTAGCTATTAATATCGAAAGATCCGATGTCAAAAAGCCCACCGTTATAATTTCCGGCAAGCTTTCAAAGCGAGAGATTCAGGATTTAAAACCGACTTCTTCAAAGAACAGGACGGAAATTAAGATTGGAACTTTTAGAACATGGCTAGAACGTTGGCACCTTCCAACATATGGTACACAAAAAGTACGTGTTAAAGTACCGAAAGATTATTCTTTTAAAACCCTTTCTGCAAAATTAAACAATGGCAATGTCCACCTTAACAACCTAACTGGCGAAGGTCTCTCCATTCGGCTTCATGATGGGGATTTTGTAGGAGAGAAGAGCGCCTTTAAAAGCACTGAAATCACAACTAAAGCAGCCCAAACTGATTTGACAAACTGGACTGGGAAAATTGCGCTAGCTTCTAGCGAAGGGAATCAAATTGTAAAAGACTCCACTGGCGACTTCTCACTGCGCAATTCGAAAGGCATCTCACAAGTACACCGGCAAAAAGCGGTGAAAGGTGAAATTAACAATACTAACGGTAAAATAATTACGACTCGCGTCAAGTCTAGCCTTCTTACAATTAACTCTCAAGATGGAACAAACATCGTTGAACAGCTCGACGGAAAACTGTTTTTAACTTCTTTAAACGGAAAAAGTATCTTACGAAACAATCAAGGCGAGCAAATTGTCGAAAGTAAAAACGGTGATATCATTGTAGAGGAAAATACAGTGGACGAAAATATGAATATTAAGAGTGAAAACGGCTTGATTAAAATGACGCTCTCAGATGATTATCACCAAGAGAAATTTCAAATTATTGCGCCGCATGGTCAGGTAACTTCTGACTTTTTATGGCAAGACAATGCAAAAAATGCGAAAGTGAAAATTCAAACTTTACGTGGTGAAGTGAAAGTCTTAGAGGGTAGCGCATAGGAAAAGCGGGAGTGGCAAAAACCACACCCGCTTTTTATTCTGAAAATAAATCCATTTGCATCGGAGCAAGATTTGTATATTCTATTTTCATTTTTTCTTGTAAATGTTTGGCGTTATCTGCTGCATCACCGCCACTATTATTATTAAAAATGACTACAACCTCGGAAGACTCTTTTTCTAAGTGCGAAATGTATTTCGCCCATTCAGAAATTTCTTCTTTATTATAGCGATAAAGTGTTCGTACTTCTCTCCATTCTGGACTATTTGCTTTCATCCATCCATATTGATTTCGACCATGCAACCGTACTAAAGTTACACTCTTATTTGTTCCCCTTAGCACAATTGGGACGCTGCCCGAACCGACTTGCGGCTCATCTACAACAACGTGAATCAAGTTCAATTCTTTAAAAAAAGCCAGTGTTTTTTCTTTGTTCGTTTCGCTGTACCAACTGGCATTCCTAAATTCGACAGCAACAGGTAAATCCCCCATTTGTTTAGCTACATGCCGTAAGTAGTCCACATTTTCCTTCGTACAATTAAAATAGGGCGGAAACTGGCATAAAATTGCTTTTAACTTCCCTGCCTCACTTATTGGCGCAATAGCATCCATAAAGCGGCGATACATTTCAATTTCTGAATCAAAATAATCCTGCCATTTTTTATGCATCGTCATGGCGCTAAAAGCCTTTACAACAAAGAAGAATTGCTCCGGCGTATCATTTGCCCAGTTCGCCGTCGTTCGTGGTGACGGAATGGCATAAAAACTAGTATCAATCTCAACAAGTGGAAAATGTGCCGCATAATCCACTAATTTATGTTTACTGGAAAGTTTTAAGGTGTCATGATCACTAAACCCCGTCAAGCCAATCGTTATCATCTACATCCCAACCCTTCTCGTTATTTTATTTTATTATACCGCAAAGCACAAAAAAACAGAATGCACACGCATTCTGTCCATGTATAAATGGAGACAGTTAAAAGAAGAAAAACTTCTTCTTTAGTTCAATTGAGTCATATGGATTGAATACTTTATCCTCCAAGAGCGCTTTTGCATTACTTAAAAAGTAATTGCTTTTCTCCCGCCCTTCCGTTCGGCGAAGTTTATGAAGCTCATCACGCATCACTAACGAGCGTCCTTCATAAGAATGGGCATCTGTCGCGATAAAGTGTACGAGATTCGCTTTTATCAATTGGTCACTTAATTTCTTAATACGCTTATCTACCCGTCCTCCGTAAGACCCCCACGTCAACTGCGCAAAAGCCCCCGCATCAATCAGCTCATACAAACCTTCTAAATCACGCATCACCTCACGATTTCTCTCCGGATGCGCAATAATTGGTATATAACCTTTCATTTGTAAATTAAAAAACAACTCTTGGGTAAAAAGAGGAATCGAGTCTGTCGGGAATTCGATTAGAATATACTTCGTTCCGCCAAGCGTTAACACCGAACCGTCTGATAGCCCTTCAAGCATTTCACCGTGAATACGAACTTCCTGTCCTGGATGAATGGTTAGTGGGATTTTTTCTGCTACAAGACGCTCATTAAACGTTTCCACTTGCGCCTTAACCTCATCGCCTGGATTGACAAACTTCCCTTTCAAATGATGGGGCGTTGCAATTATGTCAGTGAATCCTTGTTCTACAGCTTGCCTAGCCATTTGCAAACTCACTTCTATATTTTTAGCCCCGTCGTCAACACCATTTAATATATGGCAGTGAATGTCTATCATGTTATGCCAACTCCTTTTTATCTAAAAAAGCGGATGAAGCGAACGATTTTCTTGCACACCAGAAATCGCCCTTGCTAGTATCTCACCAATTGTGATTACTGTCATTTTATCATGCTGTTTTTCTTTTGGAATATCAATAGCATCCGTTAAAACAATTTCTTGAATTGGCGAATCCGCAAGCCGTTTTGCTGCATCTCCTGCTAAAACAGCATGGGTAGCACAAGTTACAACTCCTGTAGCACCATTTTCAAGCAATTTTTCTGCAGAAGTTGTCGCCCGATATCCGGTATCAATAATATCATCAACAATAATCGCAAGCTTGCCTTCTACATCGCCAATTATACTTGAGATTTCACGTTCATTTGGACGCGGTTTTCGATTTAAAATGGCAATTGGTGCATTCATTTTGTCGGCCACTCGGCGGGCACGAACAACCCCGCTGTGGTCTGGTGCCACAATTACCACATCCTCATTCCCGTATTTTTCAATCAGATGGTTGGTTAAAAGCGGCACGGCCGAAATGTGGTCGATTGGGATATTGAAAAAACCTTGAATTTGCGCAGCATGTAAGTCAACTGAAATAAGTCTTGTTGCACCTGCTTGCTGAAGTAAATTCGCAATTAATTTAGCCGTTATAGGCTCTCTACTTTGTGCTTTTCTATCCTGTCTTGAATACCCATAATACGGCATAATAACTGTTATCGAATGCGCTGAAGCTCGTTTTAATGCATCAATCATGATAAGCATTTCTATAAGGCGTTCGTTCACGTTGCTGTTCATCGATTGGAGAACATAACAATTGGTTCCGCGAATGCTTTCTTCGATGTTGATTTTAACTTCACCATCACTAAACTTTTGTAGCTCAACCTCACAAAGTGGAACGCCTAGCGCTTTTGAAATCTTAATTGCAAGCGGTCGTTCAGTTGATACAGAAAAAAGCCTCATTTCATTTGTCATTCTTATCCCCTTCCGGCAAACTAATTTGACACTTAATATTATATAAAACAAGTTGTATTGTCGCAACCATATTCATTTAAAAGAAAAAGGCATACCGATTTTTTATACAAATTGGTACGCCTTCCGCTTTATTTATTTTTTTAAATCTGCTTTAATTTCTTTTAATTTATTTGGTGTTACATCATCGCCTAATGGATCTACGATGGTCACATGATGTAAATTATCTTGAAGTGTTCCGCGAATCATTTGGCAATACTCTTTGCGAAGTTCTGCTTGATGTTCTTTTTCAACTGCCGTAAGCCCTTCATTTCTTTGCTTTGCCCCGTAATGATTAATTTTTGCTAATAATTCCTTCATGTGATCCCTCCTCTAATTAGTTACCCTTAGTAAGTAACTAACAAAATAATAACACATTGGTCAAAAATAGTCAAACTAGATTTGTTTTGCTATTCCAACGCTTTGTTTCATGCTAAAATAATGAAAGATACTTACCCGAAAGAAGGAGACAATTTGAAAGAATTTTTTCAGCTGTTAAAACACGGTAACAAGTCGGCACTGATGGCCGCGGTTGTGAATGCTGTCGTTTCACTTGTAAAAGGAATAACTTATCTATTTACTGGAAATGTGGCGATGTTTGCCGAGACGCTTCATAGCTTAGGCGACGCCGCCAATCAACTTTTCGTTTTCACTGGGTCTGCTCTTAGTAAAAAACGCCCAACGAAACGTTTTCCAAAAGGCTTTGGCCGTGTTGTAAATTTAGTTTTACTCGGCGCTGTCCTTGTAGTTGGCATCATGGCGTATGAAACGATTAAAGAAGGCATCTCCCATATATTCCACCCTAGTGAATCGACTGGTTTTTTAATCAACCTAATTGTTTTACTTACTTGTACGCTTTTAGAAGCGACTGTACTCGTGAAGGCGATGCGCGAAATTACGCATGAGGCAGGTGTCCAAGCGAAAGGATTCAAACTTTTCCCTGCTGCTATGAAAAATTTAAAGTCGGCAAAAGCCGCTACGAAGCTCGTTTTTATGGAAGATTCTGTTGCAACTGGCGGTGACCTTTTAGCTGCCCTTGCCGTTGTGATTTCCCATTATACACCATTCCATCAAGCAGAAGGAATTGCTTCGATTTTAATTGGTCTTATGATGTTTATCGTGGTTGGTGAAGTATTTCTCGACAACGCTGCTGGTGCCATTGGAGAGTCCGATGAAGGTATGCACCTCCAAATTGGGCAGCTTATTATGACTGACCCTGATGTAAAAGATATCCAAGTTTTAACTGTTTTAAAAGAGGGAGATTCTTTCCATGTCGATGCCGAGGTTGAACTTGACTCCTCGCTCACGCTTGCTGAAATCGACCAAATTCGTGAGCGCATAGAAGACTCCGTTACCACTATCCCGCACGTATCCGATGTTATGATCACTTTTGATGAGGTAGACTCTGTCGTTGACTGGGAATACGGCGATGGTAGATAAAACTAAAACGGAAGAGCAGCTGAGACTCTCTTCCGTTTCTTTTTATTCTTTATGTTCTAAAACCGTACGTCCATTAAGTTCTTGCACTTTTCTGTTGTTCGCATCATAATATTTATCAAACTCTTTAATTTGTTCGCTTGAAATTTCTACGGGATTTTCCATCACATACCATTCCACATTTTCTGAAAGTGGGGGTGTTGTAAGTGATCCTAAATAATGATAATAGCTCTTATTTTCAGGAAGCATGCTCGCAACATCAATCGTGTCTTCCACTTTCACTTTTTCACCTTTTTTAATATTTGCAAGCACTGTATTAAAACCTGCATTTTCTTTTCCCTCTGTAAAGAAGACAGCAATTACGGCAATTCTACCATCTTGGGATTGATTGACAAAATGCGCTTCAACTGGGAAATGTTTACCATTTAATGTATGTTCACTTTTAGCATGGAAATGAAATTGAGCCAGTTCAAAGTTACGTCCATTAATCATGGCTTCACCCGTATCATCCACTTGAATACTATGACCATTATCCACCTCATCTACTACAACATCAGAATAATCAAGCTCTATTTTCCCAGAATCCTTCATAGGCTCCACTTTAGCCGTCTCAATATTAATTGGCGACTGCGCATCACCTGACTCAAATTTCCAACCTTTTTGATCATTATAGTCAATCGTTTCCTCTGACTCTTTTTTCACTTCTTTTTCACTCGCTTTTGATTCCGTATTACTAGAACAACCCGTAAGTAACCCTAATGCCACAAGCATTGCAGCCGGAACTAACAACATTTTCTTCATTTAATAAACCTCCAAAATATTTAATCAACTTAACTAAATTAACATAACATAGATTGAAATACTGTGGACAAAATGTGACGTTTTTCACATAAATATGTACATTTTACACAAAAAAAACACCCGCTTTAGTAAACGGGTGCTCCTGTCTTTACGAGACATAATGCGGTTTTCTGCGGGTCTCCACAAACCCATAAGCGCAGAAAACACTCGGGCAGCTAAAAAATCGCGCTGCATAAGGCTCATCGCATGACCTTTAATATAGCATTTTTTTATTTTTTTGTAAAGCTAGCAAAAGACGAACACCAAGCTTCCGCAATCAACTCATGTCCTCTTTTTGTCGGGTGAACCCCGTCAGGCGCAATTTCAGCATATCCTTGCGCGATTCCCGCTGCGTTCAACATCCCATCAAGTGGAACATATAGCGCCCCGTATTCCTTGGCAAGTTCCCGTACAGCATGAATTTTTGGATCTAAGTCAGCCCGCCATTCTTTTCTATCCTCTGGAATTGGTAAAACAAATGGCTCCATCAAAATCAATTTTGCTTTTGTGTTTTGTCTAGCTTCTTCCAAAACATCCGCGTATACCGTTTTAAATACACTCGTTGAAGTATCCCGCCATTCCGAAAAACTCCGCCAAGTGTCATTAATTCCAATTAAAATCGACAAATAATCTGGCGCAATCCCAATTGCATCCCGCTCAAAGCGCGCCCGCATATCTATCGTCAAATCACCAGAAACACCGCGATTAATAATCCGAAATTCAGGCAGCATGCGCGAAATCATTTCCACATACCCCGCACCCAAACTCTCGCTATCCGAGCGGTCCCGCCCTGCATCTGTAATACTATCACCTTGAAAAAGTATCGTCTCCATAAGAATCCTCCTAATTGATAAAAAAACACCAACAAGTAAGCACTCGTCAGTGTTCAGCTCACATTATACAACTTTTTCTTCCAACCAGTTTAAATCATCTAAAAAGTAAAGCAAGTCTTCCTCTAAAATGTCACGTTCACAATCGTTCACAATGTCGTGACCACTTCCTTGATAAAAACAAAGTTGTTTATCCGCTGTATGAATGTTTTTAAAAATATAATTCGCGTTATCCGCGTCAATTTCCTCATCTTGGCAACCTTGCCCAATCATTGTAGGCACATGGATTTTTTCAATATTATCCGCTACAAATTTATAAAAATCAGAACGAGCGTCTGCCATCTTTCTAATTTCCGGTTCATAGCTTTTTAGCATTGCTTCCGCTGCTTCCGCTTCAAAACCTTCTTTTGCTAGTTGCTTTAATAAATATTTCTCTACTGGAATATAGCGCATTTTACGATTAACATTCGCACATAAAGGAACAATCGCTTTCGGTGAAAATGATTCCGCCATCTTAAGCGCAAACACACCACCCATTGCAACACCAATAATGGCAATTTCATGATAACCTTCTTTTTCTAAAAACTTATATCCAGAAACAGCATCTTCGTACCACATTTCAGGCGTCGTTTTTAAGAATAACGCTGGCTCATCTCCGTGTCCACGGAAATTCGGAGCATATACCGTATACCCGTTTTCAGCCAAATATTCTCCTAAACTTTTGACATCTTCTGTAGTCCCTGCAAAGCCATGCAAGAGTAAAACAGCACGATTTCCCGCTTTTAACATAAAGCTACGATCCGCACTCATTTTTAAGCAGTCCTCCTACCCTTAAAATAAAGGTTTTGTGAATTACAATAGACCTATCATAACTCGAAGTTAGACAACTGTCAACCCTAAAAACCAATCGCTTTTTTCGGGCTAAAATAAAGTTGAAAATCCAACAAAACACCCCCTTCTCCACCTGAAATTCCTCAACAAAAAAAGCTCGGCAAACAATGCGTTTCCGCATCATTCGCCGAGCTTACAATTCAATTATTTTTTCAAATTGTAGAATGCTTTAAGACCACGGTATTCCGCAAGATCTTGAAGGTTATCTTCAATACGTAATAATTGGTTGTATTTTGCAACACGGTCAGTACGAACTGGCGCACCAGTTTTAATTTGACCAGCATTTGTTGCAACTGCGATGTCAGCAATTGTGGAATCCTCAGTTTCACCAGAACGGTGAGAAACAACTGCAGTATATCCAGCTTGTTTAGCCATTTCAATTGCATCTAAAGTTTCAGTTAAAGTACCAATTTGGTTAACTTTGATAAGGATAGAGTTTGCAATACCTTTTTCGATACCTTGCTCTAATTTTTCAGTGTTTGTTACGAATAGATCGTCACCAACTAATTGCACTTTAGAACCAATACGTTCTGTAAGAAGTTTGAATCCATCCCAGTCATTTTCATCCAAGCCATCTTCAATAGAGATGATAGGGTATTTGTTAATCATTTCTTCATACCAAGCTACCATTTCTTCAGAAGTACGTGTAACGCCCTCACCTTTAAGTTCATATTTACCAGATTCACGGTTATAGAACTCAGAAGATGCCGCATCCATCGCGATTCGAACTTGTTCGCCTGGTTTGTAACCAGCTGCTTCAATTGCTTCAATAATCGCTTCAATTGCTTCTTCATTTGATTCTAAGTTTGGCGCAAAACCACCTTCATCACCAACACCAGTGTTAAGGCCTTTACCTTTAAGAACGCCTTTAAGTGCGTGAACAATTTCAGCACCCATACGTAAAGCTTCTTTAAAGTTAGCAGCACCTACTGGCATAACCATGAATTCTTGAATATCAACGTTATTATCCGCATGTTCGCCGCCATTTAAAATGTTCATCATTGGAACTGGAAGAACTTTTGCATTTGTTCCACCAATATATTCATATAAATGTACGCCTAATTCGTCAGCGGCAGCACGAGCAGCAGCTAAAGAAACACCAAGAATAGCATTAGCGCCTAATTTACCTTTGTTTGGTGTACCATCTAAGTCAATCATCGCTTTATCGATACCAATTTGATCTGTAACATCAAAACCAATAATTTTGTCAGAAATAATATCATTTACGTTTTCAACAGCTTTTAAAACACCTTTACCTAAGTAACGGCCTTTATCACCATCACGTAATTCTACAGCTTCGTATTCACCAGTAGACGCACCACTTGGAACAAGCGCGCGACCAAAAGCACCAGCTTCAGTATAAACTTCTACTTCAACAGTTGGATTACCACGGGAATCAAGAACTTCGCGTGCATATACTTCAGTAATAATAGACATTAATAATCTTCTCCTTTGTTGGGACTCTTACGAACAAAGTAAGTTAGAGTCCCAATATGCATGTGAGCAAAGCGAACATGTAATCCTTAAAAGACTCTTCACAGATCAACTCTTCAAAGCCCTATTAGAACACTTAATCCTTCAAAAGCTCTTCATAAGTCAACTCTTCAAAGCCCTATTAGAACACTAATCCTTCAAAAGCTCTTCATAAGTCAACTCTTCAAAGCCCTTTTCAAGAACACTAAACCCTTACAAGATTCCAAAAAGCCAAAATCTCGCTTCTTTGAAACCCATCACACACATATTGGTACTTTCCAAACTCGTCCGTGCCCACATTTTAAATTACATTTTTATTGTAGCTTTGTTTTAACAAAAACAAAAGTAAAAACTGTTTTATTTCTCAATTAAACTTTCACCAGTCATTTCAACTGGTTTTTCTACATCTAATAAATCAAGCATCGTAGGCGCCACATCAGCCAGGCGACCATCAGTTCGAAGTGTAACACCTTTCTTCGTTACAATAACAGGAACTGGAACAGTTGTATGCGCCGTATGCGGTTTGCCTTCTGGCGTTGACATCGTTTCAGAATTTCCGTGATCTGCGAAAATAACAGCAGAGCCGCCTTTTTCTAAAATCAAATCGACTACCCGACCTAGATTTTCATCAACCGCTTCAATCGCTTTAATAGTCGGCTCAAGCATACCCGAGTGACCAACCATATCCGGATTTGCGAAGTTTAAAATAATCGCATCATGCTTGTCGTCTTTAATATCTTGAACAAGTGCGTCCGTTACTTCATAAGCACTCATCTCTGGTTTTAAATCATACGTTTCGACTTTTGGCGAGTTGATTAAAATCCGGTTTTCGCCCGGAAATTCTTCATTTCTTCCACCATTCATAAAGAATGTAACGTGCGGGTATTTTTCTGTTTCAGCAATTCGCAATTGCGATAAGCCGGCATCAGATAATACTTCTCCAATTACATTTTTCATTTCAATTGGTTCAAAAGCTACTTCAGCATCAATACTTGGATTATACAAAGTCATTGTCACAAATTTCACGTTTTTAGGATGTTTCTCTCCGCGGTCAAAATGTTCCCACTCTGTATCTGTAAAAGCATTTGAAAGCTGGATAGCACGGTCAGGACGGAAGTTAAAGAAGATAACTGCATCATTATCTTTCACCGTTGCAATGGCTTCACCGTCTTTTGCAATAATTGCCGGTACAACAAACTCATCGTTCTTCCCATTTTCATAAGAAGTTTCAACTAATTTAATTGGATCCGCAAATTTTTCGCCTTCACCGTACACAAGAGCCTTATAAGCTTTATCAACTCGTTCCCAACGTTTGTCGCGGTCCATCGCGTAAAAACGTCCAGATACTGTTGCGATTTCGCCATATCCAAGTTTCAAAATAGCGTCTTGTAGTTCTTGTAAATATTCAACTGCCGATTGCGGCGGCACGTCACGACCATCTAGGAAAGCATGAATATACGTGTTTGGAACACCTTTTGCTTTCGCTGTTTCAAGTAGTGCAACGAGATGGTTAATGTGACTATGAACGCCCCCGTCAGAAAGTAAGCCGAATAAATGAAGGTCGGAATGATTTTCTTTCGTATGATTAAATGCATTATTGATTGCTTTATTTTCTTGGAACTCACCTTCCGCAATTGCTTTATCAATACGTGTTAGGCTTTGATATACGATACGACCTGCACCGATATTTGTATGCCCTACTTCCGAGTTACCCATCTGTCCATCTGGAAGACCAACGTCAAGACCCGAAGCTTTTAACGTACTATGCGGAAATTCAGCCCAGTAACGGTCAAAATTTGGTTTATTGGCTTGTGCAACAGCATTTCCAACTGTTTCAGCACGTTGCCCAAATCCGTCCAAGATAATAATTGCTACAGGAGATTTACTCATTTTATTTTACTGCCTCCAATAAAGCTAAGAAAGATTTAGGTTCTAAGCTTGCGCCCCCAACAAGAGCGCCATCAATATCTGATTCTGCCATGTATTCAGCAATATTTTCTGGTTTCACACTTCCACCGTATTGAATGCGAACCGCTTCTGCTGCTTCTTTAGAAACTGCGTCAGCAATTTCTGCACGGATAACCGCACAAGTTTCATTTGCATCTTTACTTGTCGAAGATTTACCAGTACCGATTGCCCAAATTGGCTCATAAGCAATGATTGTTTTCTTCACTTGCTCTTCAGTAAGTCCAGCAATAGCTGCACGGATTTGACCGCGAACCCAAGTTTCAGTTTGACCAGCTTCACGTTGGTTTAGTGTTTCACCACAACAAATGATAGGCGTCATACCACGTTTAAAGATAGCATGTGCTTTTTTATTAATATCCTCATCTGTTTCGTGGAAATACTCACGACGTTCAGAGTGCCCAATAATAACATAAGACACACCAAGATCAGCAAGTGCAAATGGACTAGTTTCCCCAGTGAATGCACCTTCATCTTCTGAATAGCAGTTTTGAGCAGAAATTTGTAAGTCAGTTCCTTCAGCTAAACGAGTTAAGTCACGAAGGAATAGAGCTGGTGAAGCGACAACGGAATCAACAACACTTTTAGAAGGCACTTTCCCTTTGACTTCTTCTACAAATTCCGCAGCTTTAGCCGCTGTTTTGTTCATTTTCCAGTTTCCAGCAATAATGGGTTTACGCATGAAAAACATCCTTTCGAACTAAAAATTTGTTTTTATTTATCGCTAATAGATGCAACGCCTGGTAGCTCTTTACCTTCTAGATATTCTAAAGAAGCACCGCCACCAGTTGAAATATGTGTGAACTTATCAGCAAAGCCAAGTTGCATTGCCGCTGCTGCTGAGTCACCACCACCGATAATTGTTGTTGCATCTTTTAAGTTTGCAATGGCTTCACAAACACCAATTGTACCTTTTGCAAAATTGCTCATTTCGAAAACGCCCATTGGTCCGTTCCAAATAACTGTTTTCGCGCCACGAAGCTCTTTTGCAAATAGTTCGATTGTTTTTTCACCAATATCAAGACCTTCTTCATCAGCAGGAATAGCGTCAGATGCAACTGTATGGAAAGGAACATCATTGCTGAATTCTTTCGCTACAACAGTATCAATTGGAAGAACAAGTTTGTCGCCCGCTTCTTCCATTAAACGTTTTGCAAGATCAACTTTATCTGCTTCAAGAAGCGAGATACCTACTTCATAGCCTTTTGCTTTCATGAATGTATAAGCCATACCACCACCAATTAAAAGTTTGTCTGCAACTTTCAATAAGTTTTCGATGACACCAATTTTATCGGATACTTTCGCGCCACCTAAAATAGCTACAAGTGGACGATCTGGGTTTTCAACAACCCCACCGATAAATTTAATTTCTTTTTCCATTAAGAAGCCAGCTGCAGAATCTAAGTTTGAAGCAATCCCAACGTTAGATGCATGCGCACGATGAGCTGTTCCAAAAGCATCATTTACGAATACATCGCCTAAAGACGCCCAGTATTTTCCAAGCTCAGCGTCATTGCCGCTTTCTTTTTTGCCGTCAACATCTTCAAAACGCGTATTTTCAAATAAAAGAACGTCTCCGTCTTTCATATCAGAAATAGCGCCTTCAAGTTCTGGACCGCGTGTTACAGGAACAAATTTCACTTCTTTGCCAAGTAATGTGCTTAAACGTTCAGCAACTGGGCGAAGAGATTTGTCTTTTTTATCTTCTTCAGTTTTCACTTTTCCAAGATGGGAGAATAAAATTGCTTTTCCGCCTTCTTGTACAATATATTTGATAGTTGGAAGAGCAGCTACAATACGATTATCGTTTGTGATTTCGCCGTCTTTCATTGGTACGTTAAAGTCAACGCGAACAAGTACTTTTTTGTCTTTTAAGTCTAAATCAGTCACTACTTTTTTAGCCATTTGGATTCCTCCTGATAATAACAAAATACAGAGTCTCTCGTGTAATTTGAGTTTGTAACATAAAGCTAAAGAATTTCAGAAAACAAGCGGAAACAAATACATGTCTCCGCCTATTCGTTTAAAACTTATTTAATTCAGGCTTATTTTGCAATTTTAGCGAAGTATTCTAAAGTACGAACTAATTGAGCAGTATAGCTCATTTCATTGTCATACCAAGAAACAGTTTTAACTAATTGTTTGTCTCCAACAGACATAACTTTAGTTTGAGTTTCATCGAATAAAGAACCGTAAGTGATACCTTTAATATCAGAAGATACGATTTGGTCAGCAGTGTAACCAAATGTTTCTGGATCGCTTGCAGCTTTCATTGCAGCATTTACTTCATCAACTGTTACTTGTTTGTCTAAAACTGTTACAAGTTCAGTAAGGGAACCAGTTGGAACTGGAACACGTTGAGCAGCTCCGTCTAATTTACCTTTAAGGCTTGGTAATACTTCACCAATTGCTTTTGCAGCACCAGTAGAGTTTGGAACGATGTTTTCAGCCGCTGCACGAGCACGACGGAAGTCACCTTTAGGATGTGGACCATCAAGAGTCATTTGATCACCAGTGTAAGCATGGATTGTAGTCATAAGACCTTCAACAATACCAAAGTTATCATCTAAAGCTTTCGCCATTGGAGCTAAGCAGTTTGTTGTACAGCTTGCACCAGAGATAACTGTTTCAGTTCCATCAAGTGTTTCATGGTTAACATTGTAAACGATTGTTTTCATGTTACCAGTTGCAGGAGCAGAGATAACAACTTTTTTAGCACCAGCTTTTAAGTGTAACTCAGCTTTTTCTTGAGTCGTGAAGAAACCAGTACATTCAAGAACAATTTCTACACCTAAGTCGCCCCATGGTAATTCTTCAGGGTTACGGTTAGCTAAAACTTTAACTTCTTTTCCATTAACTTTAAAGAAACCATCGTGAACTTCAACATCTTTACCGAAAGTACCTTGTGTTGTGTCATATTTTAAAAGGTGTGCTAACATTTTAGCATCTGTAAGGTCATTGATTGCTACTACTTCAATTCCTTCTACTTCTTGAATACGACGGAATGCTAAGCGTCCAATACGTCCAAAACCATTAATACCAACTTTAACTGTCATGAGTTATTTCCTCCTTGAAAATAAGTGAAATTTTTTTATTTCAAATGGGTTTTACTCCCATTTAAAAGCATGTTCGCTGCTCCTTCATCTGTGACTAAAATCGTATTTTTCGGAGCACTTTTCATATACGACTTAATCGCTTTCGCCTTTGAAGTCCCACCCGCAACAACAATAATATGTGGGATTTTGGCTAAATCTTCAAATTGCAAACCGAATGTAGAAACTTTATGTACAACTTCTCCTTGCTCATTGAAATAATAGCCAAATGCCTCGCCGACTGCCGAAAGACGTGTTATTTTCTCAATAACTTCATCGCTTGTATGGCGTCGTTTCGCCATCGTAAACGCGTCACCGATGCCATGAACGATTGCGTTTGCTGATTGTACCAAGCGCAAACCTTCTTGAATCGCAGGTTCTTTCATAAGGGATTGATAAGCTTCTTCACCTAACTGCTCTGGCACGTATAGAACACGGTGTTTAGTACCTGTTTTTGTTGCGATGCGGTCGCAAATGGTGTTGGCTTGATTATCTAAATCTTCACCGATTCCACCTCGCCCAGGAACGAAAAGTAACTCTCGCCCTTTCGCAAAATCACTAGGCATTGTATCTGCAAAGTTTGCCATTGTAGAACCACCCATTACAGCTACAACATTGCGCTTTTCAACTAATGCTAAATCAAGTTGTTTTACAGCAACACGACCCATTTCTTCCCGAACCCAAGGCGTAACGTCACTATCACCCTGCACGACTAAACATTTCTTTATTTGTAAAAGCTCCGCCAGTCTATTTTCTGCAGAATGTAAACCAGATAGTTGATTCATTATGCTTTCCAGGTCACGAAAAACAATGAGACCTTCTTTTGTCACAGTCATTCCTGATGATGCAATATCAATCAGGCCTTGTGCTTTCAAAAATTCAACTTCGCTACGAAGAACGCGTTCACTCATGCCTAGCATTCCCGCAAGAGTCCGCCTGCCAACAGGCTCTGCAAAATAAATGGAACGAAGTATTTGATAGCGTTTTTGCATGACCGCTAAAACGTCGGGTAATAACTTTTGTTGAATGTTAATTAAATCTGACATTTTAATTGCTCCTCGCTTTTGGACGCTAATCGACCCGCATAGTCACCTGGCGTCCCGTTGAAACTAAAAAAAGTGGAGATGAAGGTTTCTAAGTTTTGACCGGATGAATTTTTCAAATCATACGTCTCTCTTTTTCTTACCCTCTCTCGCCCTACGTGCTTTATGGTGAAGCATTATCATTCCTTTATTACCCTACGATATTTATTTTAACAGTCTTCCGGAAATTCTTCAAGTAATAAGTGGGACATTTATGAAAAAACAAACATTCTTTACAAAAGAAAAATATTTCATTTTGCTTAGAGCTTCTTGTAGCTAGCTTCGTTAGAATCAGCTTTCTTATCATATTTTCATAAAAAAAGACGAATTCCGTCCCATCTTTTTTAAAACTGGGGCAAAACTCGTCCATCATTCATCAAATCGTTTTCGTTTAGAAGAAGAAGGAATTCGTAATTCCGTTCTGTATTTAGCAATTGCTCTTCTCGAAACTTCAATCCCTTTTTCTTCAAGTAAATCAACAATTTTTTGGTCAGACAGCGGTTTTCGTTTATCTTCTTCATCTATAAAGTTAAGAATCAATTGTTTAATACTTGCACTTGAAACATCACCTGTATCCGCTGCTGTCTCTTTTTTCTTTTGTAGACTAGAAGTGAAAAAAGATTTAAGTTCAAATACACCTTGACTTGTTTCAATGTATTTCCCATTAACAGCTCGACTAACCGTTGACTCATGCACACCAATTTCTTCAGCAATTTTCTTCAAAGTAAGAGGCTCTAGGTAGGCATTTTTTAGAAAATGCGCTTTTTGATGAGCAACAATGGCTGTCCCGACGCGCTTCAATGTATCCTCACGTTGCTCCATACCTTTTACAAGCCAGTCGTATTCTCCAGCTTTATCTTTTAAAAAATTCAGCACATCTTTTTCTTTTGTATCGCGCATCATTTTATAATAGTTATCTTGAAATCTAATTTGTGGAATAAATTGTTTCGCAACTGAAACGTATAGCTCCTGCCCTGATTGTTGTAAAATTAAATCTGGGACGACATATTGCACGCGTTCCGTTTCAAACTCAGAGCCAGGTTTAGGATTTAACGTTTGCACAAAATCAGACACTTGTTGAATTTCTGAAAGAGGCACATCAAGCGCGCTCGCGATTTTCTTCCATTTTTTCTCCGCAAAAGCAGTAAAATGCTCTGAAATCACATCATAGGCAATATACGGCGCATCTGGCGAACGATCAATCTGCAGCAAAATACACTCCCTTGCGTCACGCGCACCAACACCAGCCGGCTCTAAACTTTGTAAAACTTCAAGACCCGTAAGCACATCCGCTTCGCTCATCAAAAGTCCGCTCGCAATCGTTTCAATGTCCGTCACTAAATAGCCAGCATCATTCAAGCTTTCCACAAGGTAAAGTAAAATAATTTTTTCCTTGTAACTTAATTTCATAAGCGAGATTTGATTCTTCAAAAAATCAGCAAGTGTTTCCGTGCTATCCGCAATTTGTTCCAACCAGTCCTGATCTGTATCATAATTTTTTTTACGCTTCTTATAGCTGTAATCTGTCGCAATATCCATACCAGCGACTACTTCAATCAAAGGATTTTCTAGAGCCTTATCTTCCAAAAAAGTCGTTAAGTCAGCTGTTGTAAATTGTAATATCGCAATAGATTGGGATAATTGTTGCGTCATTGCAAGTTTCATCGATTGCTTTTGCTGCTGCTTCTGCGCATAATTGGATTCTAATCTCATGTCAAAGCCTCCTTTTCATCAACTATTATAACACGAGAATAAAAAACACGTTAGAAGACGGCGTTTTCAAAAAACATTTCATTACGTTCTTTCCATTCTTCATAGAACTAAAATCTACGAGACAATCACTTTCGTCTAAACAGAATGCCTTAAACTGATGATAAATTCTCGTCATCAATTTGAATGGGCATAAAATTTACACAGACTTCAAGTTTTTCTATGCGCTAAAACATCCAAATATGTTTTTTATCTTGGTAAATGATTCATAAAATTTTTATGCGCAAAGCCTTCTACATCTTCCTTTGAGAAATACTTCAATAAAACTTCGATAAAATCTTGGTACTTGCTAGCATTTTCAAGCCCTTTTACATGGGACGGGATACCATCAAAATCCGATCCAAATCCGATATTATGAATACCTCCCAGTTCAGCAATATGCTCAATATGGCGGACAATATCTTCCATTTCTGCAGTCCCACTATTGGTTGTGAAAAGCGGATGGAAAACCACATGAATCATCGCATCATGCGCAATCATTGCTTTTAATTGCTCATCGTCCAAATTGCGGACATGTGAACAAATCGCTTTTGCGTTTGAATGGCTTGCAATTGGGAATTCCGCAACATCAATTGCATCCCAAAAACTTTTCACACTTAAATGCGAAAAATCTGTAAAAACTTTTCGTTCATTTAAACGTCGAATAATATTCTTACCAAATTGCGTAAGTCCCGCCCCGCGCGGTTCCAGAATGCCATCAGCCGCTAAATTCGCATTGTTCCACGTAAGGCCAACAGAAAGAACGCCACTATCTAGCACCTGCTCTAAACGATCCAAATCCTGTCCTAGCGGCTCCACACCTTCTAACGTTAGTGCTGCCGCAATTTTCCCATCCGGCAACATCTCCAAATCAGTCCATTTTTTAAGCGGCTTTATTATGCCATCACGATGTATAATGTGCTGTCTAAAAATATTTTCTTGTTCCACCGTCTTTTTCCACTTTTGTTCAACAGGTACTTCCGGATCTAAAAAAATGGCGAAGCCCTGCAGCATTATATCCCCAGCAAGCAAATGCTCAAAATTCACATCTAGTTCCTCGTCATCTTGAAAAGTCATACGTCCCTTAGCTTTTTGCAACTTATAAAGAACATCACAGTGCATATCAACAATTTTCATGATTAAAATCCTCCCTTAAAATAGCGCTTGTCCCTCGAGACTTAAAAGTTTCCGTACCGTGTTTTGATGCCACCTACGTCCTAGTACGCGCTTACTGACTAAATATTTTCCTTCTTCAAGTTTCTCATCTTCTGTGAGCGCTTGAATTTTAAGTTCATAAACGAGCGTTTTTTTTCGCATTTCTATTTTATGCAGCTGAGATTTCGCCAAAAAATGCATTTCTGCTTCACCTAATTTAAATTGAAAGGTAAATAACCCGACATTTGTAAAGGCTAAGACGAGTGTATGACGCGTTCGCATCGTTGGTCCCGCATACATAAAATGCGCTTCTGTTATTGAAAGCTCATTTTCTTTTGCATACTCAAAAAGCTCATTTTCTAACCGTTCTTTTAAACCCATTTAATCACCTTTTTCCGTCATTAACTTCATTATAAACGGGATTTTTCTAGAAAGGTAGGAAAATCTTTATTTTATCATTGAACAAGTCATAATTTGCTTTAAAAATAATCTCTGCAGTCGATTATTTTGATCATAAAATTCCACAACTTCTTCCCGCATGTCAACAAAAACAGGAAAAAGAGCCAACTCTACATGCTTAAGTCGAATACATACCGCCTTTTTTAAATTCATCGCATTCAGTAATGTAAAAACAATTTCATCTTCTAACATTCTTTCCTGTTCAAACAAACTATACATGCTCTCGCCACCTATTTATTTCCTTTTAAACATTATACGAACGTTTGTTCTATTTTGAAATAGGTCAAATGAACGAAAAAAAGAGACGAGCTTTCCTCATCTCATTCGAAACTAAAGATTAGTATATGACTACATGCTATTCTGTTAACTGTTTACTGTCTCTAAATCCAAAATACATTTTGCTAGCTTTTCTTGTATCTTGTTATTAAAAGCAGCTTCACCAAAAGTTACATAATGCGTTTGATTATAATAGAATAACAATTGCACCTCTTCTTTATCTTGCATTTCTAGCGCTGTCCAATTTTCAATGTCGGAATTCATAAAAGCTGGGGCACTTATATTTTGACAGTTTAAAAATAAAAGCGGGGTTTTTTTAGCGCCTCGTAGTAGCTCTCTTAATTTCTTTAGGTCGGCCTTTTTTAAATATTCACCTGTCACCGCGAGAGCGTCGTATTTAGATAAATTTTCCGACGTTACTTTTTCAGTTGTTAAACTTTCAAAATCAAACCATTCACTTGTCCCTGTGCCTTCTCCAAAAATACCAACATGTATTATTTTTTCGTTTTCTGATGTAGAAATAAGCGTATTCCCTCTACTAGATGCGTGGAGTATTTGACTAGGATTAACAAAAATGACAGTGATGAGGCAAAAAGCAATGACAAGGATACAAATTGCAAATTGTGATGCTTTTTGAATTTTCATTTCCAATCCCCCCTGTTATTGAGCGTAAAAATGACCATACTTATACACATACTTATATTTTGTCTTAGCTTTTGAGACAGAATAATTAACTGAGCCTACTCCACCAACATTTAATGATACGGACGAGGAAGAAGAAGTCGTTCCTTTATCATAAAAATCACCATTTATACACCAATAAATATTATTTTTCGATAAAAATTTTACTTTGAATGAGCCTTTAAATTGTTTAGATACACCGTACCATGATCTGACTAAATTATAATCAATAATTTTATCAAATTGTCTAAATGATCCTTGTGCCCACATTTTCACATAAATATCAATTTTAGGCTTCCATATTCCGCCAATATTTATCGTTTTTGTTAAGTGTTTATACAATGTATTTGAGGAAGCTTTTAAAAGTGGACGTTTAACATCTCCTTGCGCTAAACGCTTTTTTACTTGATCGATTGAAAGCCCGTCTCGTTTTGCGATTCCTGCTATCATTTCGTCATATGTAACTGAATCAATTGTCGTCCCGTCTTTTGTCACAACATGGGGTTTAGTTAAATCAACACCTTCTAAATTAATAATTTCACCTTGCACATTTGAACTAGCAGAAGCACTTTCTGTACCGGTTTGAGCTCCTGTCAAAATAATCGTGAGAAGTAAAATTCCATAGAAAAACTTTTTCATCTTATATGCTCCATTCTATTATGCGTTTAAAAAGCTTTTACATGTAAATGATATCACATAAATGAAATGTATAGATTCAGAAGCATATTGATGTAAATCCTTACTTTTTTAAGCGATTTTTATTGCCAAAAAGAGTTATTTACCCTTTTCATTAGTAAAAAATTAGTTTTTATCTGTAACTATTCACATTTTATGCAGTTCGCTTAGCGACTAGACATATTTTCTTCATAATTTTAATAGAATATGAAAACAATAATAGTTTTTTAAGCATAATTTATTTAAATATGTGACTTTTGATAAATAATTATTTACCGATATACAAAAATAATAAAAAACATCTCGAAATTAGCCTGAACAGTTAAAAACTGATTTTAAAGCCGTTTTCGAGATGTTTTCAAAAGAATTTTTAACGCCCTCGGAGGGAATCGAACCCCCATTTTAAGAACCGGAATCTCACGTGCTATCCGTTGCACCACGAGGGCAAATAAATTTACCGTACGAATAGTAATTATAGCGGAAGCAGTGCTCTTTGACAAGTTTTTAATCAAAAGAAAGGGTTTTAAGAGTCTTTCATTTGACCTAATTTGACCAATATTGTATGATGTAAACAGTGAATGGGATATATGCCCATCTTAAATTTTAGGCTTATAGGAGGAATCTTAATATGAATTTAATCCCTACAGTAATTGAACAAACAAGTCGCGGGGAACGTGCTTACGACATTTATTCCCGTCTTTTAAAAGATCGTATTATTATGCTTGGTTCTGCAATTGATGATAATGTTGCCAACTCCATTGTTTCGCAGCTACTTTTCTTGGATGCACAGGATCCTGAGAAGGATATTTTCCTATACATTAATTCTCCGGGCGGGAGTATTTCTGCTGGGATGGCAATCTATGATACGATGAATTTCGTTAAATCTGATGTGCAAACAATTGGTATGGGTATGGCGGCTTCAATGGGGTCATTCTTGCTAGCTGCAGGAGCGGACGGTAAACGTTTTGCGCTTCCTAATACAGAAATCATGATTCACCAACCACTTGGCGGAGCACAGGGACAAGCTACGGAGATTGAAATCGCAGCACGCCACATTTTAAAAATCAAGGATCGTATGAATCGTATTTTATCCGAAAAAACGGGTCAAACGCTTGAAGTAATTGCGCGCGATACGGACCGTGATAACTTCATGGATGCGGAGCAAGCGAAGGAATACGGCTTGATTGATGATATTGTTGTAAATAAAAATAACTTGAAATAAGACTATTTATAAAGATTGTCGGTTGCTAGCAATCTAAGTCCAAACTCAAATGAGTTTGGACTTTTTTACTGCCTGTGCTTGCAATTGGGTTGTCAGCCACAAAGCAACAATCGGGATGACACCCACAATAAATAGCGTAATATCAACATTAAATGCCTTTGTAAGGTAACCAGATAAAACGGGGATAAGTAAGGATGAGAGCCCGGTAAAAATACTAAGGGCGAACAATTGACCAGTTGATTGCATTCTTTCATCAGTCATATCAAAAATAAGTTGTTTGGAGGAAATCATTAATAATGGGGTTGTAAAAAACTGGAGAGCGCTTAAAGCAATGATGACCCAAGCACTTCCAGAAATAGCGAATAAAATGAATTGCATGCTAAGGACACACGCCGTTATTTTTAATAATGTGAAATTGGTCCATCTACTAAATAGTTTGGCACCAAATAAGTACGCTGGAATTTCAAAAAGGGATTGAATCGACCATTTGTAACCAATTTGGAGATTAGTTGCCCCGAGCGTTATCATTTTATCAACAACCGTAATATTATTCGCAATAATCGCGCTATAAAGTAAAAATAAAATGATAATGAGCAGTCGGTAGTGCCGGCTAGCAATTACCGTTTTAAAATCTTTTAACTTCACCTTTTCAGTATGTTTTTTTATTGTCTTTTCAATATCTTTTAGAAACAAAACGAGTAGCATTGAAATCACAACTAAGGCAAATATCCCTAAAGAAAGCCCTGTGTATCCAGCGCTACTAATAAAAAGCGACAGCAATAAACTCCCAATTGCCCAGCCAATCGAACCGAATGCTTTAATAAAAGAAAAGTTTGCCCGAACTTCAGCACTTCCTTTTAAAATCCACGTATCCGATAATCCTGTAATCGTGTTGATTAGTCCGCCACTAATAGCTAAAAGAAATAAATGCAGCAAAAAAAGTGGTGCATCAATCAAATAAAGCCCGCATGTTGCGAGTAAATAAAAAAGAAGCAGCAAAAATACAAATCGCTTGATTGTTTGAAATTTATCCGCATAAAAGCCGATAAACATTTGTAAAAAAATAGTAGTTACCGCGTAAGAGGATAATAAAATACCTCGTTCAAATTCATCGTAGCCGATTTTTGACAGATACGGAGTAAACTGAGTTAAACCAAACGAAAAAGCCATATACATCAAAATGTACAGCACGACAAAACGCTTCCTCTCACTCACACAAAAACCTCCTTTTGCTTAAAAGAGAACGTTTTTTAAGCGCCGTTCATAATAAAAGTTGCCTAATTATAAAAATGACAAAAGCAATGATCCCAACATACACACAAATTAATAGCTGCCAGCGCCATTTCAATTGCCGAAAATGAATGTGCCTAACATCCCACGAAAACTCATTTTTAATAAACCAAACGATGAGTGCTGCACCTATCATGTTTAACATAAAAAGTTGCGAGACCAGTAAAACAATTGCTGCAAGCTTCGCAAATGATTTGTCTTCCTCTTTTAACACACGAATTTGACGCGTTAGAAACCCGCAAAAAAAGAAGCAGAGAAACGTAATGAAATATACCGTATAAATTGGGTTGTGCTGAACAGGTGATAAAATTCCTAATTTTGTTTCTAGTGATACAAAAAAAAGATATCCTAAAAAAAGACACGGAATTATATAAAAGAATTTTTCCGTTATGTGTAAAATCCAATCTGGTGTTATTTTCGTTCGAAACAACTGCATTTTATGTAAAACCAGCGCTCTCATTTTATTTCCCCCTAAAAGGAGAAGCAAAATGACCGAGGTCATTTTGCCCCTTCCACTTTATTTTAAAACCGGCCAAAACTCCTTGTTCGCCTCAATTAAATCGTCTAAAATTTCCTTTGCCACTTTCGCACTTGGTACCGTCTTGTTCATCGTAATGGCCTGCCAAACTTTCTGGTAAGAACCTTCGATATAACCTTCCACAGCCAATTTTTCAGAAGCAATTTGCTGCTCCATCAACCCCTTTTGGAAAGTTGGAATTTTGCCCATTGAAAGCGGCTCAAAACCATTTTTCCCAACAATACAAGGAATCTCCACCATCGCCTCAGAATCAAAATTTTCAATTGCTCCATTATTTTGCGTGATAAGAAGCATTCTTTCTTTTGTGTTAAAAGTTAAGGCTTTAGCTAAGTCGACGATAAATGAGGCGTGTTCACTCGAATGAATCGATGTGTCTTTCGCTGTTTGATTCCCCACAATTCGTTCGCACTCTTCAAAAACTTCTTTTTCACGTCCATCTATTATTTCATTGGCACGCGTATAATTTTTATCCGAATGAAGAACGGTTTCATCGGCCATCAAATAATATTTCAAATATGTGTTGGACAAGTACTCTGGCTCAATTTCAAGCAACTCTTTACCAGCACGCATCGCTTCAAGCCAGCTTGCCTCTTTATGTTGTCCCGCTTGAGTATCTTCCGTATAGCCCTGCTTGGCAATATGTGCTTTAATTTTTGGCATTAAGTCATTCCCTTCGTGATCTTGAATGTTTGTCCACCAGCCAAAATGATTGAGCCCGTAATATCGCACTTCCATATCTTTACGGTTTTTCAAGCCAATTACACGCGCCATAATATCTTCCAGACAAATTGGCATGTCACAAATATTAATGATTTTTGAATTAGGACGTAGACGTCTAGTGCCTTCTGCTACAATTGCCGCCGGGTTCGAATAGTTTAACATCCATGCATCAGGCGAATATTTTTCCATGTAATCGACCATTTCAATAATCGGTCCAATCGAACGTAAACCGTAAGCAATTCCCCCCGGACCACACGTTTCTTGCCCAACAACCCCATGTTTTAATGGGATTTTTTCATCTTGCTCGCGCATCGCATATTTCCCAACACGAAGTTGTGCCATCACGAAATCAATATCAGAAAAAGCTTCTTTTGGATCAGTAGTATAGCTAAACTCCACTTCTGGCGCACGTTCTTTAATAATAATTGCACAAGCCTCTGCCACTTTGCGCTGCCTTTTTTCATCATTATCATAAAACTTAATTTTCCGCACTGGGAATTCTTCCATCGCTTCTAAAAGCATGACAACAATCCCAGCCGTATACGTACTTCCTCCACCAGCAATCAAAATTGAACTTTTTTTCATAACAACAACATCCTTTTCTAATTAAAGTAATTTTTCAAATTCCGAACGAACAGATGGGACCGACAGGCCGACAATAATTTGAATGGCGTCACCGTTTTTTACAAGCCCCTGAGCCCCAGCCTTCCGAAAATCGCTTTCAGAAGCAATGATGGACCCGTCTTTAACGGTCAGCCGTAAGCGCGTCATACAATTGGTCACATCCACAATATTCTCTTTTCCGCCTAGCGAATCTAAAAATTGTAACGCCTTTTTTGCATTCGGATTTTCTTTTTTCCCATTTCCTTTTTTCTCATTTTCCTGTTTTTCCTTATAATCTTGTTTGCTATAAAGCTTCATTTCCTCGTTTTCATCTTCACGACCAGGCGTTTTCAAATTGAATTTTTTAATTAGGAATGTGAAAACAAAGTACCAGATAAATACGAATATGAGCCCGAGAATGATTTGCGTCACATAGGTTGGCCAGTGATATTTCCAAAGTGGCAACCAGTTTATCGCAAACCAATTGATTAACCCGCCTCCAAAGTCTCCGACAACACCAAATACATAACCTAACGTTGAAAGTGTAGCGGCTAACAAGGCATGCACCACAAATAATACTGGCGCAAAAAATAGGAATGTAAATTCAAGCGGCTCCGTAATACCAGCAAATACGGCTGTAGCCGCGACTGGAATCATCAAGCCTAGTACTGCCTTACGTTTTTCTGGTTTCGCCGTTTTATAAAACGCCAACGTAATCCCAATGGAACCAAATACTTTTGACATGCCAGATAGGGCAAAGCCGCCTGCAGGATACATTTCCTTCAATGTTTGTGCATTTGTTTGGAATTCACCAAGATGTGTTGCCCAATATGCGGCCATTCCTCCTGGAACAACAGCATTATCATACGCGAAAGGCGCATATACAAAGTGGTGAAGTCCCGTTGGTATTAATATTTTTTCTAAGAAAGAATACACCCACACGCCTAGTGCCCCTGAAGAAATGAAGAATCCTTGCATATCGAGCATAAAAGCTTGGAAATGCGGCCAAATAAAAGCAAATAAAAAAGCGACGGGGAGCATCACAACAAATCCTAAAATAACGATGAAAGATGTTCCTCTAAAAACGCCTAAGACTTCTGGTAATTCTGTATCAAAATAACGATTATGTAAGTAAACGACAATACCAGAAATAATCAATGCTCCGACCATTCCAGTGTCGAGGGTTTTAATGCCCGCAATATTGGCTAGCCCACTTGTTCCGCCAATTTCTTGTGTCATATCCACACCAAAATTCGCTCCCCAAGTCGTTAAAATCGCAGATACAAAATAGTTGAAAGTCACATATGTAACGAGCGCTTCAAGACAGGCACGCCCGCTTTGTGATTTTGCAAGCCCAATTGGAAGACCAATTACAAATAGTAACGGAATTTGCCTAAAAACAGCCCATGCTCCCTCTGCAATGACATTCCAGATTTGAAACCATAAATGATCTGGAGTCGCAATATCTCCCATAATATCTGGATTCATAAATAAAATTGAGAATCCTACGACAATCCCTGCGAATGAAAATAATAGTGCTGGTGCCAGCATGGCTCCCCCAAATTGTTGTACTTTCTTCATCATAATTTGCAAAACCTCCTTTTTTAATGTTAAGACGTCTTATGATGCTCATTTTAGACTGAATGATAGCGCTTTACAATACTATTATTCGGATTATCTCTCAAGTTCCAAAACAGGAATTTTTCACAAAAGATGGAACTTTTCACACGTTTTGTTTTATAAAGAAAATATCGCTCTGTCGTCAGTTTAATGCTACAATAAACTTAGAAACGTAAGCGCTAACAAATATGTAAAGGATTTGATTTCAATTGAAACTTGAAGAGCTTGTGAATAAAAATTACGAACAACTTAATCAGAATGATAGGCATATTTGGAATTATATTTTGTCGAATAAGCGGGCATGCAGTGAAATGAACATTAATGAAATTGCGAAAAATTGTGCCGTTTCAAGAACGACGATTCTTCGTTTTGCAAAAAAAATTTCACTTTCAGGATTCAGTGAATTAAAAATTCATTTAAAGTGGGATTTAGAGCAAGAGGTGAACATGATGGCAGAATCAGTCGATATGATTTCTGAGGGTTATACGCGTACAATCCAAGAGTTGGTACGAAAGGATTTTCTTCCAATTTGCCGGCTGATTCATCAAGCAAACCGCGTCTTTATCTTTGGTTCAGGTGATTATCAAATGTCGGTTGCCAAACAACTAAAATTACTTTTCTTACACGGTGGAGACTGTTTCTACGATTTTGATGCGGTAACGATGAACAAAGAATTTTTCCAAATTGTAAAAGAGGATGATTTAGTTTTATTAATTTCATTAGATGGCGAGTCACAGTCTGTCGTCTCTGTTGCACAGCAATTAAAACTTGCAAACGTACCCGTTATTTCGATTTCAAAATTAAAAAATAGTACGCTAGCAAGCTTGAGTACCGAAAATATTTATATGAATAACACTAAAATTAGTTTTGACAATAAAAGCACCAAAACATTTGAATCTACTGCTAGCCTATATCTCATTGCCGAATTGCTTTTTGTACAGTACAACCTTTATAAAAATCAACTTTAAAACGAGTTTTCTCAAAACAAAAAGCCATACGACGGGGAGATGGCTTTTTGTCATTCTAGTGAATGCTCTTTACTTCTTTATGTATATTCTCATTCTTTGGCTAATCAGTGTAAGCTATCACACAGGCGAATTAGGGGCTGAATAAATATGTTACACATCCCCAATAAATTTCAAAAAATGCTTATTTAGCTCTTCTTTTGCATCTATTGGCAAATTGTGCCCAGCTTCATCAAGAATATACACCTCTTTATTCTTTTTACGCTCTTTGTCTTTCATCAATTGTTCTTGATCTAAAAAACCAACAATCTGATCAAATTTCCCCAATAAAACGGTGCCCTTCACCTCAGAAATATCATCAAATAAAGTGCCTTCAAATGAAAATGCATAATCGTCATCCTTGATATGTTCCCAAAATTCATTAATTCCTTTTTGAACTCCAGGTAAAATAGACTGCTGGTAATCAAACCAAGTTTCCTCGCTAATACGAACATTCATATTTAAAAAATCCGAGAAAAATTCCTGATTGCAAATTGGATCTACTCTTTCTGCAAAAATATTTTTATGTTTAGCAAGACGTCTCTCTTCTTTTTTTGCTTTAACAACTGGACAAGTCAAGAAAAAACCTCTAACTTGATTTGAAAATATACGGGTTAATCCTAAGCAAAGATAGCCGCCATATGAGTGACCACAAAGGATAATTGGCTGTCCCTTTGAGTGACGATTAATAAATTTTTCAAATTCAAGTAAGACATCATCCGAATTTTTTATGCCCTGCTTTATTTTAGATTCTCCCATACCAGGAATATCTAGATAAACTCTGTTAAAACTTGATTTACTATCAAATAGTCCTTCATAAAATTGAATCATACTCTCTAAACTCAGACCATTTCCATGAATAAAATAAATAGGTACTCCCGCACCAAATTCTTTATAATGAATATCCTCCATTTCCATCCCCCTAACTATTTATCATAAATCAAATCCATGTTTCATCTTATTTTCAGACAAACTTCAAGATTATAGACTTCTATTTTTTTAAAATTAATAAGTATATTTCTATACTATCATAACTTTGACTCTTTTCTTGAATTTTTTTGTCCAACTTTACTGTTCCACTCAAATACGACTTATTTCCCTAGCATATATTGAACAGGTGGAGTATATTCTATTGCTCCATTTACTCTTCATAAATTAGTTATTTAATACATTTGACGTGTAGCACACTATACTTTTAACTTACCCTAATAATTAATTCTGTCAACTCATTGTCTATATGAAATCTCCTTCTAAATCTTCGAAACATACTTGCCTAGCTGCTTCAGCTCCATTTAATATTTAAATCAAGTTATTCAACTATAAGCATGAATTGTCACTCTAAGCTTATCCCGTCATTTATCCCCAAAAAACCGGGCAAAATTTTACCCGGTTTTCATATTCAGCTAAGATTATGTCTCAGCCACATTAATTTTTTACCATCCTCGGCTATACTGCTTCGGACCATCAATTGTTTCTCCGAGCTCAATGGCTGCTTCACGTGTAAAATATGGGTTACGCAGTAGTTCACGGCCGATAATAATTAAATCTGCTCGGTCGTTACACAAGATTTCTTCTGCCTGAGTGCCATTTGTGATAAGACCTAAAGCGCCTGTCGCGATTCCAGCGTCACGGCGAATCAATTCGGCAAATGGCACTTGGTAACCAGGGTAGCTAGATGGTGCTACAGGTACTAGACCTCCGCTTGACACATCTACTAAATCAACGCCATCCGCTTTCATCCACTTCGCAAACGGCACATAATCTTCAGGTTTTAAGCCGCCATGCGCATAGTCTGTTGCTGAAACACGTACAATGACGGGACCGTCCCAGACTTCGCGCACTGCTTTTATAATTTCACTTACAATTCGGTAGCGATTACCAGCAGGACCGCCGTATGCATCTTCACGGCGATTTGTAATAGGTGATAGGAATTCATGAAGCAAATAGCCATGTGCCGCATGCAATTCGATGACATCAAATCCGGCTTCTGCCGCACGATAAGCGGCGCGTTTAAAGTCTTCTACCACTTCTTTTATTTCTTCTAAAGTTAGCGCATTTGGTTCGCTGTATTTCTCACTAAATGCGATAGCAGATGGCGCAACAATTTTCCCAGGAAGTTCAGCTTTTCTACCCGCATGAGCAAGTTGAATTCCTGCTTTTGCGCCGTGATAATGAATACCATCTGTAATTCGCTTAAGTGCTGGAATCTGCTCATCGTTCCAGAGACCTAAATCTTTTGTGGAGATGCGGCCGACTTCTTGAACGGCCGTCGCTTCCAAAATCACGAGTCCGATTCCACCTGCAGCACGGCTCATGTAGTGCGTGAGGTGAAAGTCGGTGGCAATACCGTCTTCTTTATCGACCGAGTACATGCACATTGGCGACATCACAAGGCGGTTTTTTAGTGTAATATCTTGCAATTTGTAACTGGAGAATAATTTCGACATCAACATTCGCATCCTTTATTTTATACTTTGAACATTTAATCCAATTTGTGAAGGGGTTTCCCCGTTTTTTAGACGTTCGGCAATTTGGTCAATTTTTCGCAAACGGTGATTAATGCCTGATTTTGAAATGGTACCATTTGAGAGCATTTCACCAAGCTCTTTTAGCGAAACGTCTTCATGCGTGATGCGGAGTTCAGCAATTTCACGCAGTCGTTCTGGCAGTGCTTCTAAGCCGACTTCTGCGCGGATAAATTTAATGTTTTCAATTTGTCTAACTGCCGCATTAATTGTCTTATTCAGATTTGCCGTTTCACAATTGACAAGGCGATTCACAGAATTTCGCATGTCGCGCATAATACGGACGTCTTCAAAATGAAGTAGCGCCTGCGTTGCGCCAATAATACTCAAAAATTCCGTAATTTTTTCTGCTTCTTTTAAATACGTAATGAAGCCACTCTTACGTTCGAGCGTCCGCGCATTCAAGTCAAATGAATTGAGCAGTGCGCAAACCGCCTCGTTATGTTCCTCATAAACTGAGAAAATTTCAAGATGGTAAGACGAAGTTTCTGGATTGTTCACCGAGCCACTTGCTAGAAAAGCGCCACGCAAATAAGCACGTTTGGCATTCCGTTTTTTTACAAATGCCCTATCAATCGACTTTGTAAACGTAAAATTATCTTGTAAAATATATAAATCTTCAAGAATTTCCTTCGCCTTTGCCTTCAGCCGAACAATATACACATTATTTTTTTTCAACTTCATTTTTTTTCTAACTAAAAGCTCAATCGGAACGTCGTATAAACGCTTCAAGAGTTGATACATACGCCTAGCAGTGGCTGCGTTCTCCGTTTGAACATCCGTCACCATTAAACCATTTGAAAATGACATGGCACCGTTCATTCGAATGAAGGCGGCAAGTTCGGCTTTCGCCTCATCTTCTGTCACATCCATATTCGTTAATTCTTTTTTTGTTTCCGAGGCAAACGACACAACACTCACTCCTTTTCATCATCATCGGAAAGCATATTTAAAAGAGCCTGCGCTACTTTTTCACCATCATGCCGGACAAGACGATTTTCTGTTGAAAGAAAGTCATGATACACTTCTTCAACACCAATTTTTTTAAGTGCTTCGCCGCTGTGGGTCACTTGTCGCACATCATCTGGAAATAGTAATTCTACCGGAACTTTCTCCGTATTAATCAACATTTTCGTAATAAACGGCGTGCCCACATGTTCATGGATTGCCTGAATGTGGTCTGCATCACTAAAATAATCTGTTTCACCAATTTGAGTTAAAATATTCGTGATGTAAACCTTCTCTGCTTTTGATTGAACAATGGCCTTTGATAAACCTTTGACGAGGAGGTTTGGCATGATACTTGTATATAGGCTACCTGGGCCAATCACAATTAAGTCTGCCTCTTGTACTGCTGCTACAGCCGTTTCAAGTGGTGCCACATCTTCTGGCTCGATGAACACCCGTTTGATTTGCTTTCCTTGTAAAGGAATAATCGACTCGCCGGTTACAATTTCCCCGTCCTCCATCTCCGCTTTTAAAATAAGAGGGTGGTCGGTAACAGGAATGACTTTGCCACGAATCCGCATCACTTTTGAAAGGACGTCAATGGCGTCCACGTAGTTTGCATTGAGTTCAGAAAGCGCCGTTAAAATAAGATTCCCTACAACATGACCAGATAAATCACCATCTACTTTGAAACGATACTGAAAAAGGTCAACAAGGCGCTGGTCAGCATTTGATAAAGCAACCATGACATTGCGAATATCGCCGGGCGGGAGCACATTCATTTGCTGCCGAATTTTCCCAGAGCTACCACCATCATCAGCCACTGTGACGAGCGCAGTCAAATCAACATTTTTATTTTTCAAGCCTTTTAAAATGACGGGAATTCCAGTACCACCGCCGATAACTACAATCTTTGGTTTTCTAGCTTTTTCCATGTTACTTTTCCTTTCTGCGTTTCATATCTCGATGTGAAATCGTCGTTTCATATTTACGTTGCAAAGCTTTTCCAATATATTCAGAGAGCGCAACAGAACGGTGTTGTCCGCCCGTACACCCAATCGCGATGACAAGCTGCGTCTTTCCTTCACGTTTGTAATAGGGCAGTGTGAAATTGAGCAAATCAAGCGTTTTATCCAAATAAGTTTGCGTTTCCGGCCATTTCATTACATAATCATAAACATCGCTGTCAAGTCCAGTTAAAGGACGCATTTTATCAATATAATGCGGGTTAGGTAAGAACCTCACATCAAACACAAGGTCAGCATCAATTGGTAAGCCGTACTTAAAACCAAAAGACATCACTTGCACATTAAAAACATCTTTATCTTCTGCTTTAAACTCTTGATTAATACGTTCTCTAAGCTCGCGTGGTTTCATATTGGACGTGTTAATTACAAGTTGCGAGCGACCCTTTAAATCACTTAATAAATCGCGCTCGGCTTTAATCCCTTCTAAAACAGAGCCATTTGGTTCAAGAGGATGATGCCGTCTTGTTTCTTTGTAGCGTGAAACTAAAACCCCATCATCTGCTTCTAAAAAGAGAATTTTAGTCGTAATAAAAGAGGTGTTATCAAGCTCATCTAGCGCTTGTTCAATCGAGTCAAAAAAGTCACGACCACGTAAATCCATAACGAGAGCAATCTTGTTCATTTTGCCAGATTCCTTCATAAGTTCCCAAAATTTAGGCAATAAAGTCGGTGGTAAATTATCAACACAGAAATAGCCTAAATCTTCTAAAGACTGCATGGCAACTGTTTTACCTGCCCCGCTCATCCCCGTAATAATAACTAATTGCAATTGATTCGTCGCCAAAAACACTCACCCTTCCGTCATTTACTATATACCATTCTACCATATTTAAAGCTTGAATGATGCAAAAAGAGGTTTAGTCGGTAAAGCGGATGATGTATAAAAACTGCGGTGCCTACCTTTTACGATTAAAATTCCCTCTCTTAAATAAAAAAAGCGATGCAAGCGTTTGACGAATCAAAACACACACCACTTTTCTATTTTATAATCCCGATTACTTTTCTATTTTCCGTGTCTCTATAATGGCTTGTTTAACAGCTTGCTTGATAACCCAATAGCTAATAGCAAAAAATGCAACTGCCAGTACTCCTAATAATGCTAAATTTACTAAACCGTACGTCATATTATCCTCCCCATCCACTATCCTTTTCACGGTAAGTGTCTTTTCCAACCCAAAGTTCAGATTTAATAGTATTTTCCCGATACGGGGAACGAGCTATGCCTTTGTATAAAGCTACCGCATAATAGCTATTTGTTTCTTTTTTTCTGTATGTTCCAAAATATGTTTGCTGAAAAGAACCTCCAAAATAGGAATTCTGTGAGGAATTGTATGTTCGACTAATATAATCGTATCCTCCTGGAACATTAGTAAAGTCAACATTGTAAGATACGGTGATAGGACCAATTGATCTCTTCACCTTAACCTTATAATTTCGATAACCTGTACCGCTAGACACTGAATTAATTGTTACACTCTTAAGAAGATTTGTGTTGTATGGAGTCCCATTATCATTTAGTAAAGGTAATCCCTCATTAGAAATCTTACTTTCCAAAGTTTCTATTGATTCGATAACAACTGAATTGTCACTAAACGCATATCTAATTGATTTTTCACCCTCAAAAAATATTACTTCACTACTTACTGATTCCGATACTTCTTCAGTATATGATAGTGGTACGACTCCCTTCTTTTCATTTTCGACTAAATGAATTGCATTCTCTTCTGAAACGTCTACACGAGTGAAAAATTTAATATACTCTTGTTCTTCCATTTTGAAACTATCTAGTCCAACTGCAAAAACCTTTTCCTCACCAAAACTTAACAACAATATAATACTTAGTCCAAAAAATACTAACCCTTTTTCATTTAATTCATCTCTTTTTTATGAAATAACATCTGATATAATGTTCATTATATCACACATTTATAAAGAAAACAAATTATTTTCTGAAAATTACAATTAATTCCTGAACATTATTCCGCAAATCAGAGACTGAATAGATAAATCGAACAAAGAAAAAACTCAGTAAAACGCGTTTAAACTAGCATTTTACTGAGTTTCTTTACCTCTTTTATTTTTCAATCCGTTCAAGGAGCTCGGTACGAATTTTCTCAAGCTTAGCCGTGCTAGCTGTTTCCGACTCACCTTTTATACTAAAGTAGAACTTGATTTTTGGCTCTGTTCCAGAAGGACGCAGACAGAACCAAGAGCCATCTTCTAAATAAAATTTTAGAACATCGGCACGAGGAAGTAAGATTGGTGCTGTTTCGCCTGATGTAAAGCTTTTTTCACTTCGTAAATAATCTTCCACATGTGCGATTCTTTCGCCGCCCATGCTTGTCGGAAGTTGATTGCGGAAGCTTGCCATAATGTCTTTAATGCGCTCGGAGCCATCTTTTCCGCTAAGCGTTAGCGAAACGAGATCTTCTTTATAAAAACCGAACTGGGCGAAAAGATTGTCTAGCTCTTCTAAGAGCGTAAGTCCGCGTTCTTTAGCGTCTAGCGCCACTTCGGAAATAGCAAGAACGGCTTGGATGGCATCTTTATCGCGTGTAAAGGATTTGACCATGTAGCCATTACTTTCTTCATAGCCAAATTCAAAAGTGTGCGATCCTGTTTCTTCAAATTGTTTAATTTTCTCGGCGATAAATTTAAAGCCTGTTAAAACTTCAATCATTTCCGCTCCGTAAAATTCAGCGATTTCACGACCAAGGTCACTTGTTACGATGGATTTCAGGACAGCTGCGTTTGCTTTAAGCTCCCCTTGATTTTTCTTTTGTTTAAGCAAGTAGTTTAAAATGAGGGCGCCGATTTGATTGCCTGAAAGCACATTGTATTCGCCGTTTTTCGTGCGTACAGCTACGCCCAAACGGTCCGCATCTGGATCCGTTCCGACCAAAATATCCCCGTCGTACTTCTCACCGTATTCAATCGCAAGTAGGAAAGCTTCACGGTTTTCTGGATTTGGTGATTTTACCGTTTTAAAATCTGGATCGTTTTCAAATTGCTCCTCAACACGAATAATGTTCGTGAAGCCCACACTTTCAAGGGCAGGCACACCTAGAATGCCTCCCGTCCCGTGAAGCGGCGTGAAGACAATCTTCAACGTGTCACCTTTTTCTTTTACAAGCGCTTTATTCACCGTAACCTCTTTTAATTTTTCTAAATAAGGCACGTCTACTTTATCACTGATGACTTCAAGCAAACCGCTCGCCGTAAGCTCGTGTTTGTCACGAATTTCCACCGTAAAAATATCCTGAACCGAATCAATATATTCCGTTACCGCATCCGCTCCTCTTGGTGGCATTTGCCCGCCATCCTCGCCGTATACCTTGTAGCCGTTGTATTCTGGTGGATTATGGCTTGCTGTTATCACAATCCCACTGAAGCAATTTAAATCGCGAACCGCGAAAGAAAGTTCTGGCGTCGGGCGAAGCGATTCAAACACGTAACTTTTTATCCCGTGGGCGCCTAAAACCATAGCACTCTCGTATGCAAATTCTTGCGACATGTGACGCGGGTCATACGCAATCACTACACCACGTTTTTTTGCCGCATCGCCATTTTCTGCTACAAATTTCGCAAGTCCATAAGATGCCTTACGAATTGTGTAAATGTTCATGCGATTAGTCCCTGCACCTAGAACACCTCGCATCCCAGCAGTTCCAAATTCCATATTTTTATAAAAACTATCTTCAAGTGTTTTTTCGTCACCTTGTAAGTCTTCAAGTTGTTTACGCAAATCAGCATCTAGCTGCGCATTGTTCAACCATTTCTCATATTCTGTCTTCCAGTTCATCGTTCACGGACTCCTCTCACAAATACCTTCTGTTATATTTTATCAGTTTCAAGCTTTATTTACAAAAAAGCGAAAAGTTGTCTTAGAGTAAAATGGCTTTTCAGGACGTAATACACTATCGCCAAAGTGCGGATGATGAATTGCATCTGGTAAAATTTGCGTCTCAAACGTAATGCCTGAAAATGGCCGAATTTTTTCATCAAAAACTTTATAGTCCCCAAAAAGTGTATTACCAGTGTAGATAACGACGGCTGGCGCGTCCGTTTCCACTGTAAGCCCGCGACCCGTTTTTATATCGACCAAAATCGCATCAGGTTGTCCTTTTTCATGTTCCAAAATGAAGCCATGATCAAGACCACCGCTTGCCAAATCAATTTGTGGATCGCCTTGTAAAATGGCCTCTCGAATTGGTTTTTTCGTCGCAAAATCAAACGCAGTGCCTGCTGTCGCTTTTATTTCTCCAGTTGGAACTAGATCAGCGTCCACACATGCAAACGCCTGACTGCGCACAAAAAGCTCATTATCAAAAACTGACTCTTTCACATCTCCCGAGAGATTAAAATATGTATGATTCGTTGGATTGAACAAAGTCGGCTGATCCGTCTTCGCCTCATATTCAATTACCCACGCATCGTCGTCCGTCAATGTATAACGAAACACAGCGTCCACTTCACCAGGATAGCCGTTCTCAAGAGCAGGACTTTTATAAGAAAAAACCAGCGAATTTTGTTTTTCTTCTACATGAAAAATTGCACGACTGAAATTGGGACGGCCACCGTGCAGTTGGTGATTCCCATTATTTTTCACAACATCATATCGTTTACCGTCCAGCTCAAAAGAGCCATTTCGAATCCGCCCCGCAACACGACCAACAAAAGCACCAAAATAAGGCGAATGCGCCAAATAGTCAGCTAAATTGTCAAAGCTCAAACTAATATTTTGAAATTCACCAGAACGATTTTCAGTCATAATGCGTGTTACAATGCCACCATAATTTAAAGCTGAGATTTCCGTGCCGCGTTTATTTTTAAGCGTGTACTCATAAATTGGTACACCTTCTATTTCCCCAAAAGTCCGTTTCAATTTGCCCCTCCTAGTCGTTTAACATGCAAACTGACGACAATTCAAGTCGCCAGTTTCAACACTATTTTATTCTTCATACCCGTTTGGATGGCTTACATGCCATTTCCACGCAGTTTCAATAATTTCTTCCATATCTGTATGTTTTGGCGTCCAACCAAGAATTTGGCGAGCTTTCTCACTTGAAGCAATAAGAGTACTAGGGTCACCCGCACGGCGCGGCCCAATTGCAGCCGGAATTTCCTTACCCGTTACACGTCTAGCTACATCAAGCATTTCCTTCACAGAAAAACCGTTACTACTACCTAAATTGAAAATATTACTCGCACCGCCATTTTTCAAATACTCCAGCGCCAAAATATGCGCATCAACTAAATCCACCACATGCACATAATCGCGCACACAAGTACCATCTTCCGTCTGATAGTCATCCCCGTAGATTGATAGTTCCGCACGCTGGCCTAAAGCCACTTGTAAAATAATCGGAACTAAATGTGACTCAGGATTGTGGTCCTCGCCAATCGAGCCATCTTCTTTCGCTCCAGCAACGTTAAAATACCTTAGCGACACGTAACGTAACTCATGAGCCAAGTCACACCAGTGCATCATTTTTTCCATAATAAGCTTTGTATCCCCGTATGTGCTTTCTGGATTCGTTGGCATATCTTCTGTAATCGGTACGCGCTCTGGCTCCCCGTATGTTGCAGCTGAGGACGAGAAAACGATGTGACAAACGCCGAACTCCTCCATCACTTCGAGAAGAACTTGCGTCCCGTAAACATTATTATTTAAATAAACAAGTGGAATTTGCATTGATTCCCCAACAAGCGAGTTTGCTGCGAAGTGAATCACACCCTCAATTTCCTCTTTTTTAAAAACACTTTGTAAAAAAACTTTATCCCGAATATCACCTTTATAGAAAGTCGCCTGGTCATTTAAAGACGCCAGATGCCCCGTCTGTAAATTATCAACTACGACCACTTTATAGCCTTTTGCTAGTAAACCATCTACTGCATGAGAGCCAATATATCCAGCTCCACCTAAAACTAAAATACTCATCTCTCTCCTCCTCGTAAGTACTAACCTTCTTTCCATTTTACAACAGTTCCAAGCAATCGTCACCCATTCCATGAAAAATTTAACACTTTCTTCATAAATAAAAAACCCCCTCCAAAAGAAGGGGGCCCCGCATTATTCCATCACAGTCGAAAGTTCCCGGTAATGCGCTTCATTTTCACATTGCGGTAACGTCTTCACTAAAAGGTCCTGACTTTCAAAAATAATCCCATCAAATTCAGCATTCGATAAATAAAAAGCACTCATATGCGAAAAATAAACGAATTGCAACATATTTTCATATTCCGGCACATCTTTTATTTTCAAAATTTTCCGAACAAAAAAGTTTACCAGAGTATCGCCAGTTTTCACATACCAAGGAATACGGATAAGATTCACATCTAAATCCTGATGCCTCTTAGACCATTCTTCTGCAGCCTCATTCCAAACCGTAAAAACAACCGTTTTTCCGTCCACAGCTTTAACTTTAGTAGCATCAATCGTAATAATCGCAATTTGTTTCATGAAAATTACTTCCTTTCATCTGGCTTTACTAAAAAGATAACATAGATTTACTTAGAATTATATCTAAATAGCTATTTCCGCATTTATAAAACTATAATCAAAGTTTACAACTCCCGCAAAATCACCATTTTCTATACACATTTATTTCCAAAAATAAGGAGATTGCAGTCGCTACAATCTCCTAAAATATTATTCATTTACCGCTTCAAGCGATTCTTTTAATTCTTCCACAAATTTTTGTGCGTTTTGCCCAGCTAAACCACCATCACCCGTTGCCGTCACAATTTGGCGTAAGCTTTTGACGCGAACATCTCCAGCAGCGAAAATACCCGGAATAGTCGTTTCCATTTCTTCATTTGTATAAATATAACCTTCATCATCAGTAATGCCTAGGTCACGAAATGCGCTTGTTAGTGGTACAAGTCCAACATAGATGAAGACGCCATCAGCTTCTAAATCACGTTTAGAGCCGTCTTTTGTGGATACTAATCGTACGCCAGTCACTTTTTTGTCATCACCAACAATCTCTTCCACTGTGGCATCCCATACAAAATCTACTTTTTCATTTTTAAACGCGCGGTCTTGCAGGATTTGTTGTGCACGCAATTTATCGCGGCGATGCACAATAGTTACTTTGTCCGCATAACGCGTCAAGTAAGTGCCTTCTTCAACCGCTGAATCGCCACCGCCAACAACAATTAAATCACGATTTTTGAAAAAAGCTCCATCACAAACCGCACAATATGACACGCCTCGGCCGCTTAGCTCATCCTCACCCGTCACACCAAGTTTCCGATGTTCGGCACCAGTCGCGATAATAACCGCACGGGCTTTATAGCTTTTTGAACCAGCAGTTACCAGTTTGTACTCTTTAAAATCTTCAATGCCTTTAATATCACCGTAAGCATATTCTGCGCCAAACTGTTTCGCTCCCGTAAACATTTTATCTGATAAATCAGGACCTAAAATGCTATCAAAACCCGGGTAGTTTTCCACATCTGCCGTATTTACCATTTGCCCACCAGGCACACCACGTTCAATCATCAATGTATCTAAATCAGCACGGGAAGTATAAAGCGCTGCTGTCATACCAGCAGGTCCAGCGCCAATAATAATAACGTCATAAATTCTTTCTTCACTTACCATTTTACATCCTCCTAAGGTTACGCATTAAAGTCTACACCTAGCTTAATACGAAATAGTAAGTTCGTCTATATATATGCTCACACTACTCGAACAAATCAATATCTTGTATATTTTGGTCTAAAGACGCTTGTTTCATTTGCGACTTGCTACCAAAACGGGCGACGAAGCTTGATAAAACAGCTTTCATTTCGTATTCTGGCAAGAGGATTTGTTTTTCCGTAATCTGCCAAATAGTTTTTACAAAACGCATATAAAGCGCTAAATTTTCATCTGAAAGAGGTAGGTTTGCGTTTTTTAGCTCTTCGAAAAGTTCAACCATATAGCGACTATTTTGCTCAGGAATGCCATCTGCCAGGAAGACAAATTGTGTGAAAACAAGGTGTTCCTCATATGTCCAATTTGTCATTTCAAACAGCGGGTGAAAAAGCACAAGTTCCGCGCGCGCAGGCGAAATTGAGAGCGCGTAAACGCCAAGATAGTGTAGCGTACGCTCTTTTGAAGCCAGAAGTCGCAACACATTTGGAACGTCTGCTACAAATTCATTTTCCCTTTCATCAAACGGAAAATCTTCCTTTTCATATACGTCACAGTTTAAAAATTGCGTCCACATTTCACGCGCAAATTCAACATTCCCAAGGTAAAAAGCCGTTTTTGCTCGGTAATAATAAAATTTCGGCCGTTCAGTTACCTCTAAATCAACAATATCGCCTAAAAATGAGTCCGCCGTTTTATATGCTCCCATCATCGCATGAACATACCCCAGCCGTTCTCGGTGGTGTGTCAAAATTGGTACAATTTTCATAAGCTCCGCATACAGCTTTTGAACTTCTTCCTCATTTGCCTTAAAGTAATGGTACATAAACAAATCGATACGTCCTAGCAGATTGCCGCTCGAGCGCTCCAATAAATCATACAGAACCTTAAGCCCTTCCTCTTCGCGTAGCTGCTCAAAATAAAGCGCCGCCAGTTGGTTATAAGCTGGCCAAAAATTCGGTTTCTCATCAATCACTCGCTCTAAAACGCGACAAGCCGAAACACTGTCTTCCTCCGCTAAATAGCGATTGATTTCTTTTTTATATTCATAAAATTCCTGTTCCACTTTAATAAATTTATTTTCAAGGTTTTGTCCGATTGGCGTTTCTTCCAGTAACACGTCCATTAAGTCGTTCGCTTCCTCCACATATTCACCTTCCGGATCCTCCGCCACATAGCGCTTAGCGTACTGAAGCGCCCGTTTAAAGTCCTTCAAATAAGCAAAATTGTTTGCAATAAAGTAGTAGCAATAGTGCATGTTTCCATCTAAATTTTCTAAAACATATCGTAAAAGCTGGTTTGACTTATGAAATTGTCCAATTTCCGTATAACAGATGGCAAGCTGGCAAATGATAACCGGTTCAAATGGTTCCAAATCACGCGCACGCTCTAAATAGCCTATCGCTTCCGTTATTTTCTCCTCACGAAAAGCCATAATCCCTCGTTCAAAATAAAACTGTCCGTTTGGGAGAAAGTGAATCACTTTCGGTTCCCGAAACCGTTTTTCCGTCATTTTTTCTCCCCTCCATTTCGTTTATTTAGTATATCATAGTTCCGAATTCCGTCAATCCGTCCATGCAAATGGATATAACACAAAAATCATCATTAATCATGTTAACCAAAAGTAAAAGAACTAAAATCACTTTAAAGTTCCATTACTAAAAAATGGATTCAGTGCGATTTTAGTTCTTTTTAATCATATCCAGAATCTTTCTATAGAACCTCTACTTCCCCAGAAAGAACCCTTTCTACAATTGAATTATGTAATATACCAATAAAGGTTTTCTTATTTATCGAGTTCACTTCAATAAATTTCCCCTTATCATCGAACTTTATACGTAACTCTTCAGGAAGTTTCCACATTGCCTGTTTTATTTTTTTTATTGGAAAACTTTTTTTTGAATCGTAAATACCTAGTCTTGTAGTCAATCTTTTACTTTCTAAAACCTCATTTTTTATATTTGAGAGATTACAAAAAGTGACCCTATACTCTTCAACACCTACAGTCAACTCCCCACTTTCAAAAAGCTCTAGATTTTGAATCGCCTTCTTTTTCTTTCTTTCAAATGTCCCTATTATTGATTCAAAATCATCATTATTGATTACACACAACCTTTGACTAAGTTTATTAAATATTGCACAAACAGTTGTAGGGAATGGAACTCCCATATTTATATCATGTACCACATTTTGATTTCCTGTTGATAGTTTTTTAAAGAATCCGAACTCCATCAAACGTTTTTTCCGAATTATTCCTCGTGTTTTTATTGGCAAAAAAATTATAGCATCCTCTGATTCTATCATCAAAAATTTAGGCGTTTCTTTCGTTTCATCGATTTCAACTTTTCCACTTCTACCAAATGAAATTACTGGATTATCTAGGCTTAAGCATCTATCCTCCAAAATTTTTTCTGCAAACATATCTAGAAAATGGTCCTTAGTAATTTTTTCCAAATCAATATAATATCCTTCTTCTAAAAGCAGCGCATCTGATCGGAATTCACCGAAATTTTGAAAGTCAATTGGTATAGCTCCCTCATCATATAATGTATCGACAATACCTTCATAAAATTCCTTATCATTTGGCAACAACAGTATTCTATCCAGCCTATTGTTTCTAAAAATTCCTACCCATACTTTTTCAGCCATCTTATTCCTGCCCCTTTTTGTAAATGTATGTATGGCACATTTCAGAATCTCCAATTCGTACAAGCTTAATTTTTTCCCTCGATAGCCTTAACTTCCCATTGATTGTTAGTATGAAGCTTCCTTCATGAAGTTGGTATACATCAATTCCCATCATTATCATTGGAACATTAAAAAACACACTATGACTTTTCAACATAAGAACTAATAACACTAATTGTAGCAAAGTAAACACAATCAATGTATACGCCACGCTGTTTTCAAAAATAATTATAGATGGTAAAATAATGCCCACCAAAAATGTTACAGCACCATTATTTCTACTAGAAATTTGACTTCTTTCGTTTATTAGTTTTTCAACTTCGGCACTTTTATCCTCATTGTACCTATTAGTCATGAGAAATTTAATAAACCACACCATAAAAATACTAACCATGAATATAACAATAAGTATTATACCAAAAAAATAAATATTGATATTTTTTTTTAGATAAAGTTGAATATCTAACAAAATATATGCAGGCATCATCGCTGTTAAAAAATATAATATTCTAAAAAGAAAATTAGTTCCCTCAAAAATTTTAAGTCCCTCCCCATCATACAGTAGCACATTCGCTTTTTCAAATGATATTATATATAATTTTCTGTTTTTTGTCCTTGTCCGATTCTCACTCAAGAATCGGATTTTTCTTTAA
The DNA here is from genome assembly GCF_963575625.1 of Listeria tempestatis. Lineage (NCBI taxonomy): Bacteria > Bacillati > Bacillota > Bacilli > Caryophanales > Listeriaceae > Listeria > Listeria tempestatis. Next base: position 80,453 of record NZ_CAUYTK010000008.1, read on the forward strand.
TCCTAATAGGATTCCCAAATGCTACGCTATCAGCTGGAATATCCTTTGAAACAACAGCGCCCGCACCAATTACAGCACGGTCACCAATTTCAACGCCCGGTAGAATAATAACACCTGCGCCAATCATTACGTCGTCACCAATTTTAACGGCACCCACACGGTACTCATTCACCAAATATTCGTGCGTCAAAATCGTGGTTTGATAACCAATAACCGAATTTTTACCAATCATAATCTTTTCTGGGAAAAATAAATCAAATGTTACTTTAAACGCAATGGCCGTTTTGTCACCAACCTTCATGCCTAACAGTTTGCGATACAAATTGCGTTTGCCTCCCATCCAAGGGAAGTAACGCGCAAATTCGATGACTAGCGTGTTTTTAAAGGTGCGCCAAAACGAGACCGTCTTATACACGTGGTTGAGCGGGTTTTCGTTCGGAATTTTTGGCTCGTAACGCTTATAGTTTCGCATATTAAGCCTCGGTATGCACGATTTCAAGTAAATCGCCCATCGTTTTTAACATATAGTCTGGCTCAAACTGTGTTAAGTAATCTGGACCTTTAATGCACCACGAAACGGCTGCCGTCTTGGTACCTGCGTTTTTCCCCGCATAAATGTCGTGAAAATTATCGCCAACCATTATGGCCTCGCTAGCTTCTGAACCGAGTAGTGCAAGGGCCATTTCAATGCCTTCCGGGTCTGGCTTCGCTTCTTTTACTTGATCGAGCCCAATGACGACCTGAAAATATTTATCAAGACCCGTGAGTTTTAGGCCTTTCATGATCACATCATACATTTTTGTAGAGACGACCGCGAGCTTGTAATCTTCCTCGTAGAGCGCACGAATCGCCTCGTAAACGCCGTCATACTCTAAAACAAGGTCATCATGATGCGCAATATTAAACTCACGATAAAACGCAATCATTTCCTCCACCCGCTCTGGCGCTAAGTTTGCGAACGTTTCCGTAAGAGGTGGTCCGATAAATTGTAAAATTTCTTCTCTTGAAAAGCTTCTTTCTGGTAAAAATTCCGCCAATGTTTTCTTAAACGTTTCGATGATGAGTTCGTTCGTATTAATTAACGTTCCATCCAAATCAAAAAGCAAAGTCGTCATTTTTTTCGTCATAAATTCAACCTTTCCTTGCCAAAGCAAAGCTTATTTTTGGGGCACATCCCCGTATTTGTCCGCTAAATAATAAGGTGGGTTTAGTTTGATTCGTCTGTAAATGATTAGACCGATAGACACAACAATTAAAATCACAGCGAGTACTTGTGATACTCTCATATCGCCCCACATCAAACTATCCGTACGCATCCCTTCGATAAAGAAGCGTCCAAAAGAATACCAGATTACATAACCCAAAAACAGCTCCCCGCGGCGAATCTTCGTCCGGCGTAAAACAAGAAGCACAATAAACCCAAGCACATTCCATAAACTTTCATAAAGAAAAGTGGGTTGATAATAAGCACCGTCTATGTACATTTGGTTAATAATAAAGTCTGGTAAATGTAAACTTTCCAAGAAACTTCGCGTTGTCTCTGCCCCGTGTGCCTCCTGGTTCATGAAATTTCCCCAACGTCCAATCGCTTGAGCAATCAGTAAACTTGGAGCTGCAATATCTGCTAGTTGGAAAAAGGAGATTTTCTTGATACGCGAGAATATGATAGCCGTACCGACCGCCCCAATAAGCGCCCCGTAAATTGCAATCCCGCCGTGCCAAATTTTAATAATCTCACTTGGGTTGTCCTTATAAAAATCCCACTGAAAGATTACATAATAAATACGGGCGCAAATAATTGAAATTGGAATCGCCCAAATTAATAAGTCTACAAATATTTCTTTATCAAAATGACGTTTAGTCGCCTCTCTAAGTGCTAATAGTAGCGCCACAACGACACCTATTGCAATAATCACCCCATACCATTTGATGGAGAAATTCCCAATTTGGATGGCCACCGGATCAAGCGGTGTAATTTGATTTTCCATTCTGAACCCACTTTCTTTTCTTCAATTTCATTATTCAATTCTACCTTTTCTAACACAAAAAAGAAAGTTGCTTGACTAAAATTGCCAAGCCCCTTTCATTAATCGTTCATGCTATTTTGGTTAATCAAATTGTTTAAGTCACTTGTGAAGCGTTCCGCCGCATTGTATCCCATGTTTTTCAAGCGGAAATTCATTGCTGCCACTTCAATGATAACAGATAAATTTCGACCTGGCCGAACTGGAACTGTAATTTTCGGAACGTCCATATCGAAAATTTTCGTTTTCTCCTCGTCCAGCCCAACTCTGTCATAATGTTTCGTTGGATCCCAGTTTTCAAGGTGCACAACAAGTGTAATTTTCTTGCTTGAGCGAACAGCTCCTGCTCCGAAAAGTGTCATTACATTAATAATTCCCAAACCACGAATTTCAAGTAGATGCTCAATAATTGCTGGCGAAGAGCCAATTAAGGATAATTCATCCTCCTGACGGATTTCAACATTATCGTCAGCCACTAACCGGTGCCCACGTTTCACAAGCTCAAGCGCAGTTTCACTTTTCCCAACACCGCTACTTCCAGTAATTAAAACCCCGAGGCCATAAATATCAACAAGCACCCCGTGCATTGAAATAACTGGCGCCAATTTACTTTCCAAAAAGTTGGTTATATAAACAGAAAGACGCGTCGTTTTGAGTCTCGAGCGGAGTACTGGAATTCCAGCTTCGCTAGCCGCCTGAATGAGCTCTTTTGGTGTTTCTAAATTTCTGGAAACAACAAAAGCTGGCGTTCGCTTCGTGCACATTTGCTTATAACGTTTTAAACGTTCTCCTGGTTCCATTCCTTCCGAAAACGAAATTTCCGTCATACCGAAAAGTTGCACACGATCTTCTGGGTAATAAGAAAAGAAACCCGTTAACTCAAGACCAGGCCTTGATAAATCACTCGTTAAGATGGGCCGCTCCAAACCTTCTTCGCCGCAAATCAGCTGTAAGTTTAGCCGCTCCACTAACTCCTTTACCGTCACGCTTTTTGTCATGTAAGTCCCTCCACTACGGTTTTTTCTTTTATTTTACCATGTATCACAAGATTCGAATAGCACAAACAAAAAGTTATGAGCAGTTGCTCATAACTTCATTGCCGATTCTTATTGTCAAACAGAACCGAATTAATAATCATATTGGCAAAAGCCATAATTGCCGCTAAAATTAGGGCTGTTCCGAAACCATCAATATTGAAAGAGCTTCCCATAAAGTAAGTTGTAAGCTCTAACATTAGCGCGTTGACGACAAAAGTAAAGAGTCCAAGCGTTAAAATATTAATCGGCAATGTTAATAGTAGCAAAATCGGTCGAATGAGCATATTCAAAATTGCTAAAATAAAGCTCGCTAGTATTGCCGTAGTAAAACCATCTACATGAAAACTAGAAAAGAAACCTGATAAAGCTACAAACAGTACTGCATTAATTAAAACACCTATTATAAAACGCAAATTCTATCACTCCCACTCTGTGCTTGGAGCTTTCGGCATTACAATTGCTGCAATAATGTAAAGTAAAATTCCCGTGCCAGCGAATAATGAGATAACCGCCCAAGCTAGGCGAATCCATGTGACTTCAAAACCAAAGTACTCCGCAAATCCACCACATACACCAGCCAACATTTTTTGATTATTAGACTTCGTTAATTTTTTCATTTTCTTTCCCTCCTGGTTAAAAGTATTTTTCTTATTTTGCTTCTTGCTGTTCAAGTTCCGTTACTTTAATAATACCCGCATTTACATTAGCCTGAATCGTACCCGTACTAATTTCTTCCGCATTTTGCGTAAAGACAAACGTCTGATTTGAATTGTCCCAAACCTTTGCATTTTTCAAATCGAAATAAATTTTCTCGCGTCTAGTCCCAAGCGTTCCGTCCACATTCCACGATGCGGGAATTTGGATGCGAATATCTCCATTTGGCGCTTTTAAATCAGCCGCCGTGGCAGTGTCATTGTAAACCGTATAATCCACATCGCCATTAGCCGTTTTAGCAACCGTTGTAAGTAAGTTCCCAGCAATTGAGACATCACCTTTTTGCGTTGCTAAATCAATGTTTTCAACATTAGCGCGTTTAAAGAAAATTTCACCATCTGTTACTTCGGCACTTAAAAATTTCCCACTCGCTCCAGTAGATCTTACATCACCATGACGTACTTTTAAAATTGCATCTTCAGCTGAAATATCATCAAATTTCAAGTTTCCGTTAAGTAACTGTATTTTCATTTGTTCATAAAGCCGTTTTGGCACTGTTAGCACAACATCTGTTTTTAACACTTCATTTTTAGATTCAAATGTAAATTGCTCTGGTGTGATTTCAAGCATAGTTTGACTGAAAAAGTAATCCCATAATTTATCTTCACTTAATTGACGAATCGAACGCGCCTTTTCATGTACGGCGAGCACAACTCGCACTTTTAATTCATCTTTTTCCCAAACACGAAGCGTCACATCACCTGTTGCAATTTGAACTTTTAATCCTTTAAATGTGGTAGCATCGAAACTAAATTCACGGGAAGGTCTTGGTCGTTTTCCCAAATGATTTTTTTCCATATGTTGCATTCTTACATTTTCATGATGCATCTTATGTTTCATATGTGCTTCTTGATGGCGTTCCATACGATCGATATGTCGATTTCTGCGTCCTTCCATGCGACGTCTTTTCTCATCAACACGTCTACGATGATGCTCAAGCACCTCTTCATTTGTCATGTTTTCAGAAGGAATCACAAACAGGGCAATAATATAAGCAATGATTGCGATACCCGTTTTCATCGTAAAAACAGCGACAACAATGAAAATCAGACGCAGAATCGTTGCATCTATACCAGTGTATTCAGAAATACCACCAAAAACACCGCCGATTTTACGATCAACACGAGATCTTCTTAGTTTTTTGTCCATACTATGCGCTTCCTTTCAAAATAATCTTTCAAGAGTCTTCGCTACGTGGCGAAGACTCGTTTTACTTAGATTCACGAATTTTAACACTACCTGTAGTTGCTTCTGCTTCAATTTTAAGCGCATCACCCATAGAAGGTTTTGTGAAAATCATAGTTTTACTAACTGATTCAGATTTTGAATCCAACACTTTAGCATCTTTCACCTCTAATAGTAATTTACCAAGGTTCGTATGAAGACGACCATCCAGTCCTAATTCTCTTGGTACAGTGATTTCAAGGTTTCCAGCACCTGTTTTTGCTTTTAAGAATGCAGCCTCTTCATTTTGCAAGTGATAATTAATATTTCCATTTTTAGTCATTAAATTAGTAGAATAGAAACTACCTTTTACCGAAACGTTGCCGTTAAAAGTTTTCAAAGATACATCTCGCACATTACCATTTTGTACGCGAACATTCCCATTAATTGACTCGATTTCTGCCAGTGTCGCTTGAATGGTGCCAACACTAATATTTCCATTTGTTGTTTTCGCAAATAAATCGCGACCAGCTAGTTCATCAATATGGAAGTTACCATTTAAAATTTTCACCGAAACATAATCATATTCACGACGCGGCAAGTATACCGTCAAATTCGTTACAATTTGTTTTGATTTTGATTCAAAGCGAAGCGTTTCTTCATCAACACGAAGCGTTGTGCGGTCAAAGAAGATTTTCATTGCTTCTTCCTCTGGATACTCTTTAAATAGTTTAATCATCGCATGTACACGAATATCATCATTGTCAGACGGTTTAAATTCAATATTGCCGTTTGCCACTTCAAATTCTAAAATCGAAAGTGTTGTATCATGATAAACAAATTCACGTTCAATTTTTGTTGAAGTTAAAAATGGAAATGGCATATCTTTCACTTGATTAAACGCACTGCTTAAAAATGAGCCAATCTTTTCGCCAGCTTGTGATAAATCATTCATCACATTTTTCATGGATTCTTCACGTTTTTCTTTCTCAATACGAGCACGTTCCGCATCTTTTGCTTTTTGCTCTGGACGCTCTCTACGTGGTTTTTTGGCTTCCCCGCCGCGATACGGATTTCCCGCTGTATTCCACCCTTGCGAGTAGTCATAGCCTTGTTCCTCTTCGTCCTCAAATGTTTCTTCATATGAAGTTCTACGTTCTGCTTGACGAATATTTTCAGAAGCTGCGGATTTTCCTTCTTTTTTTGAAATATTTTCAAGTAATGTTAATGCTTCTTCCGTTGAAATAACACCTTGTTTCACGAGTTCTAAAATGCGTTTGCGTTCATTTTCCATTCCAGTTCCTCCTAAAAATATATTTAAGTATTGTCATTAAATTCATAGGTTAATTAACTATATGTTCATTATGAAGGATTACTCGTCATCTGTCATACAACTTAAGAACGATTCTTTCTTTGGACTTTTGGGGAAAAGGAAAAGCCTGATGAGAATATTTCCTCCCAATCAGGCTTTTAAGCTTTATTTCTGCGCATTTTCAATCCAGTTTTTCGTTCGTTTTTTATCACGTTCAAGAATCCGTTTCAAATATTTACCAGTATATGATTTTTTTGAACGTGCGACTTTTTCGGGTGTACCCGTTGCAATAATTTGACCGCCACCGTCGCCACCTTCTGGACCTAAGTCAATTAAATAGTCAGCTTGCTTAATAACATCTAAGTTGTGTTCGATAACTAAAACGGTATCGCCATTCTCATCAACTAGGCGCTGTAGCACTTTCAATAACCGACTAATATCATCAGCATGTAAACCAGTCGTCGGCTCATCTAAAATATAAAATGATTTTCCGTTACTTCGTTTGTGGAGCTCAGAGGCAAGTTTAACCCGCTGTGCCTCACCGCCTGATAAAGTTGTGGCAGGTTGCCCAAGACGGATGTAACCTAAACCGACATCGACAATCGTCTGTAATTTGCGCGCAATTTTAGGTTGATTTTTGAAGAATTCCAAGCCTTCTTCAACTGTCATCTCCAAAACTTCTGCAATATTTTTACCTTTATAGCGAATATCTAACGTTTCGCCGTTGTAGCGTTTCCCAGAACAAACCTCACATGGTACATAAACATCTGGCAAAAAGTGCATTTCAATTTTAATGATACCGTCGCCCTTACAAGCTTCACAACGACCACCCTTTACGTTAAAACTAAAACGACCTTTTTTGTACCCGCGTACTTTCGCCTCATTTGTAGAGGCAAATAAGTCACGAATATCATCAAATGCGCCCGTATAAGTCGCCGGATTCGAGCGGGGCGTCCGCCCAATTGGAGACTGATCAATATCAATAATTTTCTCCAAGTGCTCAATCCCTTTAATTTCCTTATGCGCGCCAGGTTTTGCATTTGCCCGGTTTAACTTACGCGACAACGCTTTTCGCAATACTTCATTTACAAGAGAGCTTTTCCCAGAACCAGAAACGCCCGTTACACAGGTGAATGTTCCAAGCGGGATATCTGCACTAACATTTTTTAAATTATTCGCCTTGGCGCCAATAATCTCAATTTTATTGCCATTTCCATCACGACGAGAACTAGGTACCGAAATAAATTTTTCCCCAGATAGATATTGACCTGTTATTGAATTTTTATCTTTTGCAACCTCTTCAGGCGTTCCAGCGGCCACAATTTGCCCTCCATGTTCACCAGCGCCTGGTCCAATATCAATCAGATAATCTGCGGCCATCATGGTATCTTCGTCATGTTCCACGACAATTAGCGTATTCCCAATATCACGCATATTTTGTAGCGTTTCAACTAGTCGGTCATTATCACGTTGGTGCAAACCAATTGATGGCTCATCTAAAATATATAGCACTCCCGTTAGTCGCGAACCAATTTGTGTCGCTAGCCTAATTCGCTGAGCCTCTCCGCCTGAAAGCGTTCCAGCAGCTCGACTAAGTGTTAAATAATTTAAACCAACATTATTTAAAAAGCCAAGACGGCCTCGTACTTCTTTCAAAATTGGTGCTGCGATTTGACTTTCTTTTTCCGAAAGAACAAGCTCTGAAAAGAATTTCAAGCCTTCCGTCACAGAAAAATTACTAATTTCACCCAAATGTTTCCCTTCAATTTTTACTGCTCGGGCTTCTTCCTTCAAGCGATAGCCATGACACGTTGGGCAAGGTAAGTCCGTCATATACTGTGCCATCTGTTCACGCGTAAAGTCCGAATTCGTTTCGCGGTAACGTCTTTCCACGTTTGGTAAAATTCCTTCAAACGGCATCCACGTTTCCCTTGTCATGCCAAAATCATTTTGATATTTAAAGAAAAACTCCTGGTCACCTGAACCATTTAAAATAATTTTCTGCTCTTCTTTCGAAAGCTTTTCAAAAGGCTTAGTCATATCAATTCCAAATTCCTCACAAGCTGATTCCAACATTTGCGGATAGTACTGCGAACTAATTGGTCGCCAAGGTACAATTGCCCCGTCTTTTAAAGAAAGTGAGGCATCTGGAATGACCGTGTCGACATCCACTTCTAATTTCGTGCCTAAACCATCACATGTCGGACACGCCCCGAATGGACTATTAAAAGAAAACATCCGCGGTTCAAGTTCCCCAACTGTAAAGCCACAATAAGGACAGGCATAGTGTTCGCTAAATAGCAATTCTTTTTCGCCCATAACGTCAACAACCGCATAACCATCTGCTAATCGAAGTGCCGATTCCAATGAATCATACAAGCGGGATTGAATACCTTCTTTAATGACAATTCGGTCAACAATAATTTCAATAGAATGTTTTTTGTTTTTTTCAATTGTAATATCATCATTAATGTCATAAATTTCCCCGTCAACTCGAATACGAACATAACCTTGCTTTTTAACTTCTTCTAGCGTTTTTTTGTGTGTGCCTTTTTTGCCAGAAACAATGGGTGCCATTACTTGAAGACGTGTTTTTTCTGGATATTCTAAAACGCGCTCTACCATTTGTTCAATTGTTTGTGATGTGATTTCAATGCCATGGTTTGGACAAATTGGATGCCCGACACGTGCATAAAGCAATCTGAGATAGTCATGAATTTCCGTTACGGTTCCGACTGTGGACCTTGGATTACGACTTGTTGTTTTTTGATCGATAGAAATTGCAGGACTAAGTCCTTCAATTAAATCTACATCAGGCTTATCCATCTGCCCTAAAAACTGGCGTGCATAAGCAGAAAGCGACTCCACATAGCGGCGCTGTCCTTCCGCATAGACAGTGTCAAAAGCTAAGGAAGATTTCCCTGATCCTGATAGCCCCGTCATAACAACTAATTTATCACGTGGGATTTCAACGTCAATATTTTTTAAGTTATGGGCTCTTGCCCCTTGAATGATAATTTTATCTTTATTCAAATTCGTTTCATCCTTCCGCTTTTAATTCGAGTAAGGCATCACGAAGCTCGGCAGCACGTTCAAAATCAAGCGCTTTAGCCGCAGCCTTCATTTCATGTTCCATATCTTCAATGAGTTGTCCGCGTTCTTGTTTAGTTAATTTGCTTAAATCAGGACGTGTTTCCTCTTCCCCTTCTACAGCAATGGTTGCCGCAATTACGCCACGAATTTCTTTACGAATTGTTTTTGGTGTAATGCCGTGTTTTTCATTATAGGCTTCTTGAATTTGGCGACGACGTTCGGTTTCTTCCATTGAAACGCGCATTGAATCGGTAATCTTATCAGCATACATAATGACTCGTCCATTTTCATTTCGGGCAGCCCGACCCATCGTCTGAATAAGTGAACGTTCTGAACGCAAGAAACCTTCTTTATCCGCATCTAAAATCGCAACAAGAGAAACCTCTGGTAAATCGATTCCTTCACGAAGTAAGTTGATTCCAACTAGGACGTCAAACACTCCAAGGCGTAAATCGCGGATGATTTCAATCCGCTCAAGCGTCTTCACTTCCGAATGGAGGTATTGCACTTTGACGCCAGCTTCTTTTAGGTAGTCCGTTAAATCTTCCGCCATCTTCTTGGTCAGTGTTGTCACGAGTACGCGTTCATCTTTTTCCGTGCGCTCATTAATTTCATCCATTAAATCATCTATTTGCCCTTCAATCGGTCTGATTTCAACAATAGGGTCAAGTAATCCAGTCGGTCGAATGATTTGCTCGATAACATCAGGATTTTTTTCGAGTTCATACGGGCCTGGTGTTGCCGAGATAAACATGATTTGGTTAATGTGCTTCTCAAACTCCTCTAAGCGCAGTGGTCGGTTGTCGAGGGCAGACGGCAAACGAAAGCCGTGATCGACAAGCATTTGCTTCCGCGCTTGGTCACCATTGTACATTCCGCGAATTTGCGGCATGGTCACGTGCGACTCATCAATAACAATTTGAAAATCATCAGGAAAATAGTCAAGTAGTGTGTACGGCGTTGAGCCAGCTGGACGATGTGCCAAATGTCTGGAATAGTTCTCGATGCCTGAGCAGTAGCCCATTTCTTCCATCATTTCAATATCGTAATTTGTTCTCTGCTCTAAACGCTGTGCTTCTAAAAGTTTATTATCAGCACGAAGCACTTTTAATCGTTCTTCAAGTTCGATTTTAATATTTCCAATTGCTTTTTTGAGCGTATCTTGGCGAGTAACAAAGTGAGAGGCTGGGAAAATAGAAATATGTTCCCGTTCTGCTGTAATTTCTCCAGTAAGCGCGTCAACTTCGCGAATGCGCTCGATTTCATCGCCAAAAAACTCAACACGAATACAATGTTCATCACGTGATGCGGGGAAAATTTCAACCACATCACCGCGAACACGAAAACGGCCACGCTGAAAATCAATGTCATTCCGGTCATATTGAATATCTACTAAACGGCGCAATAGAACATCACGACTGATTTCCATACCCGGTCGTAACGATACAACGAGTTCTCGGTATTCTTCCGGAGCCCCTAAACCATAAATACACGATACGCTAGCAATAATAATTACATCCCGTCTTTCGAGTAATGAGGCCGTTGCAGAGTGTCGCAATTTATCAATTTCATCATTGATACTAGCATCTTTTTCAATATATGTGTCACTTTGTGGAACATAGGCTTCCGGTTGATAATAGTCATAATAACTCACAAAATATTCTACCGCATTGTTTGGAAAAAACTCCTTAAATTCACTATAAAGTTGCCCCGCTAACGTTTTATTATGTGCCATAATTAAAGTTGGCTTATTTACTTCTTGTATAACGTTCGACACCGTAAATGTCTTCCCTGTTCCAGTTGCCCCAAGCAAAGTTTGGTGCTTTAACCCGCTATTTAAACCGGCAACTAATCGCTCAATGGCACGCGGTTGATCCCCAGACGGTTTATATTCAGAAACGAGTTCAAATTTATCGGTCAATGTGAGTTCCCCCATTCTTGCTTCATTTTATTTCCCACTTTCAGCTCTTCTATTTTACCATAAACTAGCAATATATCCTAGCAAAAACCGAAAATATGTTCGGTTTCAGACTGCTGACAAACGGCAATCTTCGTTGTTAAACCCTCCGTTCCGATGTGCTCCGCATAACTTCTCACATGGTCAGGCAAACTACGCCTTCCCTGTTTTCAGTCATCACGTACTCGAGTACGCTCCACTTCGGTACTCGGCTTTGCCTAGAATCTCACCATTTGTCAGCAGTCTGATTTTGCGTGGTCGTTTTGTTTTGTGTAAACTTTAAGTTTTTCTTCAAACTAAAACCGAAAATATGTTCGGTTGTTTTTATAAAACAGAAAGAACGCAATCAATTTGATTACGTCCTTCTTCATCTATTTTACCACTTTATTTTCTATTTACCTATTTATGTGCTTTCTCTTGATTACGAATGCGTTGCAACATGTTTGTTGCAAATACAAACCCTATTGTTATGGAAAAAGCATCGATTATAATAAGCCACCACGTATCCGTGTAACCAAGTTTGGCGCTAGCAGCAATGAGTGCCACCACTAAAAATAAAGCAACATAGCGGTTTAGTGTAACGCGTGCCAAGACGATGACAAGTAATCCTGGGAAGAAAATTGCTGATAAAATTTGATCTAACATCATTGTCTTCCTCTCATATTTTAATTCGTTTAATTGCCACGGAGTGCTTTAGTAGTTATTTCGGCAGTTAATTCAGGAAGGTCTGTTTTACGAATACCTTTCTCGCTAAGCATCTCTCTCAAAATTTCACGTAAAAAATATTTCACACTCTCCATCTCTCGATACTCATATATCGTTATTAGCGCCTCACTATAAATTTCAACAAAAATATTTTCTGGATTGCCTTTACGAATTTCACCAAAAGATTCATATAATAAGTCAACTTTATCTGAAATGGCTAAAATCTTCCCTTCAAGGGTGGCATCTTTACCTTCTTTTAGCAAATGACGGTAAGTCGACTGAAACTCATCTGGAATTTCACGCTCGATAAAGTTTTGCGTCATGCTTTCTTCGACTTCGGAAAGCATTTCACGTAATTCAGCAGTAGCGTATTTTACAGGCGTTTTAATATCTCCAATAAAAAGTTCTGAATAATCATGGTTTAGCGCACGTTCGTATAATGATCGCCAGTCCACCTGATTACCAGCTCTTTCTTCTACATTTCCAAAAAACTGTGCGATTTGTGTCACTTTAAATGAATGTTCCGCAACAGAGTGTTCTTGATATTTAAATTTCCCTGGGCAACGATAAATATTTTCCAAATCAGATAAACTTTGAAAATATTGATGAATTCCCATCAAAATCACTCCTTCTCTTCATTATTCTTCACGTTTTTGATTTTTATTGGCTGGATTTGTATTTTCTACTTCGCGCATGATAAGGGCAGAACCGTAACCGAGAAGCGCGATAATTGCGCCTGAGTAAGAACGGAAATTTTCCGGGGCAAAAATTGCAATAATCGCTGAAAATAAAATTGTAGTTAAAATTCCCCAACTAAAAAGTTTGGTCCCTCTTGAAGTCCCTACTTTCATTTGTGAATAAATACCGATATAACAAACTGCTTGAATCAGTACAAATTGGACGACTCCAAGTATGATAACAGTTGCCAATTGATTATTCCATATAATACCAAAAATCGTTACCGCAATCATCAAAATAATTCCGACAACTACTAACGTTTTTTGTTGTGCCGTCAATTTTTTCACTTTTTTTCCTCCAAAGTCTTATTTATTTTTACTTTACCATAAAAAAACTAGCTTTTCGATTGAAAAAGCCAGTTTAGCTGTTATTTTCTTCTTTTGATTAGGGATGCGCTCATCCGCATGGACAGTTGATGCTGTCTACACCTTTGTCCTGTAACAATGAACTACATTTTTGCATGTATTTATTCATGGTGAACATGACGAATAGCTTGAGCAAGTAATTCTAACACATGGTTATCATCTTGTGAATAAAAAATTGTAGTTCCTTGACGACGAGATTTAACAAGTCGTAAATTTTTCAAAAACCGCAGTTGATGTGATACAGTCGTTTGATTAAATTCGAGCGTCCGCGCGATTTCGTTCACTGAGTATTCTCGTTCTTGTAGCAAATTTAAAATTTGCACACGAGTTGGATCTGCTAACGCTTTAAATATTTGAGTCACATTAAAAAGTGTTTCTTCATCTAAAACTGAACCGTTCATTTCCTTCACTCCATTACTATATGGTCATATACTCATATGATAGCGCGAAATCTAAAAAAAGTCTAAACTATTTTAGACTTTTCAAGGTTAAGCAAGTATTTTTTTCGCTCCACTCCGCCCCCGTAACCACCTAATTCCCCGTTTGCTCTAATCACACGATGGCATGGAATTAAGATAGCAATTTGGTTGGCCCCGTTTGCATTACCCACAGCGCGAACCGCACGAGGATTCCCAAGTTCATTTGCAATTTCCGTATACGTCCGGGTTTCACCAGCAGGAATTTTTTCAAGATACCGCCATACATCCTTTTGAAACGAAGAACCTTTTGTGTAAAGCGGGACGGAAAAATGCGTGCGTTTCGATTGAAAATATTCTGTTAACTGCTCCGCTAATTGCTGGCTAATTTTAGTTTCTCCGGGTAGAATTCGCGCATTTTGCACAGTGCGCAATTTTTCAATCTCACGTTCTAATCCGCGTCGATTCATAAATTCAAGCAAGTAAAGTCCCTCCGCGTCTGTCAAACTAAGCATACGCCCAATTGGTGTAGCAATAATACTTGCATAAATAATGATGCCCCGCTGTTTTTTAGGAGGGTTACCCATAATTTTTGTGAAAGCATCATTAAAGGCACTTGCCGATTCATATCCTGCTGACAATTGTTCATCAATCACTTTAGCTCCAGCTGAAATTTCTTTAAAAGCTATTCCCATGCGGCGAGATCTCGCATATTGAACAAAGGTCATTCCATACACTTCTTTAAACTTCCTTCTTGCAGATGCGGAATGTAGACCTAGTTCATGAAAATCATTTTCTTTCCAACGCTTTTCTGGATTTTGCTCTACTTTTTTTACAAGAAGAGTCACTTCTTCTGGGATACTTTGCGGGTAAGAGAGTGGTTCACACCTTTTACACGGGCGGTAGCCGGCGAGTAGCGCTTCTTCTGCAGTGGAAAAAAATTCACAGTTCTCAAATTTGGGCTTTCTCGCTTTACACGTTGCATGACAAAACACACCTGTCGTTTTAATTCCTGCAAAAAAAACGCCATCATAATTTGGATTTTTTTCAACGAGAGCCTGGTAGAATTCTTCTTTTTTACGTTCTACAGTTATCATAATTTTAAACTCCTAACCTATAAATTTCATCTCTCCTTTCAGTATAGCGATTATCCATTTTTTTACTTTCGAAAAATGAACAACTATTTTATGATGACATAGGAAATGATTTTTATTATTTTAGCGTCTTTTGCGTGATTTTCAAATTCGAATACGTCAGCGAAATATACATGTTGCCCTTCTTTAGTAATCATCGTACCATTTAAGGAACCCAATTTTCCGTGTGTGATAATATTTTCAAGCTCTAGTGAACTTACGGGTTCAAAATGGCTGAAAAGCTCGTCCATAAATTTAGTTCGGCCACGGATTTCAAATTCGCCAGGAACTTCCCAAACAAAGTTTTCTACTAAAAGGGCTTCTAACGTTTTTCGGTCTGCTTTCGCTGTGGCAATCGTGTAATCGCGAATAATTCGCTTTTTGGGAGCATTATCGCAATCTGTTGGCGCAATTAAAGCAAAGTCCGTTTCGATATTTTGGTCAGGTTGAAACGACCAATTTTGTTCAGCTAGTGCATGCCTTAAAATCTGAATTGCTTTTGGTCCAACACCGTGTAAGTTAGAAAGTGTTTTTTCATCATATTCCTTTACTTGTTCAAGCGTCCCAATTCCAATTGTTAAGAGAGCATTTGTTGCAGGTTTCCCAATTTTAGGTAGCTCCGTCACGCGCTTCACCTCACACTTTTATTTATCTGTATTATAACAAAAACGTGTTCCTCCCACTAGGAACACGTTTTGTTTATTGATTCAACTCCTCGATTTCGCCGCTCTCTAAGTAAACAATCCACTCGGATACATTTGTAATATAATCCCCAATTCGCTCTAAATTTTGTGCCACAAGAAGTAAATGCGTCACATCCTCTAAATGCTCAGGATCTTCTTGCATTAAATCAATACATTTTTTAGAGACTAGACGATGCAATTTGTCTACTTCGTTATCGCGCGCTGCAATTTCGCGAGCCGCATTCGCATCTCCTGCTAAGTATGCATTTAACACATCGTGTAGCATATTTTTGACGATTTCACCCATCTCTGGAATTTCAGGAATAGGTTTTAATGCTTTACTGTTCCCTAATTGAATTGTTGCTTTCGCAATGCTGACCGCATGATCACCAATTCGCTCTAAATCAGAGCTAGCTTTTAAGACGGTCACAATTTTTCTTAAATCAGTTCCAACTGGTTGTTGCAGGGCAATTAGTTCAAAGGAGCCTTGTTCAAGCGAAAGCTCCATGTCATTAATTGCTTTGTCTTCTGAAACAACTTGTTTGGCAAGCAATTGGTCACGCTCCACTAAGGATTTCACTGCTTTAAAAATAGATTCATTCACAAGAACGCCCATTTTTAACAAGTGTTGATGTAGCTCATTTAATTGTTCTGTAAATAATTTCCTTACAACCATATAGGCACACTCCTCATCCAAATCGACCAGAAATATAGTCTTCCGTTTTTTGTTTTTTCGGGTTTGTGAAAATTGTTGTCGTATCAGCAAACTCAACAATCTCGCCATTCAAGAAGAAGGCTGTTTCATCAGAGATACGCGAAGCTTGTTGCATATTATGCGTCACAATCACAATCGTATAATCTTTTTTTAGCTCTAAAATTAGGTCTTCTACTTTTGCGGTTGAAATAGGGTCGAGTGCCGAAGTTGGTTCATCCATTAGAATCACTTCGGGTTTCACAGCAAGAACGCGAGCGATACAAAGTCGTTGTTGTTGTCCGCCTGACATTCCTGTCGCTGGTTTGTCTAAGCGGTCGTGAACCTCGTCCCATAAAGCAGCTTGTTTTAAGCTTCTCTCTACAATAGCATCCAGCTCTTTTTTATTTGTTACCCCGTGCATCCGTGGCCCGTAAGCGACATTATCATAAATGGAAAATGGAAATGGGTTGGGTTGTTGAAACACCATGCCAACGCGCTTACGAAGGTTTACCATATCTAATTTTGTTTGATTGACTTCCTCATCTGCAATGCGAATACTACCGGTTGTTTTAACATTTGGTATTAAATCATTCATTCGATTTAATGTTCTTAGAAATGTTGACTTACCACAACCGGAAGGCCCGATAAGCGCCGTTACAAAATTTTCTTTTATTTGCAAAGAAACTTGTTTGAGGGCTTGTTTTTGTCCGTAAAATAAATCGACATTGTCCGTTTCAATCATAAATTTTGTTGCTTCAGCAGTTTCTACCAATTTATTCGCCTCCTCTTATCCAAAGTTTCCTGAAATATAATCTTCTGTACGCTTTTCTGCAGGGTTTGTAAATAATTCTGTCGTACTTGTAAACTCAACGACTTCACCTAAGTAGAAGAAGGCTGTATAGTCGGATACGCGTGCTGCTTGCTGCATGTTGTGCGTCACGATGACAATCGTATACTTCTCTTTTAGTTCATTAATTAAATCTTCAATTTTACTTGTCGAAATCGGGTCAAGTGCTGATGCTGGTTCATCAAGTAACAGCACTTTTGGCTGCATCGCGATGGCACGAGCAATACAAAGGCGTTGCTGTTGCCCACCGGATAGAGAGAGCGCACTTTTATTTAAATCATCTTTCACTTCATCCCATAAAGCCGCACCACGTAAGCTTTTCTCTACACGTTCCATGAGCTCTTTTTTATTCTTCATGCCATGACGTTTTAATCCAAAAGCAATATTTTCATAAATTGACTTTGAAAATGGATTTGGCTTTTGAAACACCATACCGATTTCCTTACGTACATTGTATAAGTCAACTTCTTTACGATTAATATTTATGCCGTTATATAAAATTTGTCCAAGTGTGCGACAGCCTTCAATTTCATCATTCATTCGATTTAAAGCCCGCAAGTAAGTAGATTTCCCGCAACCAGAAGGACCAATTAATGCCGTTACTTTATTTTCAGGGAAAGCGAGATCGACTCCTTTTATCGCATGATTTTCGCCGTAATAAACGTGGAGATCTTGTGTTGCCATCGCATGACTGTCCATTTCAAAAGGAGGAATTATCGCTTGTGTTTCTTCGACTTCCACATTTATTGGCATCGTTTTTGTGATCATCATTTACAAAACTCCTTTTAAGACGAAGACGTCATTTTTTTAAATACAATTTTTCCAAGAATACGCGCTAAGATGTTGAAAAGTAAAACAGAAATAATTAACACTGCTGAAGCACCGTCCGAAACAGCACGTGCATCAGGCATAATTCCTTCCCCGTTAATCTTCCAAATATGGACCGCGAGCGTTTCTGCGGGACGGAAAATATTGAGTGGCGAAGTAATTTCAGCTGGATTCCAGTTCGAAAAATCAAGCACTGGCGTACTTTGACCTGCTGTAAAAATAAGCGCCGCCGCTTCGCCGAATACTCGACCAGCTGCCAAAATAATTCCCGTAATAATCGCAGGTAAAGCTGCTGGAATTAAAACGCGCGTAATTGTTTCCCACCGGGTTAACCCTAGGGCTAGTCCTGCTTCGCGCTGAGTGTTTGGAATCGCATTTAAAGCATCTTCTACTACTCGAATTAAAAGTGGTAAGTTAAAGATGGTGAGCGTTAGTGCCCCGGAAATCACCGAGAAACTCCAGCCCATTTGAATGACGAATACAAGAAAGCCAAAAAGGCCAACAACGATAGAAGGAAGCGAGCTTAACACTTCAATTGTCGTCCGAATCAAATCGGTCAACCAATTTTTTCGCGCATATTCTGCCATGTAAATTCCCGCGCCAAGTGCAATTGGAACCGAAATAATCATTGTAATAATGAGCATATAGAAGGAGTTCCAAATTTCAGGCCCAATCCCGCCACCTGCTTGGAATGATTTTGGCGGTGTCGTTAGAAATTGCCAACTAAGTTGTGGCACGCCCTTCACTAAAATATAACCGAGAAGGCTTGCTAAAATGATGACGATGATAGCAGCAATTGCGTAAAATACGCCAGTTGCAATTTTATCTTTAGTTTTTACATTCATTTCGCTTTCCTCCTACGGCCGATGAATCGGATAATGATGATAAAGAATAGCGACATGGCAAGTAGTACCATCGCGAGTGACCATAAAACGTTATTTTCCAGCGTACCCATAACTGTATTTCCCATGCCCATTGTTAGAATACTAGTTAAAGTAGATGCGGGCTCGAATAATGAAGTGGGGATGACAGCCGAATTCCCGATAACCATTTGAACGGCTAATGCTTCACCGAATGCGCGGGCCATCCCAAAAACGATGGCGGTCATAATGCCTGCGCGCGAGGAACGAAGTACAACACGCCATATGGTTTGCCACCTAGTTGCCCCAAGTGCAAGAGAAGCTTCCCGGTAATGACGTGGCACCGATTTAATTGCGTCCACAGAAAGCGATGTAACCGTCGGTAGAATCATAATCGTAAGTACAACTGTAGCTGCTGCAATTCCGAAGCCACTACCTGAAATGTGTTCCCGAATAAACGGTACGACCACACTCAAACCGATGAAACCATAAACAACAGAAGGAATACCTACAAGGAGTTCCATAACTGGTTGTAAGATTTTTTTCCCAAAGCGAGGAGAGATTTCAACCATAAAAATGGCGGCACCAATTGCAAGCGGCCCAGCGATACATGCGGCTAGAAGTGTAACAGCAAAGGATCCGATAATCATCGGAAGTGCACCAACCAGTGCATTTCCTGCTGCATCCACTTTTGACGGGTTCCAATCTGTACCTGTAATAAAATCAACAAATGATACATTATTTACAAAAAAGGTGGATAATCCTTTTGAAATGACGAGATAAAGAATTGAGATGGCCGCTAAAATCATAATGCCAATGCAGAGGAACGTGATGAGTTTCCCTCTTGTTTCTAAACGTGCTTTTTTCGATGTTTTTGTCAGATTTTCTTCGTTAATAATTTCCAAGGCTAAAAACTCCTTTCAGTCCCTAACATGCGGGTAAGTCTCCCTTGTTAAACAAGAAAGACTTCCCGTAAGTAGCAGGCTTCTGGTCATTTTTCCCTTTGCCTGCTTTTTTTTATTTTACGTCTGTTAATTTTCCGTCCGCATCACGTTCCACTTTCATGGAGTGAATCGATTGGTAGCCTAATTGTGGTACTAAGTCGTTTTGAATTGTTTCACTTGTCATATATTCTAAAAATGCTTTTGTTGCACCTTTTGGCTCACCATTTGTGTACATGTGCTCGTAAGACCAAATTTTCCAATCGTTTGTTGCGACGTTATCCTCATTTGGCTCGACACCATCTACTTTTAGACTAATAACAGAATCGTCAATATAGGAGAAAGCGAGATAACTAATTGCCCCTGGCGTTTCACTTACAATCTTACGTACTGTTCCCGAAGAGTCTTGTTCTTGTGCTTTAATAGGTGTCGCCCCTTTTAAGCCCCATTTTTCGAAAGTGGCACGCGTTCCGCTACCTTCTGCACGGTTAATGACTGTAATTTTTTCATTTTTACCACCAAGATCTTTCCAATTTGTTACTTTACCAGTGAAAATATCAATTAATTGTTGTTGTGTTAAATCTTTTACACCAACATCTTTATTTGCAACAGGCGCCATTCCAACAACTGCTACTTTATGGTCAACAAGTTTCGAAGCATCTACTCCGTCTTTCTCTTCCGCAAAAACATCAGAGTTTCCAATTTCAACCGCTCCTTGTCCAACTTGTGTTAAGCCAGTACCAGAACCACCGCCCTGTACGTTAATTTGTACTTTCGGATTCTCTGATTGGAACTGTTTACCTCCTGCTTCTACAAGTGGCTGAAGTGCTGTTGAGCCGACTGCTGTTACTGAACCAGAAACCTCATCACCAGCTCCATTTGCTTTATCACTCGATGAACTGCTACCACAAGCAGCTAAGACTAACATTAATGCTGAAAGAACCGTAAGTAATCCCAAAACTTTTTTATTCATAATTTCGTTACCCACCTTATTTTTTAAATTAGTGTTTCTTACATGTCTAACTATAACCGCTTGTAGTTAAGCACATATGTAGCTAATGTTAAGAATTTGTAAACCTGCTTTTTTTATGTAAATTTCATTAAATTAGGATGATAAAAACATGGTTTTTATATCGGCTTGTTACCGCAATTTGTAGCTTCCGTAAAAAACATCAAAAAATCCCCCTTTTCCCGTCATGAGAAAAGGAGGATTTTTCTTTAACTATGCGATTTTGGTAGTCGTACATAAAATTTAGTGCCCACATTCTCTTCACTAGTCACTTGAATGGTTCCGTCCATCATGTCAACTAAATGCTTCACAATTGACAGGCCTAAACCAGTTCCACCAGAATGTCTCGTTCGCGCTTTATCAACGCGGTAAAATCGTTCGAAAATGCGATCTAAATCCTTAGCCGGAATTCCAATGCCGTTATCTGAGACAATCAATTGGATTTCATCGCCAATATCGTCTAGTTGGAGCACAATGCGGCCTTTTAAAGGCGTATATTGAATCGCATTGGATAGCAAATTAATTAAAATTTGTTGCAAGCGGTCACGTTCATTTTCGATGAAAAGCGGTTTCTCGTGGTCCCAAATTTCTTCAATCGTAATTTCTTTTAAAGAAGCAAGCTCACTAACCGTTTTAACCGACTGCTCCATCACTTCATTCATATTAATTTGTTCTATTTGTAACGGTAATGTTTTTTGTTCAATTCTCGATAAAGCTAAAATATCTAAAATTAAACGATGCAGGCGATCACTTTCATCTTTAATAATTGTTAAAAATTGCTTTAGGAGGGCCTCATCATACATAGCGCCGTCAAGAAGTGTCTCCGCAAAACCTTTTAGTGCCGTAACTGGTGTTTTTAGTTCATGCGAAACGTTTGCAACGAACTCTGAACGAACATTTTCTAAATGTCTAATTTGCGTAATATCATGTAGTAAGAGAACTAAACCTGAAATTTCACCGTCTTCCATCAAAATGGGGGATACGCTCGCATCTAAAATCATTTCTTTTGGAAAATAAATCGCAATTTCTTGTTGCTTCATCCGTTTAGTTTTTAACGTTTCCTCAATCAATTCACTCAGACCATAGCTTTTTATGACCTCATAAAACGGCTTGCCCGTAATCTCCTGTTCTCCGAGAATACGGTACATCATTCGGTTCGTCATCACAATTTCCTTATCATGATTAATCAACATGACCCCGCTCACCAAATTTTCCACAATAGCCGTAAGTCTTTGCGAGTTCTCACGAATTTCAAACATTTGTGTTTCTAAACTTTCGGCTAGTTTATTCACGCTGATGGAAAGGTCTCGTAGCTCCCCGCTTGATTTCCCGTAAATTCGACTGCTATATTCGCGGTTAGCTAAATCTGTTGAAACATCCATAATTTCCTGAACTGGCTTCGTGATTCGACGCGCAATGATAAAGCTAATGAGCGCAATCAAAATGAGTGCCAAACTGAAAATGAGGAAGAGGTTCCCCCAAAGCGTATTGATGGCGGACGCTACCGATTCAAGCGAAACCGAAACTCGAAGCGCCCCAGCGGTTTCGCCGTCTTGCACAATGGGTACTGCTACATAAAGCATGCTATAACCAAGCGTGTCACTTTCACGTGTCGCAATCCCCACTGTATCTCCGTCCTGTAAAACTTTTTTGAACTCCGGACGATTGGCATGATTTTCAAGTTTTGTCGGATCCTCTTTCGAGTCAGCAATCACACGCCCATCTTTATCAACAACCGTAATGCGCGCATCAACATCTTCTGTCAGCGGGCTAAGCTCTGCCTGAATTTCAGCACTGTTCTTATCTAAATCTATATTTTCAATATTCGTTGTGTGCAAAAGCACCTTTGCTTCATCTTCCAATTGGTTTTCCTTCATGCTTAAATAAGTCGTTTTCATTAGTTCGCCTGAAAACAAACCGACGATGCCCATCGTTACAAAAAATAAAATGAAAAAGGAAATCCCAATTTTAAACCATAACTTTTTCATAGCTCATCCTTTACATTCTCCATTTTGTAGCCAAAACCGCGAATCGTCTTAATGTAGCGCGGTTGTTTCGTGTCCGCCTCAATTTTATCACGCAAATGACTCACATGTACGTCAACAATACGCGTTTCTCCAATATAATCATAATTCCAAACCGCATCCAGCAATTGGTCGCGTGAAAACACCTTTCCGCGGTGGTTCGCCAAATATAACAACAGTTCAAACTCTTTCGGTGTTAAATCAAGTCGCTCACCGTGCATAAAAACCTCATAGCTTTCCCGGTGTATTTTTAACTCCCCAATTTCTAAAATATTTTCAACAGAAAGAGGCTCTTTTTCATCGCGTCCCTTATCTACACGGCGCAAAATAGCTTTAATTCTCGCTACTACCTCTCTCGGGCTAAACGGCTTCGTCAAATAGTCGTCTGCGCCAAGTTCGAGGCCGATAATCTTATCTAGCTCCTCATCTTTAGCCGTCAACATCAAAATCGGAAAATCATACTTATCTTGGCGCAATTTTTTTGTTACTTCAATTCCGTCCATTTTCGGGAGCATTAAATCAAGCACAATTAAATCTGGCTTTTCTGAAATCGCAAGCTCATAGCCCATCTGACCATCCGTTGCAGTCACCACCTCGTAACCCGCTTTTTCAATATTAAATTGAAGTAACGTTACAATTGAAACTTCATCATCTACAACTAAAATTTTAGCCACAAAAATCTCCCTTTCCTGACAAATTCCGCACTTTATCTGCTTATTACCTTAAATATAGCATGAATTTACAATTTCTGGATAGCAATACATCTATCTTTACAAAAACTTAAAACGAGCACCAAACAAAATCCAAGTTTTGCTTAGCACTCGTTTTGATTTATCGTGGTTCAACTAAAAGAATTCCAAGCTCGAACGACTCATTTTCATATAGCGCTGTCTGTTCAATACGCGGCTCCCCGTTTTGATCCATCACTTTCAAACGACAGAACGCCCGGTTCATATTAAGTGCCTCATACATATCCGCCCGTGTTTTAACCGCTATACCATTCACTTCTGTAATTTTTTCGCCTGGAGTTAGGTTCATCCGAGCTGACGGGGAACCTGCCCTAGCACCCAAAATCACAATGCCATCTGGTTGTGGTGCATATTTCCGCGGCGCCAGCTTATCATACCTATAATAACGCCACATAATCCAAAATCTTGAAAGAATCGCGAGCACAAAAGCAAATAGAGTAAGGACTGGTATAACAATACTCAACAGACCAATTCCCGCAACAAAAACCGCGAGCGTCATAACTTGCCCTGCAATCTGTTTACTTAAAACTTGCGGCAGTTCCGAACGCGTCTTTTGCTCAAAACCAATAATAAGCGGCAATATAATAAGCGTATAAGAATCCGATCCAATATTAAAAACCGGCCACCAATCAAACAGATGGGTTATTTCCGTCCCCGGAATAAAAGCGACAAGTGGAATAAACCATAACTTACGCAGTTGAAATGCTCCAACTAATTTCCCCCGTCTACTTTTCCGGAGCGACGGAGAAGGCGAACTCGCACTCGTGCGACTAATTAAATGAGCTTCAACAAACAATGCAATAGCAAGTAAGAATGTCATCGCCACCATAAAATTATCTACATTTAAATTATCATAGAGTAAATATTTATCTTGAAGAGGTCCAAATTGTATATCGAAATAATAACAATAATAAAAGATTAAACTTGAAATCCCTATTGTTATCGCTGCTGAAGTTAATCGGAACATTGATGTTAGCAAAGCTAGAATTGTAACCACGTTAAAAACAACCAGCCATGAAATCATCACACTAAAACCTGAGAAAAACAATAGAATAGAGATTAAAAGCGAAACGAATATGCCTAAAGTAAAAAAATTCTTAAGTTCCAACCACGGCGAATAAATTCGTGCGCTAAACGATTTGCGCTCCCATTTGATACGGTCAAACCCAGCAAGAATAACAAAGAGGATGGCCAAATAAAAGACTGGCTGCAGAAACAGACTAGCCAAACCTTTTAAAATAATCTCAATTACTTCCATTTCCATCCACCCTTCTAACTTCTTTCTATAATATTGGCGCCAGTAATCTGCTGACTGCCTCTTTCAATTTAATCCAAAGCGAACGTTCTTTATAAAGTTCTGGCGTAAGTTGATAAGATTTTAAAATATCTTCTAAAAAAATATCTTCTAATTTTTGCGCCATTGTCTTTTCATAAATAAACGCATTCACTTCAAAGTTCAGTCTAAAACTACGAAAATCCATGTTTGCTGTCCCAACCGAAGCAATTTCCCCATCAATAACAAGCATTTTCGCATGAATAAATCCATTGTCATAAATGAAAATTTTCGCTCCCGTTTCCATTAATTCACCCGCATAACTTGTTGTCGCTCGGTAAACAAATGCGTGATCAGGCTTATTTGGAATCATAATACGTACATCAATCCCAGAAAGCGATGCAATTTTTAAAGCTTCGAACAAACTTGCATCTGGAATAAAATAGGGTGATTGTAAATAAATTGATTTTTTAGCTGAATTAATCATTTTAATATAACCATTTTTAATTTGTTGCCACTCTGAATCTGGTCCACTCGAAACAATTTGTAAACTTGTATGTCCACCACCATAAAATGCAGGGAAATAACGCGCTTTATAGTCCACCTTATGATTTGGTGCAGCCGAATTCCAGTCCATGATAAACCTCGTCTGCATGGCATAAACCGCCTTTCCGTGCACTCGGAGATGCGTATCACGCCAGTAACCAAATTTTTTCGATAGCCCTAAATATTCATCCCCGATATTAAACCCGCCAATATAGGCAACTTGCCCATCAATAATCGCTAGTTTTCGGTGATTACGATAATTCAGTCGAAAGTTAATAAGCGGAAGCTTCGAAGGAAAAAATGGCCTCACCATACCCCCATTTTTCTCCAACTGGTGAAAAAACGACTTCTTCGTTGTCCTTGAGCCCATGGCATCATAGATGACTTTCACGTTTAGTCCCTCTGCGGCTTTCCTTTCAAGCAAGCGAACCATTCGCTTTCCAAGCTCATCCGAGTGGAAAATATAATAAATAATATGGATGTGATCCGTTGCATTCTCAATATCCTTCATTAACGCTTCAAATTTCTCATGCCCATCCACATAAACATCCACTTCGTTATCTTGCGTTAAGATTGCCCCATCATTGACAAGTAGCAAATAAATTAAATCCCGATATTTTTTTACATTTGAATCACTAAACGGAAATTCTTTCTGCCGAATTAATTCAATTTGATTGTCTGTCGATTCTTTTATCCCGATTTTTTCCTGCCCTTTCCAGTCAAAAATCTTCTTATTGGAAAGTTTTCTACCAAAAATCAAGTAAATAACAAATCCAAGAATAGGGATAAACGTTAAAACTAGCAGCCATGCCCATGTTGCTGACGTATCTCTACGTTCTAAAAATACTGTTACCGCTGCGAATAAAACATTTAAAATTAACAGGACAATGAGAATTGCTGTCAAAATCCCCATTTTGCTCTCTCCCTTTTTGATTTATTCTATCCAATCATATCATAAAATCCCTATTTTCGCCCATTTTACAGTAAAAAACTAGATAAAATTACATTCTTGATATTTCTTCTTTAATACTAAAAAAGTTTGGACCAAAATTTTGTCCCAAACTTTCTACCATGAAGGCAACATAACAGATTAAAATTCCCCTAAAGCCATTTAATTTCGACAACATCCTTATCTATTATAACTTTATCAACCACAGCTCTCAATAACTTTTGTTTGCCATAAAATGAGAGTTTGCGAATATCTTTTAAATTATTTTCTTCCCCAAACAACGTTAATAAGTCTTCGTCAATTGCAGCGGCTTCCATACTATTTTTTTCAGCTATTAAGGTTGAAAGGTTAGTGTCGATTTTCAAGGTTGATTTATCTAGTTCATCCTTGCTGAAATAGGAACTTAAATATAGGTCTAACAGCCGCGATTTTTTATTTTGTAATTCAGTTATTTTGGATTTGGCTTTGTTGATTGATCTTTCGTTTTTTTGACTTTTGAAACAACCGAATACTTTTCTACTCTGCTCAGTATTATTTTTTCTAATTTGTCAGCTCTAATACTTTTATTATTACATTCCTCATATTGGTAAAGTCGCCGTTTTGACTTGCAATGATAGTAACGATATTTTAATTTCTTACCTTTGTAAGTGATCGTTTTGGAGGCATGAGAATGAGGCAGACCTCATTTTCCACAAACAACTAGCCCGGCTTAGCAACGATTGTGATTCTTGGTTTATATTAGGCAGTTCCTCAACCCCTTTAAATATTTGCTGAACTCGATAAAATTGTTCCTCTTTTATAATGGCTTCATGAACTCTTTTTGTATGAACTTTATCCGCATAGCTACCAATATAAATGTCGTTAGTAAGGAGACTTTTATAACGCTGCCGATTGAACACTTTATGTCCTAATTCCTTCATTCTTTTTTGCTCTTGTAAAATACTTTGAGTTTCTTCAAATAAATCATAAATAAGCTGTAAGTGTTCAGCTTCCTCTTTGTTTACAAACAATTTAGTGTCAATAACATCATAGCCGAATGTCCTACCTTTAGCAGTGACAAGCGGTAAGCCTTCTTCAATACGTTTTGTTTTCCCCATCACTAACCTGTCTCTTATAGTTTCACGTTCCAATTGAGCAAAATCCAACAATATACCAATCATTGCGCGACCAAATGGGCTAGAGGTGTCTAGAGTCTTTGACAGACTCACAAACTCTACATCGTTTTTTTTAAATATTCCTCTATTAGCATTAAGGTATCACGTTGTGATCTAGAAAGCCTATCAAGCCTATAACCCTAATTTAGACGTATCCCATCATCAAAATCCGAATATGTTGGATTGGCCACGACTAAAAATAGAGGTCGTGAGCATTATTATACGGGGTTAATTTGGAAGTAATTTGATTGACAAGCAATACAAAAGTTTTATAACAAAGGTGAAGCAATACAAAATTCCTTTTGGATTATATACGTTTGATATGCTCGTGTCTGTGAACGATGCAAGAGTTGAGGCGCGTGATTTTTTAGCACGAGGAGATGCTGAGGCGAAGTTCTGGGTGCTTGATGTGGAAAAAGAGACGATTGCCGCTTGTGGAACGAAAAATCTTGCAGAAGCCGAACAAAAAAGGGAAGATTAATACAATCATTAAAGTCTTCGCTATTTTTTGGGACAACGAAAACTTGAATGGCGGTCAAGTTTTGACATATAAACCCAGAGTGAAATTGAAGCATTATCCTACGAGAAGCGGCTTGAAATCAGCGTATTTTTCAAAGCAGAAAAAAATATTTTACACAACGACTTATTGGCTTAATTGACCCTTCGCCTCATCCTTCAGGATGGGGCGTTTTTTTATGTATTTCTATCGAAAATTCACAAATCATCCGCATACTATTTTTTTCTATGTTAAACTAGAAAGACAAGAGGTGAATTTTTTAATGAAAGATATACATTATCAGGAAGATGACTTTGAAAAAGCGAAAAAAAGCATCGGCAACCT
>NZ_CAUYTK010000009.1:0-97646 GCF_963575625.1 Listeria tempestatis
TTTGTCCTGTGCGCGCTTAACGCATCAGCAACGTTTATAAATATACCAACTTTTTATGCATTCGTCAATAGTTTTTCAAAACTTTTTATATTTTATTTCAAAAAAGCTTTATTACTGCATATATTCATGCATAAACTATTAAAAAGCTACTCATTCGGATAGGATTTCATTGGTTCTGTGGAGTACTTTTTTGGACAAGGAGTTGTATTCATTGCATAAGTTGTCGCTCATGTCGTATATGCCATCAATATAGCCGGATGTATTTTTTTGCGGTTGGGCCATTTCTAATTGTGCGAGTAGCGGTGCTTTTAGGTCGCGCGCCACTTTTTCTCCACCACCTTGTCCGAACAGCTGGATGGACTCGCCATTAGTTTTTAGAGCGGTCATGTTTTCGATAACTCCTAAAATATGATGCCCGTTTTTCTCGGCCATGTAGCCTGCACGAGACGCAACTTGGGCAGCTGCAAAATGTGGCGTCGTGATAATAAGCTCGTAGCAAGACGGGAGAAGCGTGTGAATGTCAAGCGCTACGTCACCAGTCCCCGGCGGTAAATCGATAAGCAAGAAATCGAGCTCTCCCCACTTTACTTCTTCGAGAAACATTTTTACCATTTTACCGAGCATTGGACCGCGCCAAATAACCGGCTCGCCTTTTTCCACAAAAAAGTCCATCGAAATCATACTTACACCGTGTGTTTGAACAGGAATAATAAAATTTCCTTCTTTACGCGGGGCTGACATGTCTCCAAATAAGACAGGGAGGCTGAAGCCGTAAATATCTGCATCTAGCACGCCGACTTTTTTTCCTTGCCTAGCAAGTGCAGCAGCTAAATTGGCGGCGACTGTAGATTTGCCAACGCCACCTTTTCCGCTAGCTATCGCAATAAATTTCGTTTTACTTTCTTCTGATAAAATATTGTCACGTGCTTCCAAAATCCTCTCGATTGTTGCGGCCGGCAGATAGTCTAGCTCTAGGTCGATATTTTCAAAACTAAATTGCCCTAAAAGTTCTTTTATGTTTTGGGTGAAAGCAGCGGTTTCGATTTCTGGATCCGCAAGCGCTAACCGGATTCTTATTCCGTCTGGTTTTATAATCTCGATTTCAACGATGCCATTCGTTTCTTCAATTGTCGCCTCCAAAACCGGATCTACTAATCGCTCTAACAATTTGCCGACTTGCTGTTCATTTAACATACTTTCCCCTCCATAAAATGTATACGATTACATTATTATATCATAGGCAAACTTTTACTTGAAATTTTTGAACCGAAAATGGGTTTTTCTTTGTATAAATGATATATAGGAGGTAAAATATCGGAAAGGAGTGATAAAATGGCACAAATTTATCCATATTTGTCGTTTGAAAATGCAAAAGAAGCTTTAGAGTACTACGAAGAATTTTTCGGGGCAACAAACATTAGACGAGTGAAAGTTGAGCCAAATCAAGCTGAGGAATTCAATGTTCCGCTTGATAAAATTGATGATGCTACGATGCATGCGGAGTTTCGTATTTTAGGCGCCGAACTTTACTGTTCTGATTCGTTTGGCAATGATGTTGGGCCTACACGTCAAATCTCCATCATGCTCGATGTGAACTGGGAAGATGAAAAAGCTTTAAAAGAATCTAATGATTTTTTTGATAAGCTTGCAAAATCCGGTCAAGTTGAAATTTCCATGCCTTATGAGGAACAATTTTGGGGCGGTAAGATGGGGCAATTCGTCGATAAATACGGCATTACTTGGATGCTTCATGCACAGCCATATTCGGAAGTCGGCAAGGCATAAAACAACAGCGGTCAAATTTGACCGCTGTTGTTTTATTTAATTGCAATGCTCATGCTCGTGTTGTCGTTCCATTTGAATCGTGCAATGCGAGATATGGAATGCCGCCGCAAGCTCGGTTTGAATTTCTTCCAAAAGAACATCTCTATCGACTCCCTCCGCCACTTGCAAATGCACCGTAAGTGACGGGAAATCTGAAGTAATCGACCACACGTGTAAGTCATGCACAGAAACAACACCCTCTTGCTTTTGCAAAAAATGCTGAATTTGTTCAAAGTCCACGTTCGCAGGTTTTCCTTCCATTAGAACATCGACGGAGTCACGGAAAACACGAATGCCACTAACTAAAATCAAGGCAGCGACAATGACACTAGCAATTGGGTCGGCGATATTCCAGCCAAAGAAAATGATTAGCAACGCCGCAATTATCGCGCCTACAGAGCCAAGTAAATCTCCAAGGACATGTAGGAAAGCACTACGCATATTTAAATTTTCACTTGTATCTCCGCCTTTTATTAAAATAAAGGCAACTAAGACGTTTATAAGGAGACCAATGACGGAAATGGTCATCATGCCAGCGCCAACAACTTCTGGTGGAGCAAAAAAACGATGATAAGCTTCATAAAATATATATAGCGAAATGACAATTAGTGTCAGTCCGTTCAAAAAAGCGGCTAGTATTTCAAAACGTTTATAGCCGTAAGTCTTACGCGCGTTCGCCCGTTTCTCACCGAATTTAAACGCAAGTAAACTAAGCCCCAGCGCGGCAGCATCGCTAAGCATATGCCCAGCATCCGACAAGAGCGCCAAACTGTTGGTTAAAATTCCGCCGATAACCTCGACAATCATAAAAGTCGCGATGAGGAGAAAACAGATGAAAAGTGTTTTTTTGTTAGCGTTATGTGTGTGGTTGTGGCTATGACCGTGGTCATGCGAATGATTGTGATTAGACATTGGATCACTTCCCTTTTCTTTATATGTGTATATTAGCATATATACACTTTAAGTGCAAGAGGCAATGCGAAACAATCTTGTATTTAATTTAACAGCTAAAGATCTGGGGACTTAACAAGCTCACCGCGTGCAGATTTATAAGCTATCTCGCCATTTTTCAATGCCACTTTTTCAGGTTCAAACTCTTTACTTGTTTCTTTGATTATGATGTTCCAGCATAATACTAAAACTTCCCATCACATTGGATGGGAAGCCTGACTTAAACATAGCTATTATTCGTTCTATAAACTCTCTATAAAAGGTTCTATGATTTCCGCAAGGTGTTCTTGGCCTAAGTTATTTAAATGATTTTGAGATGCTTTATACATAAAACCTTCTGTAGCTAAATTCATTGAATCCATTTCATATAGATTTAAATGTTTAATATGATAACGATTACAAACACCTATTTCAGCATTAACGTAGGCATAATCAGGAATATCAAGTTTATTATTCGCCGGATACTGCGTGACGGCATACATCGATATAATTCCTATTTTTTTATTGGGAAACTTTTGAACCAGACCTTTCATAAGAACATCAAGCGCCCCGTAATATGTATCATTAGTAGTATCGTACTGGGTTCCAAGTGGTACATTCCTTTTAAAGTCATTAAAGCCTACAAATACCGTTATTAAATCCGCCTCATTAGCCATTCCTGCATAACGTTCACTCATCGGGTTTGAATTATTCGACACCGTAGAGCCGCTTATTCCATAATTATTAATTTTTTTAATATGCAACTTTTCCTGAATATAGTTATAATATTTTTTTGTTGCAAGAGTGTTAGTAGGATCCGTTAAGCTGTCCCCCATAACGTTCCAAGTTACGTTTGTCCAATCTGCCGCCTCAGCTGTATTCACTTTTACTACACTAACTAACAGGACAGGTAGTAGAAGTAAAACAAATAAAAATTTTTTCATTTTCGGTTCTCCTTTATGTAAATTAATTTGCTTTTTAAGCATACCATCAAACCATTTTTTTGTGTAAACATTTTATGAAAGAGGCAGAAAAAATGTTCAGGTTTATTTAGATGACCAAAAGGCAAAATTAGACAAAAAAAACCCGCTCTCCCAAAAATGGGAAGCGGGTTTAAAACGCATAAGATTAACGTTTTGAGAACTGAGGTGCACGGCGTGCGCCTTTGAGTCCGTACTTTTTACGTTCTTTCATACGTGGGTCACGAGTAAGTAGTCCAGCAGATTTAAGCGCAGGACGGTACTCAGGAGCCACTTGTAATAGTGCACGTGCAACGCCGTGACGGATGGCACCAGCTTGACCAGTGTATCCACCACCGTGAACGTTTACTAATACATCATAGTTACCTAAAGTTTCAGTTGCTACTAAAGGTTGTTTGATTACTTCACGTAGTGCAGCGAATGGGATGTAATCTTCCCAATCACGATTATTGATAACAACTTTGCCGTCGCCAGGTACTAAACGTACACGAGCTACAGAGCTTTTACGACGACCAGTTCCGTAATATTGTACTTCTGCCACGATAATTTCCCTCCTTTAATAATTAACCGCGTAATTCGTATACTTCTGGTTGTTGCGCTGCATGTTCATGCTCGCTTCCACCGTATACGTGTAATTTTTTAAATTGCCCACGCCCAAGAGAATTCTTTGGAAGCATACCTTTAACAGATAGCTCGATTAATTTCTCAGGATTGTTCGTACGCATTTCGCCTGCAGTACGGGATTTTAAACCGCCTGGATATTGAGAATGACGGTAATAAATTTTGTCAGTTGCTTTTTTACCAGTAAGACCAACCTTACCAGCGTTAATTACGATTACAAAATCTCCAGTATCAACATGTGGAGTAAATTGTGGTTTAGTTTTACCACGAAGAATTGATGCTACTTCGCTAGATAAACGACCTAGAGAAACACCTTCAGCGTCGATCACGTACCATTTACGTTCTACTTCGCCTGGTTTCGCCATATAAGTTGTACGCATGAGTTACCCTCCTAATAAATTAAAAATTGCGCCCAGAACCGTTCCTTGTTCCGAAACATCATAAAAATTTCTTACTATTGTTTTATTCAACACAACAACCTTCCGGGGCATATTGTGGGGTAAACAATACCATAGTCCATAATACAATTTTTGAGGATAAAAGTCAATGGGAATTCTAGAAAAAAATCACATTGATAGCGACACTTTAAACGGGGATACAGGAACCCCAGCTTCATTTACCAAATAACCTGCAGGGTGGTTTTCATACGCGTAAGTTACATTTTTCGTTTCAGGGGAAACGTCTACAAACAGACAATTTCCTTTTATGTGGAAAGAGGCAGAAACGCAATTTTCACCCATAAGTGTTAGTTTTTTTGCATGTTTAATCGTGATTTTATAGCGGTTCTCTGACAGTTTTTCCGCGCAATCCAGCACGGGACTTGTTTCTTTTTTTCTGTATAAAAAGGAGGTCCGCTCACCGATGACTCGTTTTGAGATGGGGTGAATGTTGTACGATTCGCCGCAATCAATTGTAACCACTAAGTGCAAATCCTTAAGCTTCCGCGTGACGCTTTCTTGTTTGGCGCGTAGTAGCGCCCAAGAGTCTTTTGGGGCATCCTGGTATTTTGGCAGTTGGATAATGAAAAACGGCTTATTTCCCAAATGGATACGCCATTCTTGGACCAATTTTTCTAATAAAAGGTCGTAAATGTCAGCGTTTTGTGCATCTTCTTCGCCTTGATACCATAGAACAGCGGAAAAATTCATTTTATATGTCTCTACGAACATTTTATTGTACAAAATTCCAGGTGCACGGTAGCTGTCAGGCGTTGCAGGAGGTGGCCAAGGTGTGTGCCCTACAATTTTTTTCACTTCTTGAAGCGTCAGTTCGGGGTGGTCTATGATGTATTTTTCACGTTTTGCTGTATAAACGGTAACCTTTTCTTCATAGTCTTCCAGTAAGCTCTTAAAATCTTGCGGATCTTTACCAGAGATTTCACATTCAAATGGCTGAATAAATCGTTCATTAAACAGCAAATTGGTTTGCAACACATTTTTCGAAAGCCAGCTCGAAATTGAGGTGCCACCTTTATAGCAGCCGACAATTCCAATTGGGACAGCAGGATTTTCTAGGTGTAGCTGTTTGGCGAAATAGTAAGCTACCGCAGAAATATTTCCGTTCACGTCTTCCCAATAAAACGGCTCTGCTTTTTCATCCAAAGGGGCTAAAAGGTTGTAAAAGCGGAGGTTCATGTTCTTGAAATTCGCGAGCTCTTTTTCGTACTCTGCATCCTGCTTTAGAGGGTATTCGATGTTGGACTGGCCGGAAACTAAGAAAACATCACCGAATAAACAGTCTTTTAAAAACACTTTTTTGTCTAAAGCGGAGATGACGATGTCTTTTGATGGGCCTGATTTGAACGCCCTTGCCACAACTTCAAAAGAGGAGGTTTGGTCTGCCTCAGAAGACCAAACCTCCTCTCCAATTTGAACTGTCACAACTACTCCTGGCTTAGCTTTCCCAAAAAAGCGTAGCGGCTCATCACGTTGCAAAACCATTCGATTTCTAAAGACTTTAGCAAGTTGAAAGCTCATTTAGTTGACCTCCAATTTTTTATAGAGCGCGCAAAATCGTTCTGCCATATCTATTGTCGTTGTCGCTGCCATAAAATGATCTTGCGAATGAATAAGCAAAATGCTTTTTTCAACTTCCGTATTATTCATTTCGCTTGTAAGCCAGTTTGTTTGAATCAAATGGGCGCCGTGCAATTCCTTTTTCGCTTGTCTAAGCATCACTTCCGCTTCTATAGCGTCACCCTCTTCTGCTTTTAAAATGGCTTTCATTGCTTGTGTTTTAGCATTTCCTGCAATAAAAATTAATTGCATCGCTTCTTCTAGCCTTTTTTCATCCATTTAAACATCCCCTAAACGCTTTTGATTCATTTGGTTTGCAATTTTAATAAACGGTAAATAAATAACGGTTGCAACAGCCAAATTGACGAGCTGTACAATGGCGCCGTTTATCGTCCCCGTAAAGAGCAGCCCTGAAATGAGCGGCGGCACCGTCCACGGAACGTTATTTGTAATAACATCTATAAATCCAATTTCCGTGAAAAATACGGCTAAATAAAAACAAATGGGTTGCACAATGACGAAAGGTACAAACATGATGGGGTTTAAAACAATTGGCAAACCAAATGTAATGGGCTCACTAATATTAAAGACAGCGGGCATTAACGCAATTTTAGCCACTTTCTTATCCGAATTTACTTTAGAAAAAATAAGTAGCGCAATGACTGGAGCAAGCGCAAATGTTCCTGCCGCAATGGTTGAAAAGTTCATAAACATTGTAGAATATAAATGTTTTGCGGTTCCCATTATATTTTCAGTATCGGCAACATTCCAAGTTACGCCAAATACTGGACCCCAAATTGATGTTGGGTGAATCCCAAACCACTGCAGAAGTGGCCAAGTGATTTGAACGACAAGCGCAAAGATGGCAGTTCCTGATATGGCCATGGCTGGTTTTTGTAAAATTTGCAGTAATAACTCTGGTAGTGAAACACCCGCTAAACCGACGCTAAGACCAGTTCCTGCAACGAAAACGGCTAAAGTAATAATTCCAGGAATTAGTGACTCAAAACTTCTAGCGACTGCAGGTGGTACAGAATCTGGCATTTTAATAACAAGATTCCTTTCTAGCACCTTATTATAAACCCACACCGCTAAACCACTAATTAAAAGTGCTGAAAAAACACCTTGCGTTCCTAAAAAATTAGAATTTAGCATTCCTGTAATTTCTACATTTTTAGTTCCCACCATATAATCATAGTTCCATGGTAAACAAATAAAAAATGCAGCCATCGCATATAAAACAGACGTCATATGTTCTTTATTTTTCGGAAAAAATTTCTTAGAAAAAGTATATGAAAATACGACTACGATGAGTAAAGAAAATACGGATAGTGCACCTTGAGAGAACAAATTGATAAGTGATTGTATGTAAACTAGTGTTTCAGCGAAATTTGAGTTTGCCCACGCATCCCAAGAACCGCTAATTAACTTACCTAAATGTAAACCTTGTTGCCCGAAAATCAGTCCATTCGGATCAAGGAAGACTGAACTGATCATGATTGCAAAACCTGCTATCATGGTGACTGCGGCTACTAAAATAAATGTATCACGAAGTGTTAACAGTAATTTATTCGCTGCGATTTTTCCCACAATTCGTGTAAAGGCCATTTGAAATTTCGAAAATTTTCCATCAGTCATTCGGGGCTCACCCCTTCATTTTCAAGCCTTTTGATGATTGAAACGCCGTCCATCGCGCCAAACTCAGCCATTGTTAAATCTACAACTTTTTTATCTGGATGTGCTGCTTTTACTTGTTCAAATGCCCAAGCAATTTGCGGGGCAATGATGATAACATCTACTTCATGTCCGATTTCATCAATCATCGCAAAATCATACGCCTCTACAGTTACATTTTTCACCCCTTTTGCATCATAAGCTTTTTGCATTTTCGACCCTACTAAACTCGTGGACATTCCACCACTACAAAACAGTGCTATTTTCATCATTAAAGACTCCTTGTATGTTAGTTTAGAAAACGTTTTCTTAAGTATTAGTATAACGTTTTATATAAATAAGTCAATACTTATTTATATAAGATATGACATATTTAGGAATAAAAAAAGAAAACCTATCTGGCTTTCTTTAAATAATATTTACTGTTTGAAATTTATATTCTCCTGTTTTAATTTTAGAAACAGAGTATTCACAAGGCTTCCCGTTATCCAAATACACAATTTGTTCCATTTCAAGAAGCGGAAAATTCCAATCGACTTCAAGCAATTGCTCTTCGCTTTTCGTTGGATGAGAAGCATTTAGCTGCCGATGAACACTTTTTGGTACGAGACCGATTTCATCTTTAACAAAATTATAAATGGATGTTGTTAAGACGTCCATCCGCATTCCTTGAATGAGTTGAATCGGCATATAACTCTGTTCAATCGCAAAAGGAGAATCGTTCTTTTTATGCAACCTACGTATGTCATAAACAAAATCAAAAGAGGAAATTTTAAGCTTTTCTGCAATTTCATCGGGTGATTTTATGACCGTAAAGTCAATAATCTCTGTTGTTATATCTTTCCCCGTGAAATTCTCTAACGTCGTTGCTTGTAGATTAGCACTCATTTCGGTGCCTTTTACATAACTTCCAGAACCTCTGCGTTTATATATGAGCCCTTCATTTACAAGCATATCCATCGCTTTTCTAATAGTAATTCTACTCGCACTATACGCCTTACACAAGTCTTTCTCAAACGGAAGTTGCTCATTTACTTCATAGGCACCTTCTTGGATTTTTCGCCTTATATCACTTGCAATCAATTCGTACTTTGTATCATTCATGCCTTACATCCTTTATAATTTGTCATATCTTTTACAAGTATATCATGTTTTATTTGAATAGAAAAATGAATCATAAAAAACGGCATGTAAATATAAGCCTTCTGGAGGTGCTGTCTTACTTTTTAAAGCTTTACGATTTTTGGCATGAAAGACGCGCAGAATATCTGCTTCACTAAGTTTGCCCTGCCCAGCATCTAATAGAGCACCAGTTAAAATCCGCACCATGTTATACAAAAAGCCGCTTCCTTGATAAGAAATCATGAGCGTCGTTTCATCGAGTTCGGTAATTTCGATATGGTAAATCGTTCGCACCTTGCTTTCTTGTTCAGCCCGCGCCGAACAAAAACTAGTGAAGTCGTGCTCCCCAATTAGGAGCTTAGCGACTGCAGCCATTTTTTCAATGTCTAGCGCATACGGGAAATGTAGCGCAAAATCCCTTTTAAACGGATTAAAGATTTTAGAACGATCGATAACGTAGCGGTACTCCTTACCAGTTACGTCGAAACGAGCATGAAAATCGTCTGGAACCTTTTCTACGGATAGAAAGCTAATGTCGCGCGGGGTTCCTGTTTGCAAGGCGATCCGAAATTTTTCCGGCTCGATTTGAAGCGGCGAATCAAAATGAATGACCTGCCCAGTTGCATGAACACCTGTGTCTGTCCGACCTGACGCAACAATCCGTCCAAAATTGCCTTTATGCATTTTTTTTAGCGCTTTTTCAATTTCTTCTTGTACTGTACGTCCATTCGGCTGTACTTGATAGCCAGAGAAATCACTGCCATCATAAGCAATAACCGCTTTATATCGCGTCACAAAAACGCCTCCTAATTTCTAAGTAATACTAATATCCCCGTCAAAATGATGAGCGAAATAAGTAAGCCAGTATCGGAAAAACGCCATTTGAGTAGACGGAATCTTGTCCGTCCGTGCCCTCCGCGGTAACCGCGTGCCTCCATTGCAACAGCCAAATCTTCCGCACGCTTAAATGCACTAATAAAAAGTGGAATAAGAAGTGGGACAATTGCTCGGATGCGGTCGCTAATTTTACCGCTTGTAAATTCAACACCGCGCGCTTTTTGTGCTTTCATTATTTTTTCCGTTTCATCCATCAAAGTCGGAATGAAGCGCAGCGAAATGCTAAGCATAAGAGCTAGTTCATGAACTGGAAGGCGAACAATTCGGAACGGCGCCAAAATTTTCTCCAGGCCGTCAGTAAGCTCTATCGGACTTGTGGTGAGCGTCAGAAGCGTTGTCATAAACACAATTAACACGAAGCGACAAAACATTTTAACCCCGTTCATAAGCCCAAGTGTCGTCACTTTAATCGGACCGAGTGCAAATAACGTTTCTCCCCCTTGCGTGAAAAAAACTTGAAGTAATAATGTTAAAAGAATTAGCCACATGATCGGTTGCAAGCCTTTTAGAAAGAAGAGAAAAGGAACTTTCGAAGTGAAAGCTAATGCTAGAACGTATATAAACAAGACTGCGTAGGTCAACCAATTGTTCGCTAAAAAAACAATGACAATAAACGCCATAACAGCCGTAATCTTAGCGCGCGGATCGATTTTATGTAACCACGAATCGCTCGGAATATACCGCCCTAAAATCATTTTATCCATCATAATAACGACTCATCCTTCGCTAAAAACGGCAAAATTTCCTGCAACAATTCCTCCATATTTAGACACGTTTTGGATAGCATCACATCAAATTTCCGCTCAAAATTCCGCTGAAACCGAACTACTTCTGGTACTAAAAGCCCCAAATTGAGCAGCTTCTCCGACTCCGCAAAAATCGTTCGGGGATCCCCGACCTGATTCACAGTGCCGTCTTTCATAAGCACAATCTTTTCAGCGTAACGTGCTGCATCTTCCATGCTATGCGTGACCAAGATGGTCGTCAATTTTTTATGTTGATGCAAGTCATAAAACATTTCCATAATTTCCTGACGTCCGTTTGGGTCAAGACCAGCTGTCGGCTCATCTAATACGAGGACTTCTGGCTCCATCGCAAGAACTCCAGCAATGGCGACACGCCGTTTTTGACCGCCCGAAAGTTCAAACGGAGAACGTTCCAAAATCGCGTCTGTTAATCCGACTTCTTGGATAACCTCACGCGCACGTTTTTCCGCCTCCTCTTTTGTCGCTCCAAAATTAAGCGGCCCA
The DNA here is from genome assembly GCF_963575625.1 of Listeria tempestatis. NCBI lineage: Bacteria > Bacillati > Bacillota > Bacilli > Caryophanales > Listeriaceae > Listeria > Listeria tempestatis. The sequence goes on from NZ_CAUYTK010000009.1 coordinate 11,314, forward strand.
AACATAATATCTTTTAATACGGTTTCTTCAAACAATTGGGCCTCTGGAAACTGGAATACGATGCCCACGCGGCGACGAATATCGCGTAATTTTTTTTGCTTCACACCCGCAATCATTTCACGATCGAACAACGTTATTTTTCCCTCAGTAGGTAAAAGAAGTGCATTTAAGTGTTGTACAAGTGTCGACTTTCCAGATCCTGTATGGCCGATAACTGCCGTATAACTGCCAGTTTCAAAGGTCACATTAACGCGAGTGAGCGCACGTTTCTCAAAAGGGCTATTTTTTTGGTAACAATATCCTACTTGTTCGAGTTTGATTCCCATAATAAATTTAACAGCTCTCCTTCCGATAAAACTGGCTCCCCAATTGGAATCCCTTGCTTTTCTAGCTGTCCTTCTAATTCAACAATAAACGGAACGCCTAGACCAATTTTTTTCATTTCATCCGTATTTTTAAAAATTTCTTTTGGCGTGCCTTCTTTAAAATGCTCTCCATTATTCATCACAATGACCTTATCAGCATAAAGCACTTCATCCAAGTCGTGTGTAATGGAAATAACTGTAATATCTTCTTTTTCCCTAAGCCTGCGTATTGTTTCCATTACTTCAGCTCGGCCTCGCGGATCTAACATAGACGTTGCTTCATCCAAGATAATAACATCTGGTTTAAGTGCCAAAACCCCAGCAATGGCTACCCGTTGCTTCTGACCACCCGACAAACGCGCTGGCTCTTGCTCCTTATATTCTTGCATACCAACCTCACGTAGCGCCTCGCTCACACGCTCCACCATATCATCATGCGGTACGCCGTGGTTCTCTAAGCCGAAAGCAACGTCATCTTGCACAGTTGCGCCAACAAATTGATTATCGGGATTTTGAAAGACCATACCAACTTGTCTGCGAATATCCCAAATTGTTTTTTCCGACAAAACATAATGTCCGATTTTAATTAAACCCTTTTCTGGAAAAAGCAAACCATTTAAAAGTCTGGCAAGCGTTGATTTTCCAGAACCATTATGACCTACTAAAGCTAGCCATTCACCTTTTTTAACAGAAAAAGTTACGTCTTTTACTGCATAGTTCGACTCATCATCATATTTATAAAAAACGTGATCTATCTTCACAAAATCTTCTGCCATTATTCGCACCTCTTTCATACAGGCTACACCTTATTTATTATAGTATAAAGCGTCATAACACGCAAAGCCTGTTCTTAAAAACTTAGTCTTTTAGAAATAATTACGTTTTTGAACACAAAAAAACTCAAAGTAATGACTTTGAGTCTAGACAGAAATAAAAAAAGCCTGCGCCCACCCTGTTTTAAACAAAGGAAGGCGCACAGAGCTAGACAAGACAGGGTTTCCTGCTTATCATGACACTCTACTTGCTTTCATACATTTTCTATTAAACTAACTCGATAATTACCATTGGAGCACCGTCACCGCGACGAGGTCCTTTTTTGTAAATACGAGTGTAACCACCTTGACGATCAGCGTAACGAGGTGCTACATCATCAAATAGTTTTTGAAGCGCGTATACCGCTTGGTTTTTCTTCACAGTTTCACCTTTTTTGTTTGTTACGTCAACTTGTTTAACGTCAGCAACTTCATGGCGAACAAAAGCAGCAGCTTGACGACGAGCGTGCAAGTCACCTTTTTTACCGGAAGTAATAAGTTTTTCAACAACTTTACGAATCTCTTTAGCGCGAGCTTCAGTTGTTTCGATACGTTCATGTACGATTAAATCCGTTGCAAGATCACGTAGTAATGCTTTACGTTGTGAGCTCGTACGGCCTAATTTTCTGTAACCCATGGAATTCCCTCCTTACTTTTCTATCAGTTTTCGTTTCTTAGACCTAAGCCAAGGTCAGCAAGTTTAACTTTAACTTCCTCAAGAGATTTACGACCCAAGTTACGAACTTTCATCATATCATCTTCTGATTTGTCAGCTAATTCTTGTACAGTATTGATTCCAGCGCGTTTCAGACAGTTATAAGAACGAACAGAAAGATCCAATTCTTCAATTGTCATTTCAAGCACTTTCTCTTTATGGCTTTCTTCTTTTTCAATCATAATTTCTGCTTTTTGGGCTTCATCTGTTAAGTTAACAAAGATGCTCAAATGCTCAGAAAGGATTTTCGCACCAAGAGATACAGCTTCTTCTGGGCTAATACTTCCATCAGTCAAAACATCAAAAGTTAGCTTATCATAATTTGTCGATTGACCTACACGTGTATTTTCAACTTGATAATTCACACGAATTACTGGAGAAAAAATAGAATCTATTGGCAATACACCAATAGGCATACTTTCACGTTTGTTTTGGTCGGCTGGTGTATAACCACGCCCACGAGTGGCGTTTAAGCGTACATGGAATTTTGCGTTATCACTTAATGTAGCAATATGCAAATCTGGATTTAAAATTTCAACATCACTGTCATAATTAATATCTCCAGCAGTTACAACACCTGGTCCTTGCATATCAATTTCTAAAGTTTTTTCTTCATCAGAGTAAACTTTAAGTGCTAGTTTTTTGATATTTAAAATCATTGTTGTCACATCTTCAACTACACCTTCAATAACAGAAAACTCATGCAATGCACCATCAATTTGAATCGAAGTGACTGCAGCACCTGGTAGTGAAGATAATAGAATACGACGTAAGGAGTTACCCAAAGTTGTACCATATCCACGCTCAAGTGGTTCTACAACAAACTTTCCATACTTGGCATCATCGCTGATCTCAATCGTCTCGATTTTTGGCTTTTCAATTTCGATCATTCAAATTTACCCTCCTTCAAAACGTCTTATTTCCTAAATCTAGTCGAACCTCTTTACAAGTCTCACAATCGAAGTATAGAGTGGTATAAGAAATACGACTACTTATACACGACGACGTTTTGGAGGACGACAACCGTTGTGGGGAACTGGAGTTACATCTTTAATTGCTGTAACTTCAAGACCTGCTGCTTGAAGAGCACGAATCGCTGCTTCACGACCAGCACCTGGACCTTTAACAGTTACTTCTAAAGTTTTCAAGCCATGTTCTTGAGCTGATTTAGCTGCACTTTCAGCTGCCATTTGAGCTGCGAAAGGAGTAGATTTACGAGAACCTTTAAATCCTAAAGCACCAGCGCTAGACCAAGCTAAAGCATTTCCATGCGTGTCAGTAATCATTACAATCGTATTATTAAATGTAGAACGAATGTGTGCAATACCGCTTTCGATATTCTTTTTCACACGACGTTTACGAGTATTTGTTTTACGTGCCATTCACTTACTACCTCCTTTACTAACTTATTATTTCTTCTTACCTGCAACAGTCTTAGAAGGACCTTTACGAGTACGAGCATTATTTTTAGTATTTTGTCCACGAACGGGAAGTCCACGACGGTGACGCATACCACGGTAAGAACCGATTTCAATCAGACGTTTAATATTTAAGTTCACTTCACGACGAAGATCACCTTCTACTTTAATACGGTCAACGATTTCACGGATTTTACCTAATTCTTCTTCTGTTAAATCACGAGTACGAGTATCTTCAGAAACGCCTGCTTCTTTCAAAACTTGAATAGCCGTTTGTTTACCAATACCGTAAATGTAAGTCAGGGAAATAACAATACGTTTTTCACGTGGAACGTCCACACCTGCAATACGTGCCATTTAGTCAAGCACCTCCTTATATTATCCTTGTTTTTGCTTATGTTTAGGGTTTTCACAAATTACCATTACTTTACCTTTACGACGAATAACCTTACATTTTTCGCACATAGGTTTAACGGATGGTCTTACTTTCATATTCCATATACCTCCTTGTTTATTAGAGAAAGTGTCTCTATAAACCGATACTTACTAAGCTGGCGAACCAGACCGGTATATAAATTCAATTTCGGAGTGCAAATTATTTAAAACGATAAGTGATTCTTCCACGAGTTAAATCATACGGGGAAAGTTCAACTGTCACTTTGTCCCCAGGTAAAATACGGATGTAGTGCATACGAATTTTACCAGAAACAGTGGCAAGCACTTTATGACCATTTTCGAGTTCAACACTAAACATCGCATTTGGTAAAGTTTCTTGAACAACGCCTTCCACTTCGATTACATCTTCTTTAGCCATATGTTCGCTACCTCCTTCTCGGTTACTAGACCACTTGGTTACTAAATTTTATCAGTGTAAAACTTGATTACATGAAAAAACGGTAAACAAGCCAAAACTCGCCGCATATTGCAACGTTTTCGGTGTTTTTAGACAACCCGCAAAGTGAATCCGTAATGCCGAGATTTTGAACAAACATGCTCAAAGTTAAAGCTCGATATAATCTTTCGGATGATCTTCAAATGGTTCTCTCGTTCATCATGATTTGCTATGATGCTTTTATTCCACTGCCAATTATCCATTATACTACAATCCAATTGAATTTGCACGTATTAATTTGTTAGCAGGACAAGCATTTTCCACACTTAGAAAGAAGCAAGAATCTTATCCACATCCGCAAAAACGTCATTAATGTCTTGTTCACCGTTTACGTTGTGAAGCTTACCTGTTTCTTTGTAGAAATTAAGAAGAGGTTCTGTTTGTTTCATATTGACATTCAAGCGATTTTCAACAGTCTCTTTTTTGTCATCATCACGTTGATAAAGGTCTGTCCCGTCCACGTCACATTTTCCTGCAACTTTAGGAGGATTATAAATTTCATGATACGTGCGACCGCAAGTTTTACAAATCCAACGACCCGTTAAGCGTTTCATTAAAATTTCTTTTTCAACATTGATGTTAATAACAGCATCAAGTTCTGTTCCAAAATCTTTCAATATGCTCTCTAGCTCTTCAGCTTGTGCCACTGTACGCGGGAAGCCATCTAATAGAAAACCGTTTTTCGCATCATCTTGTGCTAAACGTTCACGAACAATACCATTTGTCACTTCATCGGGAACTAAATCACCTTTATCCATATAAGACTTAGCTTTTAGTCCTAAATCCGTTTCATTTTTCATCGCTTGGCGGAACATATCCCCTGTAGAAATATGAGGGATATTATATTTTTCAACAATTTTCTCAGCTTGAGTACCTTTTCCAGCTCCTGGTAGTCCCATTAATACTAATTTCAACTGTTTCGCTCCTCGGCTACGCGCAGGGGCCCTGCTAGGTAATCCTAAGCAAGTGCCTGCGTGTTATTTGATGAATCCACGATAATTCCGTTTTACAAGTTGACCTTCGAGTTGTTTCGTTGTATCAAGTGCTACACCGATTACGATTAGAAGACTTGTACCACCGATAGCAAGCGTTTGAGGAAGACCAAAAGCGGTCGTACCGATAGTTGGAATTACAGCAACTGCCGCTAGGAAAAGCGCACCAACAAATGTTAGACGGTAAAGTACCGAAGTAAGATATGCTTGTGTTTCTCTACCTGGGCGTTTACTAGGGATATATCCACCTTGCTTTTTCAAATTGTCAGCCACTTTTTCAGGGTTAACTTGAATGAAAGCATAGAAATAAGTGAATGCGATAATTAGTGCTACATATAAAATCATGCCGATTGGTTTTGTATAATCAAAAACATTTTTAAGCACAGCAACAACTTCATTGCTACTATCAAAGAAAGTAAGAATAGTTTGCGGTGTAATAATAAACGCACTCGCAAAGATTACCGGAATAACCCCAGCAGAGTTCAGTTTAAGTGGCAAGTGAGTCGCCTGAGCACCAGCTTGTTTGTTGCCTGCAACACGTTTTGAATATTGAATCGGGATTTTACGTAAAGCTTGTTGGAAGTAAATAACCACAACTACAATGAGAAGTGCAGCTAATGCAATTCCAGCAAGAACTAAAATGTGAAGGAAAAGCTGATCTCCAGCACCTTCGATTTGTTGTACATAAACTTGACGAACACCATCAGGAATACGTGCAACGATACCAGCAAAGATAATAATGGAAACTCCATTACCCACACCTTTAACTGTAATTTGTTCCCCTAACCACATTAGGAACATTGTACCTGTCATCAGTACAATCGCAATTAGAATGTATTGCGGAATTGATGCATTAAAAATCAAAGTAGAGCCAGAAAGTCTGTTAAAGCCGTAAGCCATACCAAATGCTTCTATTAACCCTAAAATGATTGTTAAATAACGAGTGAGTTGGTTGAGTTTTTTACGACCCATTTCCCCTTGTTTTGCCCATTCCGTAAGTTTAGGAACAACATCCATTTGTAATAGTTGAACAATGATGGACGCCGTAATATACGGCATAACGCCCATTGCTAAAACGGAGAAGTTTTTTAATGCTCCACCATTAAATGTATTTAGAAAGCCAAAAATACCGCCTTCCATCGTTTGTTGCAATGCAGCAGCATTCACCCCAGGCACGGGCACGAATGTTCCGATACGGAAAATAATTAGCATTGCAATGGTGAAAAGAATTTTTTTACGGATATCAGCTACTCTAAAGAAGTTGACTAACGTCGAAAACATTAGATCACCTCGGTTTTCCCACCAGCGGCTTCAATTGCTTCCTTAGCAGCTGTGGAAAATTTATTTGCTTTCACTGTAAGTTTTTTCTCGATAGATCCATTTGATAGAATCTTAATACCAGATTTCGCATTACGCACAACACCAGTTTCAATTAATAATTCTGGTGTTACTTCTGTACCATCTTCAAAGCGATTTAAAACATCTAAATTCACAACTGCAAATTCTTTACGGTTGATGTTCGTAAATCCACGTTTTGGTATACGGCGGAATAATGGAAGTTGTCCACCTTCAAAACCTAAACGCACACCACCGCCGGAACGAGCTTTTTGCCCTTTATGTCCACGACCGGAAGTTTTACCGTTACCAGAGCCTGTACCACGACCAACACGATTACGCTCCTTGCGAGAACCTTCAGCAGGTTTAAGTTCGTGTAGTTTCATGTCAAGCACCTCCTCCTAATTCTAGTTTATTACATTTGAAAATTTCGCTTAAACTTCTTTAACGTCCAGAAGATGACTAACTTTGTTAATCATCCCACGAATTGCAGGATTATCTTCTTTAACGACAACGGAATTTGTTTTACCAAGACCTAATGCTTGAACAGTTTTACGTTGTGGTTCGGGACGACCGATTAAGCTACGTTTTAGAGTGATTTCTAATTTAGCCATAATGATAATTCCCTCCTTATCCTAGCAATTCTTCTACAGTTTTACCGCGAAGTTTTGCAACTTCTTCAGCTTTTTTAAGTTGTTTAATACCGTCGATTGTAGCACGCACCATGTTAATAGGTGTATTTGATCCAAGTGATTTGGAAGATACATCTGCAACACCAGCAAGCTCAAGTACGGCACGAACAGGACCACCAGCAGTTACACCAGAACCGGCGCTTGCAGGTTTAAGAAGGATTTCTCCTCCACCGAAGTGACCTACAACTGTATGCGGAATTGTTGTGTCAACAGTTGGTACGAATACCATGTTTTTCTTCGCATCTTCAACAGCTTTACGAATAGCGTCTGGAACTTCTTGTGCTTTACCAGTACCGAAGCCCACGTGACCGTTTTTATCACCAACAACAACAAGTGCTGTGAAGCGGAAACGACGACCACCTTTAACTACTTTAGCAACACGGTTGATTGTAACAACGCGTTCTTCTAAATCTAATTTGTTTCCATCAATAATTTCAGCCATGCAAGGTTTCCCTCCTTCTTATTAGAATTGTAATCCGTTTTCACGAGCAGCTTCAGCAAGAGCTTTTACGCGACCATGATATAAGTAGCCTCCGCGGTCGAATACAACAGCAGAAATTCCTTTTTCAGAAGCACGTTTTGCGACTAATTCGCCAACTTTGCTAGCAGCATCAACTTTTGATTCGCTAGATGCGAAATCTTTATCTAAATTCGATGCACTTACAAGTGTTACGCCATTTACATCGTCAATTAATTGAGCATAAATATTTTTATTAGAACGAAAAACGTTTAAACGCGGACGACTTTCAGTTCCAGTAATTTTAGAACGAACACGAGCATGTCTTTTTTTACGAACTTTATTTTTGTCGATTTTGGTAATCACACGACTCACCTCTTCTCTAAATAGCCTATGCGGCATTATTTACCAGTTTTACCTTCTTTGCGGCGTACATATTCACCTTCATAGCGGATACCTTTACCTTTATATGGTTCAGGCGGACGCACAGCGCGAATGTTCGCAGCTAGTTCACCAACGTGTTCTTTATTGAAGCCTTTAACAATGATTTTCGTATTTGCAGGAACATCAATTTCTACACCTTTTGGCGCTTCGAATTCTACTGGATGAGAGTAACCTACATTAAGAACAAGTTTAGAACCTTGCTTTTGTGCACGGTAACCGACACCGATTAATTCTAAAGTTTTTTCGTAGCCTTCAGACACTCCGACAACCATGTTATTTAAGATTGCACGAGTCGTACCATGAAGAGCACGATGAGTTTTATTATCAGTTGGACGGGAAATGTTAATTTCGCTTCCTTCAATATCAATTTTAATATCTGGATTAAACTCTTTAACGAGTTCACCTTTAGGACCTTTAACTGTAGCCTTAGCTCCGTCAAGTGTAACAGTTACACCGGCAGGAATTGTAATAGGCTTTTTACCGATACGGGACATTTTCCGCACCTCCTTGTGTTATATATTTCTTACCAAACGTATGCTAGAACTTCTCCGCCAACTTGTTTAGCGCGAGCTTCTTTATCAGTCAAAACACCTTGAGAAGTTGATACGATTGCGATACCAAGACCGTTAAGTACTTTAGGCACCTCATTTGATTTAGCGTATACACGCAGACCTGGTTTACTGATACGTTTCAAACCAGTGATTACACGTTCGCCAGACGGACTATATTTTAAGAAAACACGGATAGTACCTTGTTTGTCGTCTTCGATATACTCAACATCGCGTACAAAACCTTCACGTTTCAAGATTTCAGCGATTTCTTTCTTGATTTTAGATGCAGGTAATTCTAATTTATCATGCTTTACCATGTTCGCATTACGGATACGAGTTAGAAAATCTGCAATTGGATCTGTCATCACCATGTGTAATTACCCTCCTTCCTTAAACTTTAACTTACCAGCTTGCTTTTTTTACGCCGGGAATTTGACCTTTATAGGCAAGTTCACGGAAACAAATACGGCATAATTTGAATTTGCGAATAACGGAATGTGGACGTCCACAACGTTCGCAACGAGTATACGCTTGAACTGCGAATTTTGGTTCGCGTTTTTGCTTAGCGATCATTGACTTTTTAGCCACGTTTTCGCCTCCCTACTTTTAATTATTGATTATTTTTGAAACGGCATTCCAGCTAGAGTTAATAACTCACGGGATTCTTCATCAGTTTTGGCAGTTGTAACAATAACTACATCCATACCTCGAACTTTAGACACTTGATCATAATCAATTTCAGGGAAAATTAATTGTTCTCTCACACCCAGCGTATAGTTTCCACGGCCGTCGAAAGCTTTTTTCGAAACACCACGGAAGTCACGTACACGTGGAAGCGAAACAGTAATTAATTTGTCTAAGAAATCATACATACGCTCACCACGAAGCGTTACTTTAGCGCCAATTGGCATTCCTTCACGAAGACGGAAACCAGCGATAGAGTTTTTTGCTTTTGTGATTACAGGTTTTTGACCAGTGATTAAAGCTAATTCTTCAACAGCACTGTCTAAAACTTTAGCGTTTGCTACTGCGTCACCAACACCAGTGTTGATTACGATTTTTTCAATTTTTGGTACTTCCATAACGGAAGAATAGTTAAACTTGCTCATCATAGCAGGAACAATTTCCTTAAGATAGCGATCTTTAAGGCGATTCATGTAATGTTGCCTCCTTCCTCAAATACTTATTTATCGATTACTTCACCGGATTTTTTAGCTACACGTACTTTTTTATCGCCTTTTACTTCATAGCCTACACGAGTAGGTTCGCCAGTTTTAGGATCGATAAGCATTACGTTTGATACGTGAATTGGTGCCTCAACATTCAAGATTCCACCTTGTGGATTGATGTTGGAAGGTTTCGTATGTTTTTTCACCATGTTGATTCCTTCAACAATTACACGATCTTTTTTTGGAAATGCAGCAAGGATTTTGCCGGATTTGCCTTTATCTTTACCAGTAATAACTTGTACTTTATCACCTTTTTTGACATGCATTAGTCTTAGCACCTCCTTGGTTTGAAACTTGTTTTTTAAAGAACTTCTGGAGCTAAAGAAACGATCTTCATAAAGTTGTTTTCACGAAGTTCGCGAGCAACAGGTCCAAAAATACGTGTTCCACGAGGACTTTTATCATCACGGATAATGACACATGCATTTTCATCAAATTTGATGTAAGAACCATCTTGACGACGTGCTCCACTCTTAGTACGAACGATTACTGCTTTAACAACTTCACCTTTTTTGACAACGCCGCCTGGTGTTGCTTGTTTAACGGTACACACGACAACATCGCCAATGTTAGCAGTTTTGCGTCCTGATCCACCTAGCACTTTAATAGTTAGCACTTCACGCGCGCCAGAGTTATCAGCCACTTTCATACGACTTTCTTGTTGAATCATTAGGACACCCTCCTTCCAGAATAACGGGTAAGAAATAATTTCTTATTTTTATAATAAACGTTAGATAATTACTGCTTCTTCTACTACATCAATTAAACGGAAGCGTTTAGTTGCGGATAGAGGGCGAGTTTCCATGATGCGAACGATATCGCCAGCTTTAGCAGTGTTATTTTCATCATGCGCTTTGAACTTTTTCGAATACTTAACGCGTTTACCATACAAGCCATGCTTTTTGTATGTTTCAACTACTACAGTGATTGTTTTATCCATTTTGTCGGATACTACGCGACCTGTATAAATTTTACGTTGATTACGGTCAGTCATGCATTAAAACCTCCTTACGATTTTCTTTTTAAGCAAGTTCTCTTTCTTTAACAATTGTTTTCATACGCGCGATAGATTTACGTACTTCTCTAATACGTGCAGTGTTTTCCAATTGTCCTGTAGCTAATTGAAAGCGCAGGTTGAAAAGCTCTTCTTTTAGCGCTTTTTCTTGATCTTTGATTTCGGTAGTGGATAGTTCACGGATATCATTAGCTTTCATTTGCTTCACCACCAATTTCTTCACGTTTTACGATCTTAGTTTTGACCGGCAGTTTGTGTGACGCTAGACGTAACGCTTCACGCGCAACTTCTTCAGAAACACCTGCGATTTCGAACATAATTTTGCCACGTTTAACTGGGCTTACCCAGCCTTCCGGAGCACCTTTACCTTTACCCATCCGAACCCCGATTGGTTTAGAAGTGTAAGATTTATGAGGGAAAATTTTAATCCAAACTTTACCGCCACGTTTCATGTAACGAGTCATAGCGATACGAGCAGCTTCGATTTGGCGGTTAGTAATCCAAGAAGCTTCAACTGCTTGAAGACCATATTCACCAAATGCTACTTCAGTTCCGCCTTTTGCACGTCCGCGCATGTTACCACGAAACTCACGACGATATTTAACACGTTTTGGAACTAACATTATTATTTTCCTCCTTCCACATTGTTTTTCTTCGTAGGAAGGACTTCACCGCGATAAATCCAAACTTTAACGCCTAATTTACCGTAAGTTGTGTCAGCTTCTTCCCATGCGTAGTCAATATCTGCACGCAATGTATGAAGAGGTACTGTTCCTTCGCTATAATGTTCAGCACGAGCAATATCAGCTCCGCCAAGACGACCAGATACTTGAGTCTTAATTCCTTTTGCTCCAGCACGCATAGTACGTTGAATTGCTTGTTTTTGCGCACGACGGAAGGAAACACGACCTTCAAGTTGTCTAGCAATATTTTCTGCAACTAGTTTAGCGTCTAAATCAGCACGTTTAATTTCAACGATATTGATGTGTACGCGTTTGCCTGTTAAATCGTTTAGTGATTTACGAAGTGCTTCAACTTCAGAACCACCTTTACCAATTACCATACCAGGTTTTGCAGTGTGAATTGTAATGTTTACACGATTAGCTGCACGTTCAATTTCAACACGTGAAACAGAAGCATCAGCAAGACGTTTTGCGATAAAATCACGAATGCGTAGATCTTCATGTAAGAAGTCCGCATATTCTTTTTCAGCGTACCATTTAGAATCCCAGTCACGAATGACACCGATACGCATACCTATTGGATGTACTTTTTGACCCAACGTTATCCCTCCTTCACTTCAGATACCACAACTGTGATGTGGCTAGTACGTTTATTAATTGCACTTGCACGACCTTGTGCACGTGGACGGAAACGTTTAAGAGTTGGACCTTCATCTACGAAAGCTTCAGATACAACTAAACTATTCACGTCTAAATCATAATTGTGCTCAGCGTTAGCCATAGCAGATTTTAATACTTTTTCAATAATTGGTGAAGCCGCTTTTGGAGTGAACTTCAAAATTGCGATTGCTTCGCCTACTTGCTTACCTCGGATTAAATCAATAACGATTCTCGCTTTACGAGGAGCAATACGTACCGTTTTGGCAACGGCTTTTGCGCTTGTAACTTCATTTGCCATTTAGATAGCCTCCTCTCGAATTATCGTCTAGTTTTCTTATCGTCTGCCGCGTGGCCACGGTAAGTACGAGTTGGTGCAAATTCACCTAATTTATGTCCTACCATATCTTCTTGGATATAAACAGGAACGTGTTTACGTCCATCATATACAGCGATTGTTTGACCTACAAATACTGGGAAGATTGTGGAACGACGAGACCAAGTTTTAATAACTTGTTTTTTGTCGCTTTCATTAGCAGCTTCCACTTTCTTCATCAAGTGATCATCGACAAAAGGTCCTTTTTTCAAACTACGACCCATGACGGAACCTCCCTTCGTATAGTCAGGCAGCTCGGAGCATTTCTCCGTGCTGTCCTGCTAACTTTAATTTAGTCATATTAATCCAGATATTATTTACCTTTACGACGACGTACGATAAATTTATCGGAGTTATTGTTTTTCTTACGTGTTTTGTAACCAAGAGTTGGTTTACCCCATGGTGACATTGGAGATTTACGTCCGATTGGCGCTTTACCTTCACCACCACCGTGTGGGTGATCGTTAGGGTTCATAACGGAACCACGTACAGTTGGGCGTTTGCCTAACCAACGGCTACGTCCAGCCTTACCGATGTTGATAAGTTCGTGTTGTTCGTTTCCAACTTGACCGATAGTAGCACGGCAAGTAGCAAGAATCATGCGAACTTCACCAGAGTTAAGACGAATTAGAACATATTTTCCTTCTTTACCAAGTACTTGTGCACTTGTGCCGGCAGAGCGAACTAATTGTCCACCTTTACCAGGTTTTAATTCGATATTATGGATAACTGTACCCACTGGAATATCTTTGAGTTCTAAAGCGTTACCGACTTTAATGTCTGCTTCTGCTCCAGAGTGAATTGTTTGGCCTACTTCAAGACCTTTTGCTGCGATGATGTAGCGTTTTTCTCCATCAGCGTAGTTGATTAACGCAATATTTGCAGAGCGGTTAGGATCGTATTCGATTGTTGCCACACGACCTGGAACGCCATCTTTATTACGTTTGAAATCGATCACACGGTATTGACGTTTATGACCGCCACCGTGATGACGAACAGTTAACTTACCTTGGTTGTTACGACCAGCCTTCTTTTTCATAGGACGTAGTAAAGATTTTTCTGGAGTACTAGTTGTAATCTCAGCAAAATCAGAACTTGTCATATGACGGCGGCCATTTGTGGTAGGTTTGTACTTTTTAATCGCCATTTTTTTCCCTCCTCGTTAGATTTTTTTATTCTAAACGTTCGTTTTAAACTTCAAAAAGTTGAATTTCTTTACTGTCAGCACTAAGTGTAACAATCGCTTTACGACGTTTGTTTGTATAGCCAACGTAACGACCCATGCGTTTCTTTTTACCTTTGTAGTTCATAACGTTTACTTTTACAACGTCAACTTCAAAAATTTCTTCAATCGCATGTTTAATTTGAGATTTCGTTGCTCGAGTGTCTACTTCAAAAGTATATTTCTTGTCATCAAGAATACTTGTAGATTCCTCTGTTACGACTGGGCGCTTAATGATGTCGCGTGCATCCATTACGCAAGCACCTCCTCTATCTTTTGAACAGCTGCTTTAGTGATGATTAATTTATCATGACTAGCAACTTCTAGTACTGAGATACTTTCAGCTGGGATAACTGTAATGCCTTGGATGTTGCGTGCAGATAATTCTACGTTTTCGCTTTCTCCAGCAACTACAATTAAAGCTTTAGAATCTACAGAGATATTTTTAAGGAAAGCCGCAAAATCTTTTGTTTTAGGTGTATCAAACGCTAAGTTTTCAAGTACAAGAACGTTTTCGTCTTTCACTTTAGAAGATAGGATTGATTTAACCGCTAAACGGCGAACTTTCTTTGGTAACTTGTATGCATATGAACGAGGTGTTGGGCCGAATACGACACCACCTCCGCGCCATTGCGGGGAACGAATCGAGCCTTGACGGGCACGACCAGTACCTTTTTGACGCCATGGTTTACGTCCACCACCACGTACTTCAGAACGATTTTTTACTTTATGAGTTCCTTGACGTAAGGAAGCTCGTTGGCTCAAAATCACATCAACAACTACTTTTTCATTCGGTTCGATACCGAAGACAGCATCATTTAATGTAATTTCGCCAGCTTTAGAACCATCTTGTTTAAGTAAGCTTAGTTTTGGCATTCGTTAGTCCTCCTTTCCAAATAAATTATTTTGCTTTAATAGCAGTTTTAATTTGAACTAATGATTTTTTCGCACCAGGAACGTTACCTTTAATTAAAAGCAAGTTCTTTTCTACGTCTACTTTTACGATTTCCAAGTTTTGGATAGTGATTTGATCTCCACCCATACGACCTGGAAGAAGTTTATTTTTGAAAACACGGTTAGGCGCTACAGGACCCATTGAACCAGGGCGACGGTGGTAACGAGAACCGTGAGCCATAGGCCCGCGAGATTGTCCGTGGCGTTTAATTACACCTTGGAACCCTTTACCTTTTGATACGCCGGTCGCGTCGATGATGTCACCTTCTGCGAATACGTCTACTTTTACTTCAGAACCAATCTCATACTCGTCTAAGTTAACATCGCGGAATTCGCGAATGAAGCGCTTAGGAGTAGTATTGGCTTTTGCTACATGACCTTTTTCGGGTTTGTTTGATAAAACTTCACGTTTGTCTTCGAAGCCAATTTGTACCGCTTCGTAGCCGTCAGTTTCAACAGTTTTCTTTTGAAGTACAACGTTATTAGCTGCTTCAATTACCGTTACTGGAATTAATTCTCCATTTTCAGTGAAAACTTGAGTCATCCCTACTTTTCTACCTAAGATTCCTTTGGTCATGAGTCACACCTCCTGTTAATAGTTGATTTTTTTCGGGCAAAAATTACCCAAGAGTTTATTATAGTTTAATTTCGATATCTACACCGCTTGGCAAGTCTAAACGCATCAAGCTATCCACAGTTTGTGGTGTTGGATTGACGATGTCGATTAAACGTTTATGCGTACGCATTTCGAATTGTTCGCGCGAATCTTTGTATTTGTGAACCGCACGTAAAACTGTGTATACAGATTTCTCTGTTGGAAGTGGAATCGGACCAGATACAGAAGCACCAGAACGTTTCGCAGTTTCCACAATTTTCTCAGCCGATTGATCTAGAATACGGTGATCATAAGCTTTTAAACGAATACGAATTTTTTGTTTTGCCATTATTTTCCCTCCTTCTCGCCTACTTTTAAAATAGACATTCTCCGTAGAAATTACCTGAGTACCCGCCATGGCAAAGCGGCCGGGTGTGTCAGCAACCTTCCACTTCATCACATCTTGCGCCCCAATAGATTAGGGGTGCTCATACAAAAGGGCAGACGGATGCCTACTCATTTGCACTTTATCTATTATACACGTGTTGCCCCTTGTAATCAACCGCTTTTTGAAAAAAGTTTGACTTTCTCTTTAGTTTAAAAACAAGCGTTCGTTCCTATCTTATTTTTTAAAAGCATAAGACCAAACAATTACAAGAAAGACATGGGTTTTAAAAAAACAAGTATTATCTTCTATTAATGAGTTTACGAGACGCAATCACGTCTAATATAAAGTGCAATTTTTGCAAAAAATCTAGGAATCTTCATCCTTGAAGATTCCTAGATTTTAAGTTCGGAATAAAATTAGCATCGCAGTTAATAGAATAAGTACAAATAATGCTATTACATCATTTAAATGGAAGTGGAGAATTTTAAAGCGCGTCCTCTCTTTGTCACCCTGATAGCCACGAACTTCCATTGCATCCGCTAATTCCTCAGCCCGATTAAACGAGCTGACGAACAATGGGATGAATATTGGGACGACTACTTTCATTTGTTCAAATAAATTCCCTTCACCGAATTCGACACCGCGGGCACGCTGGGCTTTCATAATTTTATCTGTTTCTTCCATTAACGTTGGAATAAAACGCAAAGCGACAGACAACATGAGCGCGATATCTTGGACAGGCATTTTAACATATTTAAAAGGTTGTAAAAGATACGCAATTGCATCCGTTAAATCCATCGGCGTTGTAGTTAAAGTAATCGCTGTAGACAAAATGATGATAAGCGTAAAACGGATGAATACGTAAACACCATTTAGAATTCCAAAAGAAGAGATTACGAATGGACCAAAATCTAAATAAATCGTACCACCACTTGTAAAAAGCATTTGCATCATTACCGTGAATAGAATCAGCCAAATAAGTGGTCTAACACCTTTTATAAAAACTTTAATTTTGATACCTGTCATCATAATAACCATGAGCGTAAATAAAATCATGAGCGCATAAGTTTGGATGTTATTTGCTAAAAATAGAATACCAATGAAATAAAATCCTGCTAGTAGCTTTGTTCGCGCATCTAACGCATGGATGAGCGACTGACCTGGAACAAAACGACCAAATATAAGCTTATCTATCATTTCCGCTCTCTCCTTTAACGCGTGAAGTAAACAATGCCAACACTAATCGCCATTAAGACGGTTAGCGAAGCGTTAATCATCACAAAATTTTTAATGCCAATAATAAACGTTTTCGCTTTCACCTGCTCTTGATTGAATTTTTTCAAATTGTTGTAAACTGGTAGAATCACAATAAGCGCGAGCAGCATGACTGGGTGCAAGTATCCAAGTAGAACGGCTACAACTACGGCTAAGAATGACGCGTAATAAAGCACGTTGAACAAGAGAACCCCCATTTTCCTTCCAATATAATAAGGGAGTGTGTATCGATGGTTACGAATATCTTCATCGAGATCGCATAAGTTATTTGCCAGCATGATATTTGCAATCGTGAAGATACAAGGAAGCGAAACAACAGCGATTTGAATGATTTCTAACAGGTTGAAGCGAATGTTGATCCACTCACCTTGCCAGACGAGGTTCGCAATCCCCGCGTCAAACGCATTTACATAGACAGCGAGGAAAAAAATGCCAAACCCCATTGTCACGCCAGAAAAAATTTCGCCAAGTGGCATACGCGAAAGTGGCACCGGACCAAACGTATATAAAATACCAATACAAAAACATACGAACCCAATCAAAAGAACGAGCAAGTCAGTCCTAAAAACAAGCCAAACCCCTAGCCCAGTTGCGATGAAAAACATCGCAAAAATTAAAATGATGACCGTAAGTTCCGGAATTTCCTTTTGCCCAATTATATTACTTGTTTTACGGAAATCATAGTCATGATTATTTGTTGCTTTACGGTAGTCCATATAATTATTAATCGCCGTTGTGGTTAAATCAAAAATCAGCATCGCGAGGAAGAAAATAATTGTATTTTGCCAGTTGAATACTTGATATTCATAAAGCACATACAGTGTCCCGAACATAAATGGGTATACACTTGCAATTTTCGTACGAATTTCAACTAGTTCTAAAAACGTCCGAAACGTCAATTATTCCCCCTCCTTCCCATCTAGCTCGGCCATTTTAAACGCCTTATTAGTAAGTTCAAATTTATCTTTCAAGCCATCTGTCACATATACTTTCTTATCTTTCGTTACAAAAATGGCTTCCACATCCGGAAATGAATCGACATACTCCATACCGCCTTTGACGCCCTTCATGAAAACAGCAGTAGAGAGTCCATCACCATCAATTGATTTTTTCGAAACGATACTAACGCCCGCAAGTTCATTGTTGCACGGATAGCCTGTAAATGGACTTAAAATGTGATGATATTTTACTCCATCAACTTCTAAATAGCGCTCATAAATCCCTGATGTTACGACCGAAATATCCGAACCCGGCAATTTCCCAATTGTTTGCCCGCGAGCTTCAAATGGATTTTGAATACCTATTGTCCAGTTATCGCCTTTTGGATTATTGCCGCGCACAAAAATATTGCCACCTAAATCAATAATTGCCGACGTTACACCCTCGTCTTTCATGACTTTGTTTACCTCATCAGCAATATAACCTTTTGCAATACCACCTAAATCTAGCGCCATACCTTTTTCCGGCAAATAAATTGTTTGATTTTTTTCGTTCATTTCTACTTTCTTATAATCTATTAGCGGCAGAACCGCCTGAATTTCAGCCTCTGTTGGTTTTTTTGCATCTGAAAAACCAATGTGCCACAAATCTGTTAACGGCCCTACCGTAATATCAAAATCACCATCAGATGCTTTACTATATTTAATTCCTTCTTCAACAAGATAGAACATATCTGACGTAACTTTAACTGGCTTTATTCCTGCATTTTGATTGACTTTATCAATTTCAGACTTACCTGCATCACTCGTTGTAATTTCGGCGGCAAGCTTTTTAACGCGCTCAAAGCTCTTATTAATCGCCTCTTCTTTTCCTTTATCGTAGACTTTTAATGTAACGACCGTTCCCATTAAAAATTCTGTTTTCGAATAAGGCTGATCCAGCAACTCGGTCTGTTCTTTTTCCTCTGAGCATGCACTTAATAATAAAATAAAAATAAGTCCTGTTAAAAAAAAGATTTTCTTCATGCGCGAACACCTTTCAATTTTTCTATTGCTTCTTACACTATAGCGTAAATTTTATTCAAGCGCTATATTAAAACACCCTTAAAGTTCGCATAAACTTTAAGGGTGTTCTGTGTTTTAAGTTAATTGCTAATCTTACTCTTCTTCTACTTTATTGTAAACTTTAATTGTATCAGTGTCGCCATTTTGTGCTGCATTTTCAAGTTGTGCTGCATAAATTCTGAATTGGTTAGAAGAACTTGTAGCACCAGAAACAGTATCTACTTCAGCTGGGCTTTGTTTGTCAACTAAAGATTTGTTTAATGCTGGGATGTATTCTTGTGGACCAGTACCAGATTTTGCTTTCATGTTCTTTTCATAATCAGCATCGTCTGTTTTCTTTTGACCATCTTCGTTTACATAGTTGTAATCAGAAGTTACGATTTTACCATCTTTAACTTCCATAGCGAAAACAGCGCGGTATCCGTGTGAATAGTTTTGTTCTTCAAGATTGTATTTACCATCTTGCAATTCAGCACCATTGTTGATAGAAATAGTAGTTGTATCAGCTTTTTGTGCAGCTTGGATTAATTGGTTCGCATAGTTAATGAATGTTTCAGAAGAATGAGTTGCTCCTGTTACAACATCTACACCAGAAGCTGATTGTGATTTAACTAATGAATCGCTTAATTGTTTTAAGTATTCTTGAGGACCTGTACCTACTTTATCTTTCATTGCTTTTTCATAGTCAGCGTCTTCAGATTTCAATTCGCCATCTTTATTTTTGTAATCGTAGTTAGCTTTAGTAATTTTACCATCTTTTACTTCGATTGACGCAAAAGCTTTCCAGCCTTTATCATCATAATTTTTTTCTTCTAATTTGTAAGTGCCGTCTGTCATTGTACCGTCAGTTTTAGCTTCAGTTTTCTTTGTTTCAGTTTGCTTAGGTTCTTCACTAGATTTTTTGTCTGAACTGTTGTCATTTCCACAAGCTACTAATAACATACTGGACGCTACAACTACCGTAAGGCCCATTGCCACTTTTTTCAATTTCATAATTTGCTCCCACCTTTTGGTTTGATTAAAATGTTTGTGATATCACGAGCAATATAAGATAGACTGCAAAAGCGATATCACGATACATACAAATAATAACATCAAGTACTAGGTTTGTCTAGGTTTATTAAAATTACTTAATTCCATAAATTTTCAAAAAATGACGTTCGGCTTATTTTTTTATTCAATTTTGTAGATTTAATTGTATAAAAACAACAAAACAGACCTTTCGCCTATAAAAAATGAGGAGTTTTTAACCATAAAAATTGGCTTTTTTATAAGAAAGAACTATTTTTGTTTTTTATGCTCTTATTCCTATATATTATGTAGACAATCCCCCCTCTTTTCTGTTACACTATGTTAGGTTATTACTATATTTTGGTTATTGAACTAATACTATTTTTGTGAAAAAATAAACAAGGAGTTGAGAAAGCATATGCCTGAAAAAAATATCGTTCTAATAGGGGCAGGGTATGCAGGTGTACATGCAGCTAAGAAGTTAGCGAAAAAGTACAAAAAAGACAAAGACGTTAAAATCACGCTTATCGACCGTCATTCGTACCATACAATGATGACTGAATTACATGAGGTTGCTGGTGGGCGCGTAGAACCTACAGCCATTCAGTATGACTTGCGTCGTTTATTCAATCGCACGAAAGTAAATCTTGTTACAGACAATGTGACAAATGTTGACCACGACAAGAAAGTGGTTGTGACAGAAAACGGCACTTATCCGTTTGATTACCTTGTATTAGGTATGGGCGGAGAGCCAAATGATTTCGGGACGCCTGGTGTTGCTGAAAATGGCTTCACGTTATGGTCTTGGGAAAATTCTGTTCGTTTGCGTACACACATCGAAGAAACTGTAACAAAAGCAAGTCGCGAACAAGACGTTGAAAAACGTAAAGCGATGCTTCGCTTTGTCGTTTGTGGTTCAGGTTTCACTGGTATCGAAATGGTCGGCGAATTGCTTGAATGGAAAGACCGTCTTGCAAAAGATAACAAAATTGACCAAGATGAAATTGAGTTAATGGTTGTCGAGGCTGCTCCAACAATTTTGAATATGCTTGAACGCCGTGATGCCGATAAAGCTGAAAAATACATGGTGAAAAAAGGCATAAAAATCCTTAAAGAAGCTGCTATTGTTGAGGTTAAACCTGAAAGCATCATTTTAAAATCTGGCGAAGAACTTCCAACTCATACTTTAATCTGGACAGCGGGTGTTCGTGCTAACTCTGATACTAAAGATTATGGTATGGAAACAGCTCGTGCTGGACGACTTAAAGTTAACCAATACATGGAAGCTGAAAAATTCGAAAACACTTATGTTATCGGTGACCTAGCTTACTTCGAAGATGAAGAAGGAAAACCTACTCCTCAAATCGTTGAAGCTGCCGAACAAACAGGTATGACTGCTGCAAAAAGCATTATTGCTGAAATCAGCGGCGGACAAAAAGAAGCTTTCCACGGGAAATATCATGGTGTCATGGTTTCCATTGGCGCTAAGTATGGTGTTGCCCATCTAGGTAGCATGCATTTATCTGGTTGGTTCGCTATCTTTATGAAACACATGGTAAACTTGTACTACTTCTTCGGAATTCGCAGTGGTTACTATATGTGGCAGTATATCGTCCATGAGTTCTTCCATATTCGCGACCACCGTAACATTTTCCGCGGCTGGACTTCCCGTTATGGAAATGTACTTTGGAGCTTGCCACTACGTATTTATCTTGGCTGGTTCTGGGTTGATGAAGCACTTGCAAAAATTTATGGTGAAAGCACATGGGATAAAGTTAGTCTTACAAACTTAAAACCATTATTCCAAGGATTGGGTCCTGATTCTTGGTTAACTGCTGAAACATCGAAAATGCCATTCTCTTGGTTGCAAACTGCGGCAACGTCTGGCGCAAGCCAAGCTGCTGGTGATGCAGCGGGTGATGCGGCGCAAAACGTTACAACACCAATTTTCAGCCACATGCCTGGTTGGTTTGAATGGATTATGAAAATTATTATGCCAAATCAAGACGTAGCTGTATTTATGCAAAAAGTTGTTCCTTTCGTGGAATTGGCTATCGGTCTTGCACTTGTTGTGGGTCTGTTCACTTGGTTAGCAAGCGCAGGAAGTATTGGTTTCCTAGCAATGTTCACATTAAGCGCTATGCTTGGTTGGGACAAATTCTGGGCACTACCTGCTTCTATTGCTATGTTAAACGGTGCTGGCCGCACATTCGGTTTAGACTACTGGGTTGTTCCTTGGTTCCAAAAACACCTTGGCCACTGGTGGTATGGTAAACCTCGCGCTATTTACCGCGATTCAGGCAAATAACGATACAATTTCGAGATAAGCGAGAGGCTCGTCCTTTCGCTTATCTTTTCTTTTCATTTAAGGTATATTTTTTATGCAAAATCCTTTACAATAAGGTTAGAAAAAATGTTTAGAGGGGGCAAAGATGTGAAACCATATTTAAAAATGATTCGGCGCTTTGATGTTATCATCGTTATTACGCTTAGTCTGCTCTCTTTTCTGCCTCTAGCTATTTTTTCTTATGTACAAGCAAATGCGCCAGATGACGGGGCGGATAAGACGCTTGTCGCAGTTATTACAGTTGACGGGAAGGAATATAAGCGCGTTGATTTGACGGGGCACTCTGGAACGGATACTTTTACAATTACACAAGAGGATGGCGACTACAATACAATTGAAGTTAAGGATGAAAAAATCAGGATTAGTAAGGCAAATTGCGGGGATCAAGTTTGCGTTCGCACTGGCGCGGTCGGAAAGCTTGGCGAAACGATTGTTTGCTTGCCGCATAAAGTTGTTATTGAGGTCAAAGCGACTGACGGGACATCAAACGATGACGATATGATTATTTCTTCTTAATTTTTATAAAAAAAGGATTGTGAATGTTGATGACTAAAAATAAACGTCTAGTTTATATAGCGCTTTTGGCGGCTCAGGCGGTTGTCATTAGCTTGCTAGAACGAGCTATCCCCTTCCCATTCGCTTTTGCGCCTGGTGCTAAACTGGGGTTATCAAATATTATAACGTGTATTTCTTTATATACGTTATCAACGAAAGATGCTTTTATGATTGTCTGTATCAGGCTTGTGCTTTCAACACTTTTAGGTGGGACAATTTCGACGTTTTTATACAGCGCGGCGGGAGCTTTACTTAGTTTTGTTGGTATGTGGGCGGTGCAGAAGCTCGGGCCAAAACGAGTCAGTATTATTGGTGTGAGTACGACAGGCGGAATTTTGCATAATGTTGGTCAACTTGTTGTGGCAAGCTGGATTGCTGGATCTTGGAACGTTATGCTCTACTTACCTGTCCTTTCGTTTATCGGGATTTTATCTGGGATTGCAATTGGGATTGCAGCGAACTATTTACTTCAGAACGTACAAACATTACGCACGTTTTTCGATGCCAAGAAAGAACAGGCTTTAATAAATAAAAAAGGAGTTTCATGATGCAACTTCATTCCATGTGGGCTTCGTACCCAGATTTAAAAACTGATTTAAAAGATGTGTTAACTACAATTGAAAAAAATATTCAAATTCGCGATAAGCGTGTGAACCAAAATGTACAGTCGCTCATTCATGCAGGTGGCAAATTACTTCGTCCAGCATATGCGCTTTTGATGGCAGAGATCGGGCCAGATTATGAGCGCGAACGGGCGATTTCGATTGCGGCAGCTCTTGAAGTTTTACATATGGCTACGCTCATTCACGATGACGTGGTAGACGAATCGCCACTTAGACGCGGGGAGCCTACGATTCATTCTCGCTACGGGAACCATTACGCGGTTTATACTGGCGATTATTTATTTACGGTTTGTTTCAAAATTTTGTCAAAACACTCTGAGTCGCTACAAAATATTGAGTTTAGCAGTCGCAATATCGAGAAGATTTTAATGGGTGAGCTGGACCAAATGCGGATGCGCTACAATCTTGACGTGTCGGTGAAGGCGTATTTGTCGCGGATATCTGGGAAAACGGCACAACTTTTTGCGCTTAGTTGCTATTCTGGCGCGACGGCGAGTAAGGCCTCGCGAAAGATGGCGATGAAAGCTTGGAATATCGGGCATTATTTGGGAATGGCTTTCCAAATTATTGATGATGTTTTGGATTATACGAGTTCAGATGCGGGACTTGGAAAACCTGTCTTGAACGATGTCTTGCAAGGCGTTTATTCGCTACCGCTTATTTATGCAATGCGCGGACAAAAAAGTGAGTTTGAACCTTTACTTTCTAAAAAAGAAGCGATGACGGATGACGATTTAAAGATGCTCCTTGAATTAATCGAAAAACACAAGGGCGTTGAAAAAGCGTTTGATTTGGCACAGAAATACACGAAAAAGGCTCAAAAAGAAATTTCGAAATTGCCTGAGGGTGGTTACAAAGAAATTCTTGGGCGCCTTACAAATGAAATCCTTACGCGGAAAATTTAATTTTTCTGCACAAATGTGCTTGTGAATATTTTATCAAAGGAGGAAGTTGCATGAAACGTTTTACACTGATTATATTGTTACTTAGCGCATGCGCTTACCTTGCTGCATGTTCATCTAGCGAGGCAAAACAAACCATTCATCCGATTAAAAATAAAACGGATATTTCTATTCAAGTGGCGACAGATATTCATTATTTGGCACCAGAACTAACGGATTTTGGTCCAGCATTCAATACCTATGTGGCATCAGGAGACGGGAAAGCCCTCCAAGTAAGCGATGAAATGACAGATGCTTTCTTAGCTAATGTCAAGCAAGATAAAACGGATATTTTAATTTTAAGTGGCGATTTAACGAATAATGGTGAACGAAAAAGCCATGAAAATTTAGCTAAAAAGCTAAAAAACATTGAAAAAACGGGCACTGATGTCTATGTGATTCCAGGCAACCATGATATTAATAATCCTTGGGCGAGAAGTTTCAAAGCAGATGAGCAATATAAAACGGAAAGCATTACGGAACAAGATTTCGCCAAAATTTATGAAGATTTCGGCCTAAAAGAAGCCATTTCAAAAGATAAATTTTCACTTAGCTACCTAGCACCCGCGTCAAAGGACGTTTGGCTCCTTATGCTTGATACTAATCATTATAAGAGTAATATGCAGCTTGGTTCTCCGCAAACAGACGGCGGGCTCACAACTGGAACGCTTGAGTGGATTTCTGAGGCTGCCGCTTTAGCAAAAGAAAATGGCGTTAAAGTTATTCCCGTCATGCACCATAATTTACTCGACCATAGCGAGGTTCTAAGGCAAGGCTACACCATTAATTACGCTGAAGATGTCCAAAACACTTTTAAAAAAGCAAACTTCACTTTCGCCTTGAGTGGTCATATTCATACGCAAAACATTGCTACAAAAGGCTCTCTCACCGATATTACAACGAATGCGCTCTCTGTTTACCCTCACAAATATGGAAAAATCACTTATACGGGGGAAAACGCTCTTTTTCGTTATCAGACGGGGAAAGTAAATTTGGAGGCATACGCGAAAAAAAATGGACTTACTGACGCCAAATTCGCTTCTTTTAATAAAAAAGATTATGATCAATTTTATTTGAATGGCTACGGAAAAGCGATGGAGGACCTTACTACGAGTGATGATTTTGAAGACTATACCACTCTTGAAAAGGAAAAAATGGCTGATACGATGGCACTTAATAACTTATCTTACTTTGCCGGCGTAGCGCCGCCTAAATCAAGTGGTCTTCCATTATGGCAAAAAGCACCTGCTAGTTTTTTAAAAACCTATGTTTTAAGTACAAGTAGCAAGCCAGCGCACTCCAACGACGAATGGACTGGTAAGTAAAAAAGAGCCTCCAGGCTCTTTTTTATTGCACTATTTTCATATAAATTTCGTAACGAACGTCACTTCAATTTTTTCCATTGAATTCCCCTCTTTCACGAGGAAGTGGCATTCTTAATGAAACGATTTTATCTCAGTTCACTTACTCGATACAATAAAAGACAGCGAAAAAGTAATAGACTATCTCCTTGCTGTCTTTTATTGTCCATTCCCGTAAAAAATAAACTTTACGAACTGCTGGCTGCAGCGGCACTTGCTGCGGCTGTCGCGGCTACTGCACCCGCTTGTTCCATAGCAATAAGCACATGCACACTTACCATCAAGTTTTCCACTTGCTCTTGATTCATTTGCCCCGTAATTTCTTCTGTATATAAACTCATCGCTAAAGCTGTTGTAAAGGTCTTTCCTAAAAATTTCAAGCCTCGTAATTCACTAAGTCCTGTTACTAATTCAAAAAAACGAGAATCTAGTTTATTCCCATCTAAAACATAGGCCAAAATTCCAATTGTATTATAGTATAATTCCTTTACTTTCATGTCATTTTTATCTAGTTCGTTTAGAAGCGACCTAACACGCGCAACAAAAGTCCGGTCTTTTTTTCCATAAAGGAGTGCCGAAGTGGCTGCTAGTGCTTGTAAACCATTGTTTTTATGAAAATCAAGGTCTGCAAACTCTTGAAAATAAAATTCCACAATATCAGCAATCTCTTGAGGCGAAAGCTTAGCGTCTAGTGTAGCAAGCATAACGCTTGAGGTGGCATCTTCTGCTCCCGTTAAAAACGGATGAAATTTCTTTAAGCATTTATGAATTTCTTTTGCCCGTTTTGCTATTTCTGGCACATCTTGATTTTCTTGCTTTAAAAGTAAATATGCTGCAAAATAAGTAAACTCTGATCGACTAAATTTCACATCAACAAGTTCTCGGTAATTTCTAATTAGTTGTTTTACAACTGCGGTATCCTCTAATCCATCAGCCAGTAAAAGCCCTGAAAGTGACGCGCGAACATTCCCGTTTAAACTTGTAAAAAAACCTAGTTCACTTTTGATTAAACCATTTAACTCAAAAAAACGCTTTGGGTCAATCACTTCATTTTTCCCAGTAAATAGTCTAGCAATTAAAAAACGGATTCGCTTATCAACAAAGTTTACTTTACTTGTCCGAACAAGCTCATAATTTTCTAAAAGTAATTGTGTCAGTCCGTCTACATAGCTTTGTTCTCTTTCCAAATTGCTGCAACTCCTTTATTTTTTCTCTATTATATCAAAAAAGCAGCAAGCATTATATATGCCTGCTGCTTTTATTTTATGCACAAAAAAACCAACAGAACAAAAAGTCCTGTTGGTTTTGAAATAACGATTAATTATTTTTGGATGCTGGAAACAACGCCAGCGCCTACAGTACGTCCACCTTCACGGATAGAGAATTTAGTACCATCTTCAATCGCGATTGGCGCGATTAATTCAACAGTTAATTCTACGTTATCGCCAGGCATAACCATTTCAGTACCTTCTGGTAAAGTAACAATACCAGTTACGTCAGTTGTACGGAAATAGAATTGTGGACGGTAGTTGTTGAAGAATGGAGTATGACGTCCACCTTCTTCTTTAGATAAAACATAAGTTTCAGCTTTAAAGTTAGTGTGTGGAGTAATCGAACCTGGTTTAGCTAAAACTTGACCACGTTGAATATCTTCACGTGCAACACCACGAAGTAATGCACCAATGTTGTCGCCAGCTTCAGCATAATCAAGAAGCTTACGGAACATTTCTACACCTGTAACAGTTGTTTTGGAAGTTTCAGTTTCGATACCGATGATTTCGATTTCATCACCAACACGAACTTCACCACGCTCAACACGTCCAGTTGCAACTGTACCACGACCAGTGATAGAGAATACATCCTCAACTGGCATCATGAATGGTTTAGCTTTATCACGTTCTGGAGTTGGGATATAAGAATCTACTGCATCCATTAATTCGTAGATTTTTTCTTCCCAAGCTGCGTCACCTTCAAGAGCTTTAAGAGCAGAACCTTTAATTACAGGAATGTCATCACCAGGGAATTCGTATTCAGATAATAGATCACGAACTTCCATTTCAACTAATTCTAATAATTCTTCATCATCAACCATGTCGCATTTGTTTAAGAATACAACGATGTAAGGAACACCTACTTGACGAGAAAGTAAGATATGCTCACGAGTTTGTGGCATTGGACCATCAGCAGCAGATACTACTAAGATACCACCGTCCATTTGTGCAGCACCAGTGATCATGTTTTTAACATAGTCAGCATGTCCTGGGCAGTCAACGTGTGCATAGTGACGGTTTTCAGTTTCGTACTCTACGTGTGCTGTAGAGATTGTGATTCCACGTTCGCGTTCTTCTGGAGCACCATCAATTTGGTCATATGCAGAAGCTTGTGCAAAACCTTTTTTAGATAAAACAGTAGTGATAGCTGCTGTTAAAGTAGTTTTACCATGATCGACGTGTCCAATTGTACCAACGTTAACATGGGGTTTAGAGCGGTCAAATTTTTCTTTTGCCATTTTATAAAATCCTCCTCAATGTTTGAAAAAATGATATTTAAGTCACTAAATGAAATTCATTTAGTAGATACTTCTAACTAATGTTATACAAGAAATTGAGCAAAAATGCAATTCATTGCGTTAAATCAGAAGAGATTAATCTTCGTCTTTGTTTCCACCGTTTTTCTTGATAATGTCTTCTGCAATAGATTTAGGAACTTCTTCGTAGTGATCAAATTGCATTGTGTAAGTACCACGACCTTGAGTTGCAGAACGTAAGTCAGTTGCATAACCGAACATTTCAGCAAGTGGAACGAAAGCACGAACAACTTGAGCGTTTCCGCGAGCTTCCATACCATCTACACGTCCACGACGGCTTGTAATGTTACCCATAATATCACCAAGATATTCTTCTGGGATAACAACTTCAACAGACATGATTGGTTCTAAAATAACTGGATCACATTTTTTAGCAGCGTTACGAAGCGCCATGCTTGCAGCTACTTTAAATGCCATTTCGTTGGAGTCAACGTCATGGTAAGATCCATCATAAAGTTTTGCTTTGATATCAATTAGCGGATAGCCTGCAAGTACACCATTATCTAGTGCGCCTTCAAGACCTGCTTGAACAGCTGGAATGTATTCACGTGGAACAACCCCACCGACAATTGCATTTTCAAATTCAAAACCTTTACCTTCTTCGTTAGGAGCGAACTCGATCCAAACGTGACCATATTGACCACGACCACCAGATTGACGAACGAATTTACCTTCGACTTGTGCTGATGTGCGGAATGTTTCACGATAAGATACTTGTGGGGCACCTACGTTAGCCTCAACGCGGAATTCACGTTTCATACGGTCAACTAGGATATCCAAGTGAAGTTCACCCATACCAGAGATGATAGTTTGCCCAGTTTCCGTATTTGTTTCAGTACGGAAAGTTGGATCTTCCTCTGCTAATTTAGCAAGAGCCTGACCCATTTTATCTTGGTCAGCTTTTGATTTAGGCTCAATCGCAACCGAGATAACTGGTTCTGGGAATTCCATAGATTCTAAGATAATTTGGTTCTTTTCATCACATAGAGTGTCCCCAGTTGTAGTGTCTTTAAGACCTACAGCAGCAGCGATGTCACCAGAGTAAACGATATCGATTTCCTCACGGTGATTGGCGTGCATTTGCAAGATACGACCTACACGTTCACGTTTACCTTTTGTTGAGTTTTGTACGTAAGAACCAGAGTTCAAAGTACCAGAGTAAACGCGGAAGAAAGTTAAACGACCTACATAAGGGTCAGTCATAACTTTAAATGCTAGAGAAGAGAATGGTTCCTCGTCACTAGCATGACGTTCAGATTCTTCACCATCAGGTAAAATACCTTTGATAGAAGGAACGTCAGTTGGCGCTGGAAGGTAATCGATAACAGCATCAAGCATTGGTTGAACACCTTTGTTTTTGAACGCTGTACCACATACTACTGGATAAAACTCAACTGCAAGTGTTCCTTTACGGATTGCCGCTTTAAGCTCATCTTTCGTAATTTCTTCACCTTCAAGATATTTCATCATAAGTTCTTCATCAAGTTCAGCAACTGCCTCGATTAGTTTACCATGATATTCTTCAGCAAGATCTTTCATATCTTCAGGAATTTCTTTAATATGAGGATCGTTGCCTAAATCGTCTTCATAGTATAGTGCATTCATTTCAATTAAATCGATGATACCAGTGAAAGTATCCTCAGCACCAATTGGTAATTGAATTGGATGTGCATTTGCATCAAGACGATCATGTAAAGTGCCTACAGAATACAAGAAATCTGCACCAATTTTATCCATTTTGTTGACGAATACTACACGAGGAACCCCGTAAGTAGTAGCTTGACGCCAAACTGTTTCTGTTTGTGGTTCTACACCAGATTGTGCATCTAGAACCGCAACAGCACCATCAAGTACACGAAGCGAACGTTCAACTTCAACTGTGAAGTCTACGTGTCCAGGTGTATCAATGATATTTACGCGGTAGCCATTCCACTGAGCTGTTGTCGCAGCAGAAGTGATTGTGATACCACGTTCTTGCTCTTGCTCCATCCAGTCCATTTGGGAGGCACCTTCATGCGTTTCACCAATTTTGTGAATACGCCCTGTATAGAAAAGAATACGCTCAGTAGTAGTAGTTTTACCCGCATCGATGTGCGCCATAATACCAATATTACGAGTCTTTTCTAAGGAGAACTCTCTTGCCATGTTTTCTTTCTCCTTCCATAAAACGTTTTTAGGCGATTAGCCTTTTCGAGTTTAATTTATATTGATAAAAATGATTATTACCAACGATAGTGAGCGAATGCTCTGTTTGCATCTGCCATTTTATGAGTATCTTCACGTTTCTTAACGGAAGCACCCGTATTGTTAGCAGCATCCATAATTTCGCGCGCAAGACGAAGTTCCATCGTTCTTTCACCACGAAGACGTGCATAGTTTACTAACCAACGAAGACCAAGCGTTGTACGACGATCTGGACGTACTTCGATTGGAACCTGATAGTTTGCACCACCGACACGACGAGCTTTTACTTCAAGAACAGGCATGATATTTTTAATCGCTTGATCAAAAACTTCCATTGGATCATTACCAGTTTCTTCTTTAATAATGTCAAAAGCAGCGTATAAAATCGCTTGGGATTTTCCACGTTTACCATCAACCATCATTTTATTAATTAAGCGAGTTACCAATTTCGAATTATAAATAGGATCTGGCAACACGTCACGTTTAGCAACAGGACCTTTACGAGGCATTGGATATCCTCCTTTCATAAGGATAAAATTTTAAGAATTATTTGCTTGCTTTAGGTTTTTTCGTTCCATATTTAGAACGGCTTTGTCCTCTATTTTCAACACCAGCAGTGTCAAGAGCACCACGTACGATATGATAACGTACCCCTGGTAAATCTTTTACACGTCCACCACGAATAAGAACAACACTGTGCTCTTGTAAGTTGTGTCCGATACCTGGGATATAAGCCGTTACTTCAATACCGTTACTTAAGCGCACACGAGCATATTTACGAAGCGCGGAGTTAGGTTTCTTTGGAGTCATTGTACCAACACGAGTACAAACACCACGTTTTTGCGGCGAATTCACGTTAGTAAGTTCACGCTTGAAAGTGTTTAGCCCTTTGTTAAGTGCTGGAGAGTCAGATTTCTTAGATTTAGATTGACGCGGTTTGCGAACTAATTGGTTAATAGTAGGCATTGGATAGGTTCCTCCTTTCTCGGTTTAGTAGTTCCACACATCCAGGTGGTTCATTTTTTCGAAAAAATAAAACTGCTGTAGATGTGCACTACAACATTCATTATTTCAAGACCTCTATAGGTGAGGCACCTCGAATATAATAACACTTGCCGGGTTTTGTGTCAAGTTTTTTCTGTCTAAATTCACAATTCCCCTGCTCTCTTCAGAACAGGGGAATTAGGCTCAAAGTTGGTCTTGGAAATACGTATTTCCATTTCTTTCATCGAATTTCCGAGCTTGAGCAGCAATTTGTGCCCGCTTTTCTGCGTCATCTAGTAACGGGTAGATTGCTAGAAGCACTAGGAAATTATTTAAATTATTTTCGCGACCCCAAACGAGATGCTCATTTTCCTCAAACATGTTTAATGCTCTGTCGGTTTCGCCGAGTTTAATACTAGTTGTGATTAGACTTGCTAGCGAAAAGAGCAGACCTGGTTCACCTTTCACTAGTGGATAGCCAGCATCTATGCACTCTTTCGCTTTTTCAACCTCATTTAACTCTAAGAACGCTTTTGACATGATTCCATAAGTTAAATGTGGCACTTCCGCGCATCTCTGTCTTCCATTTAAAATTGGTTTCGCCGTTTTTATAGCCTCTGCATATTTACCCATAAAAACATAATAGTGCGCTTTTTCATGCGTTTCACACGCCGCGCAGTCACTCATATAGTCGCCTTTTGTATGTTGCCACTTCTCAAAAAATTCTTCTGCCACTTGTTTGTCGCCCATATAAATGGCAACAAGCGTCTTCACCTTGTAGTAAGGTTGTAGCGAATAATTATTTTCTTCAAACTTCGTCTTCATATCATTTAATAGTGCTTCAATTTGCTGTTTTGAAATCGCGTCAAAGTAGGGAATCTCTTCGCCAACCCATTTATACTTCCAAAGCAAGTCAAACGTGTTCACCTCTTGATTTCCATCCTCGTATTGTTTCACAAGCCAGCTAAACGCCTGCAAGAGTTTCACCGACTCACCGTTAAAAACGGCCGCTTCAACAAATAAATCGCGCGCTTCAATGCCGATTGACACATCATGATTAGCATCAGCCGTCATAATGACTCGTTCTAAAATGGGGAGTGCCTCTTTACTTTCAACCCCTACTTCATATGCTTTTTCAAGCTCATCATAATAATCCATTTTTCCCCTCCTATAACATATCTAGAATTTCTAAGTAGTTCGTGTTCATTAGTTCCATTTCCTTCCGTTTTAGCGGATAGTGCCCTAAAAGCAAGGACTGGATATACAACATTTTAAAAATAGCGGTTAGTGATGCTAGCGATTTTTCCTCGTTAAAAAGCTTTTGAATTAGCGGATTCGCATAGTTTAAAAACAGTTTCGTAAATGGCACTTCCTCATCACTTTTAATATTATTTAAAAGTTCACTAAAAAGTGGATTGCTTTCTTCCGCTGCACGCTCAAGCTCTTTATGCGTCTGTGTGACGACCGGATTAATAAAAACCATCGGCAGATTGCTAGGCATGAACTCCCGTATTTCTATTTCTACCTCGTATTCCTGCATTATCCCATTTATTTTATCCAAAAGCCCCTGAGATTTTTGAATAAAGTGAGCGGGCGGCATGAGCAAATTTTCCGTTAGCTGTTCGGGTTCGATCGCCTCTAATTGAATCCCGCTTGGCAAAAAGTGCCTTAAATGTGAAAGCAGTGCGGCGTCATACGTATAGCCTCCGTTGATTAATGTCAGCCCGTGGCTTCTGGCTAAATCACGAATTTGACGGAAATCATCGACAGAATGTGTATAGTAAATGGTTTCTGATTGCTTCATCAAGTCTCCGAAAGTCTCTTCCCCGTCAAGCGTCCGAAACGGCAAATACGGATAAATAAAAGTCAAAAGGTCAGAATCTTCCGTTGAAACGGCTTTAAATGCGAGGTAATGCGTAGCGATAACACGTTCTAACGTATGCGCTGGCAATTGCTTCAAGCCATTTTTGAGTGCCTCACCAAGTGCATTTGCAGTTTGACTTAGATGGGTATTTTTATAGAAATTTTCACGTGAAGCAACCGGTTGTAGTTCAGTAGTGAACAAAATGGCTTTGGTGAAGAAGGCCCATTTAGGTAGAATATCAGCCATTTGACTCGTCACAAACATGCGATTTAAAAAGACCGTATGCGCATTTTGCGCCGACATTTGAACCGCATAGGGGATAATATAGGCGATGCCAAATGTATTCCCCGTCTCGTTTTCCAAAAAGAAATAATCATGAAAATCTTGTTTTAAAATTTTCTGCCCGAAAGCTAAAATTTCCTCGTCTGATTTCGCAAACAAAGTTTTCTTTTCCGCAAAGTCTTTCGTCCAACCATTTAGCGCCGTATCAGCTCCTGCAAAAATCGGAATTTCAATAGCAGCTCCGTATTTTTCAAGTGTTTCTTGTAGCGTTATTTGTTCAAAACAACTTTCTTCTAAAAGAATTTCGGCTGCTTTTCGTAAATACACAATGGTGCCGGGCTCACGCTCATCAGCTTCTAACCGTTTTACCTTATAAGTTCCATCTGCATTACCACGCCACTCTGTTGTTTCACCATTTTTAGCAGAAGTTGTAATCATCACGATTTCCGTGCTAACAATAAAGCAAGATAACAAGCCAATGCCAAATCGGCCAATATAATCGTTCTCACCTGGCTGAAATGTCTTCAAACCTTTGGAAGAATTAGCGATTGTCGCAAGAAAAGTGTGTACTTCGTCTTCTGTCAAACCAATCCCATTATCGGAAAATACGATGGTTTCACCTGCCAGTTCAACATGAATTTCCCCTGCAAAATCAGGCGTAATTTTTTTTCGTGCGCGGATTGCATCTGTTGCATTTTGTAATAACTCGCGAATATAAACATCTTTTGAATCGTATAAATGGTTGGAAAGAATATCAATCATTCCACCTAAATTCACTTGAAATTTGTGTGCGTTTTCCATAGTCATCCCCTTCCGCTACAATCTCTTTCATTTTTTCATATCTCGCTTGAAATTACAATATCATCTTTTATTTTTTAAAATTAATATAGAAAAATATTCACAGAAATGACAAAAACACGCGCACTACAAGGAAAACCTTCATGCGCGCGCTCCTATTTAAATTTGAATAGCTTTTAAAGCCTTCATGCTAGTTGCTAAACTGTCAAACATATCCATTTTACTGCGATCTTGTTCGATGCAATAAAATTCAACGCCGTTTTGTTCGCCCCATTCGATGATGCTTTTAAAATCGACGGAGCCAAAACCGATTTCTGTTAAATTATTATCCATATCTGTCATCTCAAAGCCAGGGATATAATCTTTCATGTGAACAATTGGGGCTCGCCCGGAATAGCGCTTAATATATTCGACCGGATCCACATTGGACGCAGAAATCCAGTATGTGTCTGGTTCCGCATAAATTGAAACGCCCGCTTCAGGATCGGTAATGAAATCCATCATCATTCGCCCAGCAATTTTCGTTTTAAAATCGTATTCGGGATTGTGAAGGCCTACTCGAAATCCTAACGGCGCCAGTTTATACGCTACGTCTAGTAGAGCACGTTTTGTTTTCCGGTATCCCGCTTCATTTTGGTCTTCTTCTTCGATGTATTTATCATAAATTGTTTTACAATCAAATAGGCAGGCTTCGTAAATAATGCCGTCTAAATCGCTAAAGAAGCGATCATGTTTAATATGCATGCCAACAACGTTTAGGTTGTACTTTTTAAGCAGTCTAGCCACTTCAAGCGGCGGGTTTCCACGCATGCCGTCAAGCTGAACGTTTTTTACGCCTAGTTCGCTCACGCGGCGAAGTGTTCCTTCCAAATCTGCTTCCATTTCTTTTCGAACAGAATATAGCTGAATTGCGATTTTATCGTGAAAGCTCATCGGTTACTCCTCCTTAAATCGAGCCAGTCAACTTCTGTTTGAGTTAAGTGAATGCTTGCTGCTTCGATGGAAGAATTCAGTTCGTTCGCTGTTTCTGGACCGATGACCGCTGCTGTCGGGAATGATTGATGTAAGACGTAGGCGAGTGAAATTTGAATCGGTGTCACACCTTTTTCCCGCGCGAGTTCTTTCGCTCGTGCAAAGCGTTCCCAGTTCTTTTCGCTGTAGTAAACTTCGACCATTTCACTGTCTTCCAAATTGTCTCTCGTGAATCTACCTGAGAAGAATCCTCCCGCCTGACTCGACCAAGAAAAGAGCGGCAAATCCGTCTGCTCATGCCATTTTATCATCGCATCATCTGCCGAGACGCAGTCCTCCCAGCGCGGACGATTAACTTTTGGCAAGCTTAAATTTGGGCTATTAAAGCTAAGCGGCGTCAAACCGTGTGTTTTCGCATATTCATTCGCCTGAATGATTCGTGCTAGCTCCCAATTGGAAACACCTATTGCATAGACACGGCCATCTTCAACTTCTTTATGCAAAGCTTCCATTAATGGGCCGACTGGGACAGATTCATCATCGCGATGAAGCGCAAAAAGTTCTACATGATCTGTTCGAAGCATTTCTAAACTTGTCGAAATATCTTCATGGATTGCTTCTGGTGTCACACGTGGTACATCTAGTGCGCCGCGCACTGGGTGGCAGCCTTTCGTTTGAATAATGACTTGGTCCCGATTTTGTCGCAATTCCATCCATTTGCCAATTGCATTTTCACTATGGCGGTAATGTCTTGCGGTATCAAAAATGTTGCCACCGCATTCAAAATAGCGATCCAAAATCTCCCCCGCCACATCCATGTTGTCTGCTCGTAAAAAGTCTCCAGCGCCCATGACAAGGTTTGAGCATGGGATTAAAATATCTTTTCCATCTTTTTTTCCGTTTACTTGAATTTGTTTCAATGTTATCGCCACCTGTTTCTTTTAGTTCAAACTAGTTTTTAATATTAAACGCGTGCGCCCGCTTCCTGATCTACGAAAAATTGAGTACTTGCTGCGTTTTTAAGCAAAGTAGCTGGAATTTCAGCGGTCGGCTCGGTGTTCATCGTTCGTTCAACAATTTCTGCCTTTTTGCTACCTGTTGCAGCTACAATGATTTCTTTTGCCTGTTCAATTTGTTGCATACCAAGCGAAATTCCCATTGTAAGCGGCAGTTCTTGTTCGAAATATTTACTCATCACTTTTTTAGTAACATCATCAAGTTCAACCACATGCGCATTTACGTCAACTGGTACCCCGGGTTCATTAAATCCAATATGACCATTCATGCCAATTCCAAGCAAAATAAAATCAATTCCGTCTCTTTCGTCAATAAAATCATCAATTCGCTTGCATTCCGCAGCTAAATCCTTCGCTTTACCATCGAAAAAGCAAATATTATCTGGACTTACGTTTTCCAATTGGTCATAGAAATAATCATAGAGCGTTTGGCGACAACTTCCTTTTGTTTCACGTCCGAGTCCAACCCACTCGTCTAAGCCAACAAAATACGCTTTGCTGAAATCAATTTGGCCTTTTTTATTCCGACGAACAAGTTCCGCCATAGTTTTAAGCGGCGTGTCGCCTCCCGCGATACAAATAAGCGCATCTGGCTTTTCATGTAAGAGGGCTTCAATTTGGTTGCTGATAGCGATTGCTACTGCCTTGTCGTCATAAAATTTCTTTAACATCTTTTTTCCTCCTAAAAATCAAGCTCTAACGCATCGTGTGCAGCTTGCCGTTCTGAAATGACGGACTCCTGCTTCACGAGGCTTCTTTCGTACATTTTGAAGAATGGATAGTACATTAAGGTAGCCGCTGCTAGTACGAAAATGATTAAAATGATGGCGCGCCAGTCCATTGTCGCTAAGTACTGCGCAAGTGGAATCGGCGTTCCGCCTACGTTTGCGATTGGCGGGCGAACCCAACCTAGATGGAAGACAAACCACTGCCCCACCGCAATAATTGGCGTTCCAAGAACAAATGGAATGAATAAATATGGGTTGTAACAAATGGGCAGGCCGAACACTACAGGTTCAGAAATCGTAAAGACTGCTGGCACGACAGATGCTTTTCCGACCGCTTTTAATTCTTTAGAGCGGCTAAATAAAGCGAGTAACACGAGTGCACCCGTAATCCCAGAGCCCGAAAAGCCCATAAAATAGTCCCAGAAATTTGGAGCAAAAACATGTGGAATTGATTCGCCTGCAGCATACGCCGCCGCATTTGCGCCCAAGTATTGTGTCATAAACGGCATAACAAAGCCTACTAAAATGGCATATCCATTTAGTCCAATGAACCAAAATAGCATTTCGAAGAAGCAAATTAAAAATACTGCATAAGGCGTATCAATACTGTTAATGGCTGGTGCAAGCATCGTTGTAAATGCTTCTGGAATGATTTGCCCTTTTGTAATCGTTTGCATTAAAATGCTTATGATGACAGATAAAAAGAGGATGACAACAAGTGGTACGATAGCTTCAAATGTTTGAGCTATTCCGTCTGGTAAGCCTTTAATTCGAATCGTAACTTTCTTTTTAATAAAGAAGTGAATGGTTTCAACCGCAAGAAGTGAACCGAAAATCGCGATAAATAAGCCGCGTGAATCTAAATATTCCGTACTGAGCTTCCCATCAATAAATTTTGTGTTTAAAACAATAGTTGTCATTACAGCACCTAAAATGCTGTGTAAAATAGGTACTTTAAGTTGTTTAGCGTGATTATATGAAATTGTGACCGCCGCATAAAGCGACAATAGTCCGAAAGTAAATTGGAAAGGCAAATTCAACATTTCAGCATTATCAACAAAAAATGTTTTGATTGCGGTTCCTTCTGGAAACATGTTTCCAATGGCAGAGATAATCAGTGAAAACGAGCCAATGATAAGGACCGAAATAAGGGCTATCATCCCATTTTTAATGGATTGAATATGTCGTTGTTTCTCAATTTTAGCAGCAATTGGTTCAAAATACTTTTCCATGAAGGCAATAAAGCGTTCCATGACTGATGTCTTATTCTTACTCATGACTTTTCCTCCTAAATTTTAATTGCTTGTTTTAAGAATGATGGCATCTTTCAAAATATTGGCGCCATTTACTGTACCGTAATCTTTTGTATCAATAACTTGAATCGGTTTTCCCGCTTCATCTGCAATTTCCTTCAACATTTTAAATTGATGTTTGATTTGTGGCCCTACCATAACAACATCAAAATCTTCAATATATTCACGTAGCTCCCCGGCTGGATGTGCTTCAATGCGAATGTCGGTATTTTTTAATTTTTCGCTTCCAGCAGCAATTTCCTTCATTTTTGTGACCATCACACCGGTTGAAGCCCCTAAGTTACAAACTAATAAAATATGCAATTTATCAAAATTCATTTTCTGTCGCCTCCTGCTTTCCTTTTAATTCGATATACATATCAATCATTTCACGAATTAGCGTAGAAGCTAGAATCGTGTTCATTAGTGTGTCCTGTGCATGTACAAGCAAGACGGAAAATTCCGTTTTATCCCCGCGAATTTCTTCTACCATTAATTCTGTTTGCACTTTATGTGCTTCATTCATCAATCGATCTGCTTCCACTAATTTTTCTTCCATTTCACTTTTTCTGCCCGCTTTCGCACATTGTAATGCTTCAACAAGCTGCGAAAAAGAATCTCCAGCAAGTGAAATTAATGAAAATGCGATTTCTTCTGTTTTCATAAAACTACCTTCTCTCATTCATAAATTGCAGATTTCACATAACTATAAATATCTTTGTGGCTTTTGGCTGAAAGAATTCGGCTAACTTGTTCTTCGTTTAGCACTACTTTCATCAGCTGCTCGACCAAACGTCTTGCTTCCTTCGATTCAAAGGCAAGCGTGAAAATCAAACGGACGGGTTCGCCGTAACGATCAAAAAAGGAAATTCCCTCTTCTAAAACGGTCACTGCCATACTATCTTTTAAAACACCATCTTTTGGGCTTGCATGTGCCAAAACAATTCCGGGAGCAATGACCATATACGGACCAAACGCCTTTAAATGCTGGATGATTTTTTCCGTATAACGTTTTTCAATACAACCTGTTTGGAATAAAACTTCTGTTCCGAGCCTAATAGCTTGCTGCCAAGTGTTCACATGTTTTTCAGTGACGATAAGCTGCTCTTTGAACTCGATTTCAGGCAGTTCAATGTGTTCTTTTTTAGGCTGCTTGGTTAATACGTCTAACAAATCTAGTTCCAACTTACTAAGATTGATAATTTGTGTATTTTCACTAATGATATTCATAATTTCACTAAATTTATCAATCGCTTGTTTTCTGTTCGTTACGAGTTTCATTTGAAAATGCTCTTGCAAGAGTTGCATATCTTCTTTTTGTAAGTAACTATGAATGCGAATCATTTTTTTAGAAGATATATCAGGAATTTTAACGGTCGTAATGACGTAATCAAATTGTTCCAACATTTTTTGATTGAACTTTCGAAGTGACGTTGTTGAAATGGACGAAAACTCAAAAAGCTGATTGAGTTGAACTTGCAACATATTAGAAACAGCCATTCCTTCCGCACAAACGATTAACAGTGTTGGACGATTTCGTTCTAGCGCATGACTTCTTTCAAGCTCAGAAGCAAAATAAATGGCTAAAAACGAAACTTCCTGTGCACTCGTAGAAAACTCAAATTCTTCCTCCAGCTCCTCACAAATTTGCTTTGTTGCCAGAAAAATTTCTTTGTTATCACGCATGAAATCAGAAAAAATCGGATTTTCCACACTGATTCCACCACGAATTCGCCTAATCATTAAACTAATGTGTGAGGTAATCTGATTAAAAAATGCTTGATTGTCTGTCAAAAAATCGGTATGGTAAAGCTCGCCCATTTTGACGCAAAGTCGTTTGGAAAAATCCATGACATGTTCAATTTGTCCAGCATCTTTAAACTGTTTCACCGCATTAATAACCGTTTCAAGTCCCATATCATACATACTGCCGCCATTTTTCCATGTTTCGTAACGAAAATCTTTAGACACACTCCGCATTTTAAGAAGCATGACCAAAATGGTAAGGTAGAGCTGGTCATCCACATTCCTTCTTAAATTTTGCGTAATCGCATCCACTTCTGACACTGCTTCCTTTAAAAGAGAAAGTTCAAAAAGATTATAAAAAAAGAGCTCTCCTTTTTTGGATAAACTTTGTTCTGATTCGAGAAACTGATAAAATTCGCGCATATTCATGAATTTAAGTAGCTTTCTAGCAAAAAGCGTACACTTTGTTACAATATCGCCAGTCACTTGATACCCAATACGCGTTTTATGAATAAGCGTCATGTCATTCAAAAATACATCGCCATCAATTGCGCGTAAATGATTGAGCACGGTTGATCTAGAAATAAATAAGATATCCTGAAAATATTGCACAGAAACTGGTTCTTCCTCTAAAAGTAATTTGAGTAATAAAAACTGTTCCATTTCTTCAGCATCATATTTATACTTTTCTGGCGTCATTTGTTGCTTAAACTTCTTAAAGCTTCCGCTAATTTTATTGCGATTTTCAATCATTACACCTTTTTTAGGATGTCTACTAAGTTTTTCACCGTTCAATTCAACCAAAAAGGCATCAATTTTCTCCAAGCTATAGCGAATATTGCGTTCAGAAGTTTTAAAAGCAAGCGCGAGTTCCTTCACTTTCTCATAATCATCACGAGTCAACAGTAAATCGAGTATGTCAATGCATCGTCTATCTAATTTCAATTTTATCCCCCACCAACTCTTTAAAATAAGCTTACACGCAAATAAAAACGCTTTCAATTGTGCATATAACTTCTTTTGTCATGAAGTCTGAACAAAAAGTTTTACTTTTCCATTTTAGCTAGAAAACTGCAGCAGATGAATAGGTCTTCCGTCTTTCAATGTATAATTACATAGCAAATTGTATCCTCTGA
This sequence comes from Listeria tempestatis, assembly GCF_963575625.1. Classification (NCBI taxonomy): domain Bacteria; kingdom Bacillati; phylum Bacillota; class Bacilli; order Caryophanales; family Listeriaceae; genus Listeria; species Listeria tempestatis. Next base: position 52,811 of record NZ_CAUYTK010000009.1, read on the forward strand.
TTTCAAGAATATAGTTTGCTTTTTTAATTTCTATCATGAAGAATATATTTTTTATGTAGACATAACGCAACAGGAAAATTTACTTACCTGGATAATCCAAATGATGCTAAGTTAAAGCCTTTCTTTTTAAGTCATGTATATTTAGGAAAAATATGCTATGATGAAGAAAATTAATGTGATAGTGAGGGATTTAAGATGGCGAAACATCGAATTTTCACGACGAGCTTTGCGAGTGTCTATCCGCTTTATGTGACGAAAATTGAACGAAAAGACCGTACAAAAGAAGAATTAGATACTGCCATTTGTTGGCTGACAGGTTATGACCAGGCGACTTTAGATGAACAAATTGCGGAGCAGGTTGATTTTGAAACATTTTTTGAAAAAGCACCCGAAATGAATCCAAAAGTGTCCCTTATTACAGGTACCATTTGCGGCGTTCGTGTGGAGGAAATTGAAGACCCTTTGATGCAAAAGATTCGTTACTTGGATAAACTTGTGGACGAGCTTGCGAAGGGGAAGAGTATGGAGAAAGTTTTGCGGGAAAATAAGTAAACAAAAACCTTGAAGCGTTTGCTTCAAGGTTTTTGTTATTTTTCTACTTTAAGACGCTCATACATTGCTAAAAATAGGGTGATTAGACCGACTGCGAGCAGAATATGTCCTAACCCCGCAATGCCAGATACGGCGGCGCCAGTTTCCTTCCCAATAACGGTCATCGTGCCGTGAAATGTCATTAGGCCGACGGTTAGGAGTAGACCCGCGTTGTAGACGTAGTAAAAAATGTTGAATTTTTTGCTCTTCATAATATGGAAGTTTTTTTCGAGTAATAGGACAATGATGAAAGTGAACATTCCGAGCATTAGAAGATGCGTATGTAGGACAGAGAGCTGTGTTTCGCCAGTAAAATCATTGAATTTTGTGATTTCACGGTAATATACTCCAGAAGTTAGTCCTAAAATACAGTAAATTAGTGCTGTTGTTAAAAGTTTTTTCAAAATTATTCTCTCCTTTTCGTTTAGCGTAAACCGTTTAATTCTTGGTATAAATCTTTTGCGTAGCTATCTGTCATGCCGCAAATGAAGTCGGTAATAAGAAGTAAGCGCAGGTAAAGTTTGACCGTTTCGTCCTGTCCTGTAGCGTTTTTTCGATAACATCCGATATAGTTATCTGAAATAAGCGACAGCAAACGTTTATCTTTGGCGGTTATTTTTTCAGGCATTGGGCTATCGTAGTAAAGCACAGCCGGAATGTAACTATCTAAAAGTGATGTAATAATTTTATTGCCAGCAATTTCTGACTCCACAACGCCTTGATTCGTATAAATATATGTGGCCGACAAGTTTTGAAGCACTTGCACAAGCTCAAACGCCTCAGACACATCAAGAAGGGAATCTTGAAATGTGCCCGCCATAATCGCCGCATAGTTTTCATAAAATTTCTCTAGCGAGCGGTTGATTAAATGTCCGCGGACGTTAGATGCAAGCCACTGCTGCGCAATAAAACCATCCTCTTGCCCCTCATAACGATCGGCTTTTTTCTTTAGCTCGTTAAAGCAAGCGGCCGTCACCCAATTGTGTTCTGGAACCTCTTCAAAGCCGCGCAAAATTTGCGGTATCGTGATGGTCCCTTTCTTCACACCATCTTCCAAATCCGCATTTAAATAGGCGATATCGTCTGCGACTTCAAGTAAAAACGTCAGTGGATGGCGACTATTTCCCGCGCCAGTAGCTTCTGTCACTTCATGAAAAATCGCTTCATCGGCATAAAAATAACCTAATTTCTTACTCCGAATTTGTTTTTTATTTATTTTTAAAGACGAAACTGGATATTTAATAATCGAATTTAGCGTGGCGTGAGTCAAATTGAGCCCATACTCATCAAACAAGTAATGCAACTTTGAAACAACACGTAAAACTTGGGCGTTCCCTTCAAAATGGTAAAAGTCCTGCTTCATTTGCTCACTTAAAATGTCCGTCAAAACTTGCCCATCATAATCCAAACTCGCTAAGTTTTCCTTAAACCATTCGCGAATTGATTCCTCACCAAAATGACCAAATGGCGGGTTCCCCATGTCATGTAATAAGCCTGCACAAGATAAAATATCAGCCATATTCATAGCGTGTTCCCGCGTAAAAGAATCATCTAATTTCTCCGTTAAAATCGTATGTGACACCATGTTCCCCATTGATTTTGCAATCGTCGAAACTTCCATCGAATGCGTTAACCGCGTCCGCACAAAATCACTTTTCTCCAGCGGAAAAATTTGTGTTTTATCTTGCAAACGCCTAAAAGACGCACTCATAACAATTCGTTGGTAATCATTTTCGAAAGCACTACGAATATCAGTGCTTTTCGTGCGCGTCACAGAAGATTCTCTCCGCCTCTTATCATTTAAAAGTTGATTCCACTTCATAAAACCCCTACTTTCTCCAAAAACATGTTCGCTTCAATATAAGTATAACGGAATTGCCGCTTTAGCGCGAATAAGAACCTATTTCTGGGAGAAAAGCATCTCGTATTGTTTTACTGTGTCCGAAAAACCAAATTCCATAAGCAAATTGATAAGCGATTTATTTCTTTCATCCACATTTATCATATTTAGCGTTGTAAAAGAAAACAGCGCCAGAATATGTGATAATAACGCCACGCCAGCTTCTTTCGTGTGTGCCTCCATTTGAATGAGTGATTGACTAGCCGAATTGATGATAGCGTAGCCAAGCACTTTTCCACCCTCCCGGTACACAAAACATTGGAACTGCTCACGCAAAGCTAATATAGCATGCCGATTATTTTGCCACGACGGCGGAAATAGAAGCGTGGTTTCAAGATTTCCAACTTGTTCAATTGCTTCTCTTGTCACATATGTTGACAATTGCGGCTGAATTTTCGGGAAATCTAGGCGGAGACATAAAAAATGCCTCGTGATTTGAAAGCCTTTTTGTGCATAAAGCGCGAATGCCTTTTGATTTTCTTGTAAAACCTCAAGAAGATATCCTTCTTTGCTACGCTCTTTTAGTAAACACAAGCTCATATCTAGCATTTTAGAAGCCACTTTGTGCGCTCGATACGAAATTTTCACACCTGTTCCTAGGTTATAAAAGTAGTTTTCTCTTTCTGCATTCAAAATAAAGCCGACTAAATCGGCACCACAAAAGGCGCCAACGGAAATATCCGCTTGAAATCCCTTACCAATAAGCATCTTTTGAAATTCAGCCACACTTGGTTTCATCTGTATCGCGTAGTCTGAAAAAGCGTCTAAAAACGTTTCGTAAATCGTCTGAACAGAAACGCCGTTTAAATTTTGGTATCGTATCAATTGCATCCCCTCCACATCTTTCCATTATACACAAAAAAAGCCCTTCTAAGTAGAAAGGCGCTAGCTTCAGAGTCTACGCGAGACAAAACATTCCACGCAAGATTATGCGCATGCTTTAAGCTTCTAAAAGTTGTTTGATGGTTTTTAAAACGGCATCATCGTTGTTTGTTCGGGTTGTAATGTAGTTTGCTTTTTCTTTTAGCGGATCGCAGGCGTTTTGTAAGGCAAAACTAAAGTCAGCTCGCTCCATAAGTTCAATGTCATTCCAGCCGTCCCCAAAGGCAACGGTTTCCGCTTTTGTTACTTGTAATTTCTCCTGCAAGGCTTGCACTGTCGTCCCTTTATGGACACCATAGTTCGAAATATCAATCCACATCGGCTCAGATGCCACAATGTATGCTTGACCAGTAAATTCTGCGAGCTTTTCTTTTGTTGCGAAACTTCTTTCGTGGGGGTCAAAAATCGTGATTTTCACGAAATCATCAGTAATTGCTTGATAGTCTTCCACAAAATCAACGTTTTGATAGGAGCCGCGCACATAATAATTAACAATTTCTTCCGGGGAACTATTTTTTACAATTGCGGCTTGTTTTGTGCAGGCAATAATCACATAGTCTGTCGCAATTTCTTCTAGCTTCTGAATAATCTGAAGCCCGAGCTCATTTGGAATAAGCGATTCATACTCATAACATCCATTACGCTTCATGCGCGTTGCACTATCACCTAAAATCCAAATATCCTCACTATCCGCGCCAAAAATCGCCTCCACACGCTCACACTGTTTCCCCGTACATGCTGCAAACGCAACACCTTTCTCTTTCATTAGTGCATTCACTTCTTGGAAAAAAGGACGATTAAATTCACTGTTTGAATTTAAAAAAGTGCCGTCCATATCCGTTATAATAAGCTTTATCATACCCATATCCTCCTTAGTTTTCCTTTAAAATAAAGTTATAATCCGTTGCTGCAAGAAAGAAGAGACCTTGCCAAACACTTTTTTGAAAATCGTAGTCGATGAAAATTGTCGGAGCATTCGGTTGTTTTGAAAAATATTGATGTGAAAAAAGTAGCTCGCGAATAATCGGTTCATCTTCCTTTTTAGCAGCTAAAATAAAACACGTTGGTGCAAGCACAGCATTGTATAGCCCCACAATTTCTGTTAAATCAGCCAATTGTTTTGCCTTTGTTTTAGGGACACCCGCATCCATTAGAAATGGTAAAAATTTGCCCTCACCAGCAAGTCCGTGACTACCTTCAAGCAATTTCCCATCGTTTAAAATGGTAATGCCTGGCATACTTTTAAGCGGGAAAAATACCCCAACAATCGTTGTCTTCAGAAGCGGCAATTGCTGCAGCAAACTATAACCAATCGTCATAACATGCGCATCGTTTTGAATCGTAACCGGAATTTCTGCCACCTCTTGAAGCGCGTTAACAATTTCCCAATCATCCAAAAGACTATACCAGCTTGACATCACTTTTCCGTCTGAAATTTTACCTGGAATAGACATACTCACTTTGATGATGTGTTGTTGCTTTTGTAAAACTAGTCGAACAATCTCACATAAATTGCTGAGTGCGACTTCCTGAAAATCAAAGGTTTCTTGAAAACTTGTTTCCCCTTTTAAATTGACAATTTTTGCATCGACAACAAGCTTTCCGCCCTGATCTTTCACCGCAAACAGTGCCAAGTATTCGCGATTATAGTTGAAATTATAGGTCATAGCTGGCCTGCCGAGCTTTGGCTGAATTTGCGCACCTTCACTAAGCCATTTTTGTTCCACAAGCTCTTTCACTAACGCATTGACCGTCACAACACTTAACCCTGTATCCTTTGCCATATCTACTTTTAAAACCTGTTCTTTTTGATATGTATACGCTAAAAGCAGGTTCAAATTTTGTTCTCGAATTAAATTGGCTTGGCTTTCCAAACGTCAGACTCCTTTCTTAACTTATTTAATTAACCTCCTTAATTATATCACTCAAACACGTTTTTTCCAAACAAAAAAAAGAGCACGTATAAAAAACATGCTCCTAACAAACTATTTTTTCAAAAAATCCGCTGTCTCTTTTTTGTTCGCACTGTTAAAGAAATACGACCCTGCAACAAGAATATCTACACCTGCATTCTTACATAAATCCGCCGTTTCTTTGTTAATTCCACCATCAACCTCGATCAAATAATTCAACCCATTTTCTTTTCGATATTGGTCTAAAAAAAGCATGTTGCGAACCGTCCCTGGAATAAAACGTTGTCCGCCAAAGCCTGGATTTACTGTCATTTGTAACACTAGATCCACTTCCGCTAAAACATTCGTCAAACTTTCAGCCGGCGTACCGGGATTTAAAACTACACCTGCTAAACAGCCTGCTTCTTTAATCTCGTGAATGACACGGTGGATATGTGGACAGGCTTCAATATGCACCGAAATAATTTTCGCACCCGCTTCCGCAAATTTAGTAATATATAAATCTGGATTATCAAGCATCAAATGCACATCAATTGGGATTCTAGTATCGCCAGCAATTGCACCCACCATATCAATTCCAAATGTTAAATTGGGCACAAAATGACCGTCCATAACATCAATATGCAAATAGTCGGCGAGAGCAATTTCGGTTTCGCGAATTGATTCGCCGAGTGCCAAATAATTTGCTGCAAGGAGCGAAGGAGCTAGTAACGCCATGTGTCGCCACCTCCTTGAACTAAATTTTGGACCATATTCTTTTGCCTCCTAATCAATTTCTGACCAAATTTTTAACGCCCGTGTCGCATAATCATGCGAATCCTTTTGATGAAAAAGTGCCGACGTCCCAAGAACAAAGACATCTGGGAGCGCGTCCCGCATAAGTCCGACCGTATGGCTGTTAATATTCCCGTCGACTTCTATAAGCGGAGCATACGGATTATCCTTCATCTTTTCTTTTAAAATAGCGGTTTTTGTAAGTACGTCCTGTCTAAATTCCTGCCCCGCAAACCCTGGATTTACCGTCATCATAAGTACCATATTCACATGGTCCAAGTACGGAAAAATAGCCTCAACTGGTGTGTCAGGATTAAGTGCAATCGAAGGTTTAATGTTATACGATTTAATTCTCCGAATAACTTCCATCACATCATCTGCAGCCTCCACATGGAACGAAATGTATTCCGGTCTAGCAACTTGAAACATATCCACATATTTAAGCGGCGTGACCGTCGCCAAATGAATATCAAGGGGAATGGACGTGGCACTTTGAAGCGCCGTCAAATATTCCGGTCCAAGCGCCAAATTATTGACGTAAATGCCGTCCATCACATCACAATGCAAAAGTTCAATGCCCGAAGCCTCTAGGCGCCTAAGCTCATCTGCCAAGTGAAATTGGTCCGCACACATAATTGATGCCGCAATTTGCCTCACCGTAACCCCTCACTTCTTTCCATATTTTTGACTAAATCAAGCCGTTTTGAATGCCGCCCGCCGCTAAACTCGGCGGAAAGCCAGGTATCAACGATTCGAAGCGCAAGACCCTCGCCTAGAACCCGCTCCCCAAGACACAAAATGTTGCTATCGTTATGTTCACGTGTTGCTTGCGCTGAAAAACAATCCGAAACAACCGCCGCCCGAATCCCCGGTACTTTGTTCGCTGCAATACTCATCCCAATGCCCGTCCCGCAAACTAAAATGCCTAAATCAGCTTCTTTATTTATGACGCTACGTGCAACTTCTTCTGCATAAGACGGAAAATCAACACTTTCTGTGCTGTATGTCCCAATATCGGTTACATCATATTTATCTTTTAAATGCCGCACAACGGCGTCTTTCAAATGAAGACCACCGTGGTCACAGCCAATTGTTATTTTCATCCTAATCCACCTTCTATGCTATAATAATCAGAAGGATGACTGCTTGCAATTCCCTAGCCCGCCAGCTTGGTTTTGTAAAAGTTGTCCTTTTTTGATAAAAAGTTGCAAAACAGTCACCCTCCTTCTCGTTACTTAATTTGACTTCACCAACACTTTGATTTCATTTCCAGCCATCACTGCTTCAAAAGCTGCACGCCAGTCATTTAAATCATAGATTTTTGTAATCATTTTGTCTGCATGAATGTGACCTTTAGCCAGTAAATCAAGCGCGAGAATCCACGAACTTGGTTTTTGTGAACGACTGCCAATATAAGCTATTTCACGTTGAATAATTGCTTCCTCATCAATTGCATTTTTCTTTTCAGCAAATAAGCCTACTTGGACAAAATCACCTTTTTTCTTTGTTAAAGGAAGTCCCTGATTGACTGCTGGGACAGCGCCTGAGCAATCAAATACTTTATCTGCACCATAGCCGTCTGTCATACTTAAAACAATGTCCTCTAAATCATCTGTCAGTGTATCAACAATCCTAGCTACACCTAGTTCTAGCGCCAGCTCAAGCCGTGCCCTATCTTTTGTTATCCCCGACATAATGACTGTAGCACCTTGCGCCACCGCAACCTGTGCTAGTAGGAGTCCAATCGGTCCCGGCCCTAAAATGAGGACTGTGTCACGCGCACTTACTTCCGTTTTTTCCAAAGCAGCATGCACACAACAAGCAAGTGGCTCTGTTAACGCCGCTGCCTCGTAGGAAATATTGTCTCTAAGCAAATGACAGCTCTCCTCTTTAGATAATACATACTCAGCAAAACTACCGTTCACCTGTGTGCCAATGCCTTTTCGGTTGCTGCACAAATTGTAATCTCGTTCTTTGCAATACTCGCACTCGCCGCAAGTTTCAAATGTCGTTTCGCTCGTCACGCGGTCCCCAATTTTGAAGTTTGTCACTTCTGGACCAACTTCCACAACTTCACCAGAAAATTCATGCCCTAGCGTAACAGGTGTTGTGGGATTTTTATATTCGCCTTTAAACGTATGAATATCCGAACCACAAATTCCTGTGTAGGCTACTTTAATTTTGACACGATCGCCATAAACCGTTGGAACAGGTACATCTCGGAGTTCCATTTTGTCATAGCCAGGTTCTGTCTTGACTACTGCTTTCATTTATAACACTTCCTTTTGTGGTAAAATCAGCACTTTGTTGTAATCTTCATTCCGGCCAAGAATCATTTCAAATGCACGGCCTGTGTCTTCAAGTGAGTAGCGATGCGAGATAAGTGGTTTCAATTTAATTTTCCCTTGACGAACAAACTCAATGGAATTATGCCACTCTTTTCCCGGAAACGGCGCCGAATAAGAATTCCAGAAACCTTTTAGCGTCAACTCACGCCTGAAAATATTTTCAAACGCTTCCTCGTGCAAGAGCACATCCGCATAAGCAATTCCTTGGTAGCCAATTTTCCCTTTCTTCTTTGTCACAAGCAAACACTGTTCCTGCGTCACTTTCGACCCCGCACACTCCATCGCAATATCCACACCTAAACCATTTGTTAGTTCTAAAACGCGAGCCCTCAAATCTTCCTTCTGGGGATTAATGGTGTGCGTGCATCCGAACTTACGCGCATCTTCCAACTTTTTATCGCTGATGTCAACCGCGATAATTTCCTTCACACCTGTTAAATTCAAACATTGCACCGTTAAAATCCCAATCGTTCCAACACCGAAAACTAAAACCGTATCACCGACTTTCGGCTGAATGCCCATAACACCGTGCATTGAAACCGCAAGTGGTTCAAGCATTGCCGCCTCTTCAAAATCGAGGTCGCGAATTTTAATTACGTTGTCCGCTTTCAAAACGGTATTTTCTGCAAAAGCACCATAAAAATGTGAGCCAATCATTCGGTAGTTATCACATAAGGAAAACTCACCAGATTTACAATAAGCGCATTTTTTACAAGGCAGAAGCGGAATGCCTGAAACGCGGTCGCCGACAACCACATTCGTCACATCACGTCCAACTTCTGTAATCACACCCGAAAACTCATGACCCATTACAGCCGGAAGCGGATACTTCCATCTCGTCTGCATCTTATGAATATCCGAACCACAAATTCCAGCCGCCATCACCTTCACGCGAACTTCATCCGCATGACAAACGGCTTCTTCAATTTCCTCTGCTTTAATTTCATTTTTTTCATAGAGCACAGCTGCTCGCATAATGTGTCACCTCAGTTATATTTTTCTTAGAAAATAGCCGCCCACATTTGGGAGAATTTCAAGATAATCCAGTTAAAGAAGTTACCACCCATATCAAGCGTACTAACCTCAGATGCACCTTTAGGGAATTCATATACGCCGCTCATCATTTCCGTATGAACAGGCCCAAAGTCCGTTGCCATCAGAAGCGCAAGAGCAATAACGACTGTTCCGGCTAAAACGGAGTGCAAAATGTTCCCTTTTCGACTTGCTACAACGAATGATACGTAAAATGGAATTGTTGCTAAATCCCCAAAAGGCAAAACCTTGTTCCCCGGAATAATAACCGCTAGGAAAAGTGTAATCGGTACGAGAATAAGACCAGTTGAAATATTAGCTGGATGCCCAATTGAGAGCGCCGCGTCAAGCCCAATATATAATTCACGGCCTTTAAAACGAGATTTCATAAAGTCACGAGCTGATTCAGAAATTGGAATTAAACCTTCCATTAAAATTTTAACCATTCGAGGCATTAGGAACATAACAGCACCCATCGACATACCAAGTTGTGCTGTTGCCCCGACATCGTAGCCTGCGAGTAGACCGATCGCAATACCGAGAATTAACCCCATCATCATTGGTTCCCCAAAAATACCAAAGCGTTTTTGAATGGTTTCTGGATCGATATGGATATTTTTAATCCCAGGAATTTTAGCAATCAGCCACCCAATTGGAATTCCGACAAACCCGAATGCCGCTGTGGAGCCTGTTGGTAACGAAATCCCTTTTAACCCGTAAAAATCTTCTACCATGGGTTGTGTTTTATCTGCCATCCAAAGTACAAGCACTTCGTAAATGATGGCACAGAGAATTGCGAACCACCAGCTACCGCCTGTTACGATATAACCTGTCGCACCTGCTGCAATGAAGTGCCAGTAGTTCCAAATGTCAATATCAAGCGTTTTGGTTGCCTTCATGAAAATAAGTAATAAGTTAACAGCCAGACAAATTGGAATTAAAATGGCCGCAACTGGCGATGCCCATGATGCTGCCGCCGCTGCTGGCCAACCCGCATCGATAATTGTTAAATTCATGCCAAACCGTTCCACCATCTGTTGCGCCGCTGGACCTAAGTTATCAGAAAGCAAGCTAATAACTAAGTTAATCCCAACAAAACCAATACCAATTGTAATCGCAGAACGAACTGCCTTTTTAGCTGGCACGCGGAAAATAAGTGCAATAAAGAAAATCATAATTGGTAAAATAACAGTTGGCCCGAGATTCAGCACATATTGTACTCCTGCTAGTAGTTTATCCATATTCTTTTTCCTCCCTCAAGCAAGTCTTTTTATTTCGATAATAAGGGTCATCTATTCCGAATATTTAGACGACCCTTAATCATCAGTTACTTTAAATACGATAAAATTTCTTCGTCCAATTCTTCCATGCCCATTCCTGTAATATAGCTTGTCGCAATGATTGCCGGAATTTTATATGTTGTTGGTAAAATAGTCGTCGACACAATTAAGTCCGCCCCGTCTTGAAGCCCAGCCGCTTCCGAAATTTTAATTTGTTTCACAGATGCATCAATATTATGTTCCTTCACTAAATTCTCAACCTTATCTGTTACAACCGTCGACGTCGCAATTCCTGCCCCGCATGCTACTAAAATTGTATATTTACTCATTTTAAATTCCTCCTACTGCTATTTTTTCTAAAGTTTGAATCATGTCGTCTGCTGAACTAGCCTCATTAAGCGCTTGAACGTTCCCCTTATCTTGAATGATGCTCATTAGTTGTCGCAATACTTCAAGTTGACTGTGTGGTTCATTTAAACCAAGTACAAAAATTACTTCTGCACGAACACTTTGGTTTTTATCTTCCATCAATTGGAATGGTATACCGCGCTTGCTCGTCAAAACGGCGATAAATTGTTCATTCACACATTCTGGGTCGGTATGCGGAAGCGCCACACCGTATCCATCGAGTTTTAATCCCGTAGGAAATATCTCTTCGCGTTCCTTCAATTTCCTTAGAAAATGATTGGTCACATAGTGGAGCTCCGTCCCCTGATCTGCCACCGTTTTGAAAACATCTTCTTGCGTTACGCAAGTTGTATCTGTCCATATCAGCTCTTTGTGTAAAAATTTCACTAAATCCATTACGACTCCTCCTGTAGCTCGTTTCCCGTATTATTTTTAATAATTGTGTGCATCATCTCTGTATTTTCAGCTGCCCTAAGTTTGGCAAGCTCACTCTTTTTACCTGAAAGTTCCATCAATTCACGAAGCGCTGTAAAATGCGCATTTTTATCAACTGCCGCAATCACGACAATAAAATGTAGCGGCGTCCCGTCCTCCAAAAACAACCCTTCTTCCACATAAAGCATGCTCATTCCAAGACTCAAAACGCCTTTCTCAGTTTCCGCATGAGGAATAGCAATCGTTTTTCCAAGGACAATGTTTAGCGAGGGCACCCCGTGCTCTTTTTGCATCTCATAAATATAATTTGTCGTAATAGAACCAGACGCAAGAAGAGGACTCGCCGCGATTTCAATCGCATCTTCAAAGCTTGATACTTTTTTCAAGCGAATAATACGTTCTTTTGGGATTAAATCAGCTAGATTTTGTATCCCCACACGGTCGTCTAGCTTTTTCTCCTCTGCCGGATGTAGCTTTTCCGCTAGTGCCCGTTCTAATTTTTCTGAATCGCGAATATCCGCGTATTTTTGGATGGTCTTCATTAAACTATCCACACTTAAATAGTCTTCAATCAAATAAACGGAGCGTAGTACCCGCCTTCTAAGTTCAATTTTTTCCTTTTCATCCATCAGTTGACTTATTAAAAAGAATTTTTTGTTCGTCGTAAGTGGAACCGCTGAGAACACCATATCGTAAAGTAACGTTGTCTGCTCAAATTCCCGAATTGACATGGCTTGGTAAAAGAAAATCTCCGGAAACAGACTTCGAAGTGTCTTCTCCATCAGACGTGAAATCGAAAGTCCATTTGGGCAAACTACAACGGCTTTCATGCGCGTTTGTAGTTTCTCGGTTGTTTCAATTAAATGTCCACCAACAAAAAGTGTAATGAAAATACTTTCATTTTCAGGAATTCTCGTCCCAATAAATTTTTCCAAAGGGTAAAGAGACTGTTTCACAATGTAGTGTACTGCCTGAAATTCCTCATCAATCCTGTCTAAAATACTGTAATCAGTCGTTAAACGGTATTTGATGCGATAATATGCTGGTTTGATATGGGCAAACAGTTTTTCTAGTAGCGTTTCTTTATCAACAAGTTGAACTACTGCTTTTTTCTCAAATTCTGTTAAAAATTCTGCTAATGCAAGTCTTAGTTTTGGCATTTCCTCCGATTTAAGATGATCTTTCAAAAGAACATTTGTCGTTAAAATTTGAAGCGTAATGTACATTCGTTCTTCTTTCGATACATTTCCCAAACCGCTGATTAGAATTTCTGCCGCGCCGTATTCGCGCGTATCTGAAAGTTCGCTATAATCAATCTGGAAAGCTGTCGTAATGGTCTGATTGCTATTTATCCTTCTAAAAATCGCAATTAAAATATACGGCAAAATTTGCATTTTACTATCAATAAAATGTAAGTTGAGATGTGTTTCCACTTGTTCGAGCTTCAAACGAATTCCTTCAACCTCTACTTTTTCCATCTGCATAAAACGCTGTAAATAATCTTCGCCACCGTAACTTTCAATCACATGTTCTGCTGCAATTAGCATCGCCGTTCGTGCATTCCACTCGTCTCCCACAATCAAATACCCTTTCATACGTGAATATTTGACTTCAAGGTGGAACTTATCAAGCATCTTTTGAACAGCTTTTAAATCGCGTAATACAGTATTTTTACTCACCTCCAGTTCACTAATAAAATGATTTAACGATAACTCCTCATTTCGAGTCGTGAGCATAAGAATGATTAAACTCGCTCGTTCTTTTTCAGAAGGAATATACCAATCGGCTTTTTCAAACTCATCCTCACCAATAATTTTAAACAGGTCGGGGTAGGTAACAAACCGCCCACCAGCACCGCGATGAATTTTAGGATAGGCTTGTTCTTCTAGCCAACTATTAATTTTCAAAAAACTATAATCGACTTGCCTGCGACTAAGCCCAAACTTCTCCTGCAACTCAGCATTTGTGACATCTGGATGCCTTAAAATCTCCTTTAGAAGCGTATCGCTACGTTCATCCAAATACATGTCGTTCCCTCCTGTTCTATTTCATTATAATTCTTAGCCAAATAAAAATGTACACGCTTTCATCCCCAAAATTCGTGGAAGCCGTGTACATCTTTGGACTTTACTTGTGCAAATTTTAACAAAATTCACATATTGCACCGATAAAAACCGCTTTACCATACCATTTCATTTCAAAGTTTGTTAACCGTTTTGTACATCATGAGACCAAAGAGCAAAAAAACATAGCGCTTTGCTGTCCAAAACGCTATGCCTACAATTATTATACAAATTCACATTTACAAAAAGCAACCTCCTTTTCAAAAAGATACCGTTTTATTATGCGTAATCGCCTTCCAAAATCATAATCTTATTGCCAATTGGATCGAGGAAATTCAGTTCGCGGCCGCCCCACTCGGCAAGCCTCGGCGGCGTGTCTGTCACTCCGCGCGCGTTTAGTTCCGCGTAAGTTTCATCTAAGCTTTCACACGAAAAAACAAACTCAACTGGCGCGCTTCGCTCCTCTTCCTGCCACACAATGATGCCTGGTTCAGCAAGCGTAAAGCCAAGTTTTGCCCCAATACTATCTCCGTGTCCTGGAAAAACAATTGGAATTCCAAGTTTTTTATGATAAAAATCCACAAGTTCCGCCGCGCTCGGCCCCGCAATGTTCACACCTTCAAGTTTTCTAATCATTTATTAGCACACCTCCATAAATCTATTCTACCCTAAAATGTCACACCACATCCCCTTTTAATCAAATAACGTCTAAAAATCTCTTAATCTGGGTATAAAACAATATAAGAAAGGGTGAGAAAATTGACAACATATAAACGAATTTTAGTTGGTGTAGACGGTTCCAACGAAGCAGAAGCTGCCCTAAGACGCGGAATCATAATCGCAAAAGAAGACGATGCCACACTCGGAATCGGCTTCGTCGCAGACATTCGCCGCATCGCCCCACTCATTGATTATGAACAAACCTATGCTAAAAAAGCCAAAGCTTACGGGGAAGAACTCGTAGAAATCTACAAAAATGAGGCCGAAAAAGCCGGTGTCAAACACGTTGAAACTTTCGTCCACTTTGGAACTCCCAAAACCACATTCGTGAAAAAAATACTTAAAAATTTTGGCGCCGACCTTGCACTCGTCGGTTCAACTGGCCTCACCCCATCCGAACAACTTATCCTCGGTAGCGTCACCGAATTCGTCGCCAAACACGCCGACTGCGACGTCATAGTTGTCCGCGGTAAGCCTTGGAATAGGACGAGTCTTGAGTAAACATAGGCAGGAACTTATAGAGCCAATTTAGATAATAGCTTTATAGGTTTCTGTTTTTCTTATCATGATTCATATATTTACTCGTCTCTAGATTAATGCTTTAAATAGTATTGATAAAAGCTCCCAAATCCAAATTCTTTCCAAAAGGACTTGTACCATTTACTCAAATCCTATGACAGTCCATTCATCTACAACAGCCCAAAGAAGTATCAATCCGACTCAAAACCGCTCTCACTCCACCACTTGTTAGAGCCTTAACTGCAAGGTTTGTTACATTTAAAATACGACGACTTTCTCCCATGATTTATCGGGTTAAAGCCGTCGTATAATTTTTTCTTTCTCTCTATTAATTTAATTAGGTGTATCCCGAGATTACGTTAATTTAATTTGTTTAGTAATTTACTAATCTTATGCCGAGACATTTCATTTAACTTGCTGTCTTTCAAATTTCTATACAAAATTTCTTCCATTTCATCTGGTTTGCTATAAATTTTACTGAAACTATCCATAAACTCATTAAACATTTCTCTCTCATTAAGCTGCTCTACTGTCTCAGGTAAATATACCTCTTCTTGAAATTTATATGCATTATACACTGTAAATAAAAGTGCATTAGCAGTACAAATCCATAAAGCTAACTTCCTCTCATCATTGGTAAATTGCATTAAGGTTAATATTCCCGTATCTTCTAAATTCTCTAAATAAAAATATAAATCATCTGCATCAATGTTTTTTTCTATTATCCACTGCCAACATCTATCCATTGCCTCTTCAACAAATTTATAATTAGCATCTTCTTTCAAATAAGGTAGTATTTTATCACAGAGGCTTAGAAGGTATACTATTTTAGATGTACAGCTCAATGTTTCCCATTTATTAAACATTTTCCCCGCTTCTTTATTCATAGCAGGCAAGTACCTGTTGTGACGACTTTCGCTCCACTTGATAATAGATTGACGCATGGATAAATGTTGCGGAGGCACTCCCTTATTATGTTTTCGAACTATAATCATTTCAAAAGACATTGCTAACAATCTTTAGATTGGATTGTTTGGATACTCCACTAAATATTTATTAATGACTTTTTGTAATTCTTCATCTTGTGGTTTTTCATTTAAATATTTGTACTTCCATATAACTATTTGGTCCGTAAAATCATAATTTGTCTTAAACCAATTAGTATAATCATAATGTATCTTAAATTTACCCGCACTATCTAGACTCATGGTAAATGAATACCACAACTCTTGACCACTTTCTTCAAATGCTTTTCGTAGTTCCTCACTTAAATCAAATAATTTCATTTTATTATCACTAAACTTACTTCTATCTATCTTATATTTAAATGGAAGTTCAACGCTATACTGAAAAGAATTTGGTCTATTCTTTGTATTATAAAAAAAATATGTGCCTCCCCCATTTTCTGAAATCTGAGCATAAAAATAAAACTTCTCCCATGCTTCTGGTATCATTTCATTCACTGTTTCTGCAATCTCTTTGTATAGATAATTTAATTTTTCTTCCATTTCCATATCAACCACCTGCCTGATTTTTTATTATTTTATCAAAAATACCTTTTCCATCAATTTCATAAATAACTTCAAACTTATCTGGTCTTAAAGATGCACCCGTATATTTTGGAGATATTTTAACAGATACCCTTCTTGGTGGAGTTTCTTTTAAAGCATTTGACCATATTTGCTCCATTGAATACCATTCGCCACCAGAACGGTTAATTTGACTGTTTTGAGCGACTAGATTATCTATATCTCCAGGACCATTGAATTGACTACCAATTAAATGACCTCCATCATCATCTATTAATCTATCTTCTCCTTTGCTCACACAAAAAATCAGAAAGCAAATGGAATTCTCTAAAACTGACTTCCCTTACTTACTGATATAAATTCTTATTCAATCGGACCCATCAATTCAGTAATTAGCAAAATATGCTCTCGAAGCTTTGCTTTTTCCAAGTTCTCCACCTTCTCAGCGCCACCTAAACCCAATAATGGGACATACCCGAAGCATTCATCATATTTTGGCTGTCCATACATCTCTATCGCTTTCAGAAAAGGAGACCAGTGCATATACTCTTCTTTAAACTTTTCAGATTCCAAGCTTTTAAAGAATAGATTTATTTTTGGAATTAAAGTCACTAGCTGACCATATCTAAAGTTTAACAATCTTACATAACCGTCCGCCCAGATAATTAAGTCCCCCATGCCAGTTGCAAATAAAACTATACCTTCCTTATATCTCTTACTCACTACAGGAATCAAATCCACATATTCATCTGGATTAACGCTCCTTAAATAGCCTTGATAAAAACTCCCAAATCCAAATTGTTTCCAGACAGATATAATTTCATCGGGGACTAATCCTGTATACTTTGTAATAATTTCGGAAGAGGGGCTATCTTCTATATTAAAATTGCTGAAAATTTTATCCATTTTTCTCCTCCATATTTAAATCATTTTCTTTTATACTAATGGCATCAATAGTTTTTATGTCTGTAACTGTCATTTTCAATTCCTTTCTATAAATTTATTACAATAATCCACAATATATTCATAGATATACTTGCCCTCATTACTAAATCTTCCATACTTATTATTTTCCATGCATCGAATAGCATTTTCTTTCGCATCTTTATAATTTTTTTCGTATATCTGTAATAACATATTAGTTAAATCAAAATCATAGAGCTGTTTTTTAGTTTGAGCCTTTGTAAAATCCAGAAAGTCATTATAGCTATTAAAACTAATAACAAGTTGTTCCAGATATTTATAGGACTTTTCAAACAATTCTTTAGATAAAGTTTGCAGACTCTCTAGGCTCTTAAATTCCGCATCCTCATAGAACGCTTCAAAGCCATCCACCTTAAATGCACCATTTGCACGCAAGCTCATTGGTTCATCTATATTTGATTGCACATTAAACACTTCCCAGAAAATGTCATCAGAAACAAATGGTTTTATGTTCCCTCGCGCGCGAAGAATATCATTGTTTATTCCTGTCACACTAAAACGTATATAAATAAAATAATCTCCTAATCTTCTATAAAGGACACCTCCTTTTGATTTTAATTTATTTGATTTCATGTCAGCTCTAATTGAATCAACAATTATTTTATCTAATTCCTTTCTTTTCACTTTCAAAGTCAATCCCCTCACCCTCAGTAAGTGACAAAGTATATTCGCAAAGTTTTACTTTTCAAATGAAACTATTGCTATTTATCACATTAAGCCCCTCAATACGCTTCGAATAACACCTATATCTTCTTTTTCAATTTCATCTAGACTGTTTAGGTACTCTGTAACCTTTTTTATGAAAACTTCATTTTGAGAATTTATTTTCTCAAAAGTTTGAAGACAATGTTCAATAATTTCTTCACTAACATTTTCAATAGGTGCAGGCAGATGCATTTCGTTATTTAACAGATAGGCTTGTTGGTAAATGTAAGAAACTGCATCTATTATGCAATCCCACTTTAGTTCATTCCCATACTCTTCATCCATTTGCATATATATAAATAGCCCGCCAAATTCTGTTCCATCATCTAAAAGTTTATAAATCTCATCTCCAGTAGGAATACCTGTTTCCATCCATTCCCAACAAATATTTAAAGTTACGTTTATTTTTTCGTAATATCTGTCCTCTTCCATACTCCTTAAAAGGTAGTCACTAATCCCTAGAACAAGGATTTTTTTCTCTTTTTGGGATAAAATCTCCATTTGTTCCCCTCTTCTATAGCCAGCCTACTAACACACCACTTTTTAATATAAAACTAAGTTTTCCAGCTACTTTTACTCCGTCATGGATTTCAGACTTCGGCTACATATCTCATGTTTCAAGAAGATTCTTTCTGCCTCTCTTAAATCAAAATCAGAAAGCAAAAGAGGACATGTTCTAAAAACTAGATTCTTTTACTTTCTGACATACAATCCTTATTCAATCAAAACTATCTATTTAGTAAGTGACAAAATAGATCCACAAAGCTTCATTTTTCACAAGTTTGCCTTTTCTCAAAGTCGTCCAAACAATTGATGCTTCTATTTCCAGTTACAAATAAAACTATGCTCTTCATATCTCTCTTACTCACTTCGGGAATTATGCTTGTATGCTTTGTAATAATTTCAAAAAGAGCACTTGTAATTAAACTCAGCGAGAAGATTTGTACCATTTATTCAAATCCTATGACAGTCCATTCATCTACAACAGCCCAAAAATCAAGATTGTATCTTGGCGCTTTCTTCGCTGACCATAGAACTGCCTTATTAATTGATTGGGTTGTTAAGTCTAGAACAACATACATACCCATACCATTACTGAAAAAACCATAACTTCTAGATAAATCAATCTCAGGGGTTAAACCCTCATCTTCAATTATTGACCATTCATAATCATCTAGGTAAGTAATGTTTTCTATACTATCTATCCCCATGCTTTTGCTGGGAAAATAATAAAAACCATCATGTAAGCTTTCATAAAACTCGCGTAACTTACTCGGCAAATTTCTCCAGTCACGTTTCAGCCCTTCGTGATTGTTAAAGTTTTCTTCTAACGGATTGCCTCCTACATAGTATAGCACTTTATTAGCTGAACTTTTAATGGAATAAAGCATGTAATATCTACTTCCTATCCTCATAACTTCAACATCTTCTAAAAATTTTTCTAAATATGAAATTGTATTTCTCAATTCTTCTCCAATAATATCTTTCCATTTCTGAATAATTCTATTAATCCTATCTGACGAATGGTTCATCGCTAATATCTGGTTCCATAACGGAGGAACATCATCGCCAACAAATTCATTACTCTTTATTAATTCAACTTGTGTGTCTTTAATAAAAATATATTTATTCAAAAAGTTTAATTTGTCCTCATTAACCATAAAGAACTACCTTCCTCTCAAAGTTTCATCTATTATCTGTTGAATCTGTACTTCCAACTCTTTTTCTATTCTTCACCTGTAAAATTATCTTTATAATTTAAAAGAGCTATCTATTCTTCTCTAGTTAATTTTTCAAAACCTTCCATTTTAGCAATTTTATCCATTGATACAATATGGTCAGCTTCTAATCTACTCGTTACCTCTTTACCTGGTATAGCTGGATCTGTCATTGGTAGAGATATATCCTCATTTACCTTATCTCTTAGTTGAGGAGTAGGAGTTTCTCCTCTTAATTCTTTATACAAATCATCTAAAATTCTTCTATCTCCATATCTCGCCCCTGATGAAACAATGTCATCCCCACCTGCAATACCTCATCTATTTTACCACTTGCAGAGCGTCCACCGCCACCCAAAGAAGTATCAATCCGGCTCAAACCTATTCTCACCGCTCTCTTTATATACTTACCACGTCTTTATATTTCCAACTCAAAACAAAAATCAGAAGGTAAAAGAGGTACATTCTAAAAATGCGCTTCCTTTTACTTTCTGATTTCATCAAAACACTATTAATGTTCGCCTTTTAATAGAATTATAAAAATGCTTATTTCAGAGACAATGTTTTTTTCTTTCTTATGCTTCAATAGAAAAATCATTTAAAAACTCATTAAAAGTATCTGCCAATCGATATACATTTCCTTCATCAGTCGAACTATTTAAAATATGTGCATTATCCCAAAAATAAATTCCCTTTTCGCTATCATCAGTTATCATGACAAACAAACCTGAATTATATTCAGTGCCAATAATACGACTTGCTGGCGGGAGTTCATCATTGTAATCAAGATGTCAAGTTTTTAAATCAAAATTCTTATTTTGATTTATTCCCAGTAAAGAACCTAAGACTATTTCTTCCTCTGAAGGTAATAAGTTCATCACTAAATAATTTTTTGTAGGCAACCCTCCATTATTTTGTATTAAAAAATTTTTATAGTCATTAGGAAATTCAATATTTAACTCTGCTTCTAGCGTTGCTACTTCCCTCTCTGATAGTTGACCAAATCCAGTAATTTTTTTACTTATTTTCTTAAAGCAAACCCACCTCTATGTGTGGACCTGCTATGTATTAATAGCGGCACATCTTGCAATGTTCTGCCATTTAAAACCATGTCATACAGATTATCATAATAGTATATCTTGAAATCCTACTTCAGTAACTACTTCGTCCGAAAATTTGATTCCTAGCCCATGCTCTGTTTCCCACGTACAGTCACAAAGAAAACCAGCTTCTCTTATTTCATCATCAAAAACCATTGGAAAAATTATTTGTTTAGGAGTTACAAGCAAATATATTTCTTCTTTTTCCGTTATCTCAGGAATAAATTTCTTCTTGTCTTCTGCACTTACAAACTGCTCTCTATAAGCCCCGCTTTCTTTTTGATAATAATTAAATACAGCCTCTTCTGCGTCATTAATTCTTTTATCAATATCTAAAAAAAATCTTTTATAAGATTCTATTTGAATCATTTCGAAATCAGCATCATCATCTGCATCAATTACAACTTGTATATCATATTTTTGTCCAAAAAGTTTAAGCTCCATAACTTTAGTCCATCCATAGTCATATTCTATTTCGCCAAACACTTTATGATTAATTTTTTTCCCCATTATTTATTCTCCTAACATGCTTAATAATTTTTTAATTTCTGCTACTCCACCAAGATGCCCAAACTTGCTATTAATGATAGTAGGAACAAGTTGCATTGTTTTCATATCATTTAGCTCATGCCAAGTTAGCTTTTGTTCTTTTCTCAATTTTACTATATCTTTTCTAGTAACACCTAATTTTTCAGCCAATAACTCATCTGCTTCTCTAAAATTAATCCTTCTGTCTGTTACCATATTTGGAATTTCTACCTCGTTCACGGACATAGGAGCAAAATCTGGAATTGCCTCAGAATATTCAATGCCGTCTATACCAGCCTCTTTTAGCACATCATTAACCTCATCAAGATTAGAAACAAATTTTGACTCTCCTCTTACCCCAACCCATTCTCCATTATTAACTGGCGTTTGAGATAGTCTTTCTTCATAGGTACTTGGTATATCAGATAAATCGTTTACAACCTTAGCGCCTTCTTCAACTATATCATCTGCACCACGCTTAACGCCACCCAAAGAAGTATCAATCCGGCTCAAAACTGCTCTCACTTCATCACTTGCTTTAGACAGGCTTGTTGCGGCACTACCAGCTGGTAATGCACCAACACCTTCTGCCGCTAGTTGTCTCTTTGGTAAGGCATTGTTGATATTATCTGAAAACCGCGCGACGGTTTCACTTGCCTCATCAAGCGCCGTTGTTAAACGTGTTCCAGCTGCTTGAATGGCGTCGTTTGCTACAGTTTTTAGGTTGCCAAGGCGTGATGCGATTTCAGATTTTCCAAGGCGGATGACATCGTCTATTTTGGTTGTGGCTGTCTTCATACCACTTGTAAAGACATTATCCGCCAGTCCTGTTAGACGAGCACCTGTTGTAACTG
Source organism: Listeria tempestatis (assembly GCF_963575625.1). Classification (NCBI taxonomy): domain Bacteria; kingdom Bacillati; phylum Bacillota; class Bacilli; order Caryophanales; family Listeriaceae; genus Listeria; species Listeria tempestatis. Next base: position 75,094 of record NZ_CAUYTK010000009.1, read on the forward strand.
CTTTTGTTCCACTTGATAATGCCTTAACACCTGGGACAATATCGAGTAGCGCTAAGCCTCCTCGTAAAACCCTTTCACCCGAATCTAATTCGCGGCCAGAAACCCAATCTTTTCCAGAAATAGCGGAACTCATCTCAAGCCCGCCCATCACTAAGCCAAGCGCAAGGCCTGCTGGTGGGCAAAAGACTCCGACGCCAATAATGACTACTGCACTCACAATATTTACCCAGAATTCTTTCTCTTGTTGTTCATCTTTAATTGATTTATATTCGAATGCTCTTGTGTGCACGGAACCAACTATGAAATCAGATTTACTGACATCTTTTTCGTCAGGATTAGCTAGCTTCCACTCATCATACATGTCGGTTAGCTGATTCCCGTAGAAATTATCGCCACTAAGTAAATCCTCAATATTCGCTTTACTTTTGGGTACTTCAACTTGTTTTTGTGTATAGCTGTTTTCAAAAACTGTAGTTGTTGTGGTAGCGCCAATTCGATTTGTTGTTGTGTAAGTCGTAATGCTTAAATCTTGCATCCCATCAACAAACGCATCTAAAACTTTATGGAAGGGTTCATCTACTTTTTCATTCACAACCCCGTCCACCTGATCCATAAATTTGCTAAGCACACCAATGTCAGCCCCAACGCTGTCTCGTTTCGACCGATTGCTTAAATGGCTGTATGAAATAGCGCCGTCTGAATCATAGCGCCGAATGTCATCTTCTGCATCACACAAATTTTCATTCATTTCCTTTAGTGCATCAAAAACACCATTCGTCCAAAATTGCCAAGACCCAGAGTCTAAAAGACCATCAAAACTTTGCTTAGCTTTTCCGTTTTTCGCCGTGTCATGTTCAAAACTTTTCACGAACCCTCACCACCTATGTTTAAAGAATTCGCAATTTGTTCAGCGAGTTTCTGATCCGTTTCTATCATCGTATTTAAAATATCTACAACAAGCGAAGAAGCCTGCCCTACTTGATCCTGTATTTCCAAAATACGCTCATTCGCATCTGGTACTTTTTCCATCGCTTTTTCAGCCTTACCTTTTGTTAAGTATTTATTTGCTTTTATTTTTTCTAGTTCAGGAACAATGACTGTTTCAAATTCATTTAAAATCGCGACCAGTTCTTTATAAATATGCGTTATTTCATCTGGATTTATATCAATGACTCCCGCAGATGCAGCATATCCTCCAGTATGTTGCTGTGCCATTCATTAAACCTCCTTATAAGGGAAACCCATCTCGTCAAATATTTTTTTCAAGAAATAATGTTGATTCACGCGAGCGTATTCGTCTCTCTCGACATCAATAACGATAAGCTTTTCTTCAAACTCAATGGCTAACCACTGCTCATAACCACTTTCTTTTGTTGGGAAAAATTCGATGCTTAAAAAGTGGCGTTCTGTCCCAGCTTCTGCCACGCGTTTCATTTCTTCACTACTTAGTTTTTCTTTGACTAAACCCATTTCATCTTTAAGTGGCTCTCTTCTTATAAGCGGTAACTCTTCATAGAGCATTTGTAATGCAAATACTTTATTCATGCGGATAAAGCGATATTGCTTCTCCTTTTCATCTTCAATTAAAACAAAAACTTCATTCGAAAAAGCATCTGAGAAAGCAAACATCATTTGGTTTATGCGAATATATTTTTCGCTTTGATGGTAAGAAAAAAGCGAATCAATTAATATACCACCAAAATCACTTAATTTTTTATCCGCATTAAAAATGCCTTTTGCTTGAAGCGCTTGAAATCCCTCTTCAAATATTTCCTCACCTTTTAGCTGGTAATTGAGTCTGGGACATAAATCTTAGCTGAATAAGAAAAATGGGTAGAAAATCTTTTTTCGATTTTCTACCCATTTTTTTATTAATGAATGACCGCTTTTGGCGGCATATTTTCTCAAATTCACTGCCATAAGGGCGAATCCTAATTCATTTCTCACCCCTCAAATCGGTGCGACAAGCTTGATTCGCTCAGCATAGCCTTGATTAATGTAATAGGCGGTAGCAATTGTTCTTTATATAATAAAATTGTTAAGATATACACCTGCTCATCACCTTTTGAACATTCCTATGTTACTTCCCCTTATTAAATTCACTTTCAATTAGAATATATTTACTAGGTATTCTGTCAGCAAGCCAAACCTTATCATTACCATAGTAAAACTTCACACCATATTCTCTTGCGGCGAATGTATCTACTGACAATATAATTGGAGTTTTCGTTTTCCTACTCCCCACTAAACTTGCTGTATTTATATCTTCCGATAAATGAACATACTGTCTATTCATAGGCAATAAGCCCTTCACCAGAATCTCATTATAAGATGCCGGCGAAGTGCCATGATATAGATATTTGGGTGGGTAAGCCTCTTCTTTAATAATTTTAGTCGGCGTAGAATGCCCATAGAGTGCTCTAATTTTATTATTTACTATTTCATGCCGTTTTTTTTTGAGATTTTGAAATCATTTCTCGTAAATCAGATTCCGTTAGATTATCCCAGTGTTGGGTTTCTTTTAATGATGATATCAACTGTTTAACAGGTACCCAACCTTCCTTATCAAGCTCTAGTTTGTATTCTCTTGGCGCATGACGAAGGGCATAAGAAACCTCTTTACTAAGCTTCTCAAATCTATCTTTTTCAATCATTTTCTTCACTTCGATTGTAATCTATCATTTCTTCAACAACATATTTCACCCAGTCCCACAAATCATTAAACTCTGCCCTTTGTTCAAAACCTTCTGAAGAAAAATCATGAATAATTTGTACTTTACTGCCTTTTCCAACTTCAAAGCAAGCAATATCATCATTATCATCCCTTCTTGCAAATGGAATCAATTTACGATTAGGATATCGTTTTTTCAAATCAAGATATCTTCTACTTGCTTGTTCTGACTCAATGAAGTACCATACGTCAAAATCAATTAAATTTAATTCAATCAACTTTTCAAAAGAAGCAGGGTATTCATATGAAGAGTTATTAATATAATAATTTCCCATTCTCCTCACCTTTCATTAATTCATGTTTTCTAAATCAAATGCCCCAAATGGATTAGTATTTCTAAAACTAGCTTTTTGCTTCTGAACCCTTAATTCTAAAGCTTCTCCCCAACTAAATGGGGTTCCTTTCTTAGTGGTAAATCTATCTATCATAGAACTAGGAAGAGGCTCATCATAATTTCTGACAATTACTTTCATGCTGTAAATAATATCTTGCGACCCATTTATAGATGTTTGGCTAAATCTAATATTATTAGGATCCAAACTTACATTCACTTTAAAAGCATTCATTTGAGACATACCTTTATAAGTTCCCCAACAAATTGAGGTAAGAATTCATTTGCTGCCCAGTTCGTCGTATATCCAGTGCCACCTGCTACTGTTCCTGTAATAACTTCCTTACCTAGTTTCTTCGCAACAGCTTGTGTTACTAACTGCCTTGTTACTGTTGTTCCAGCTTTTTTTGCCACTGTTTCAGCAACCTCGACTCCGAACACCGAGAAGTTAGAGAACAAGCTTAATAATTTGCGGATTGAAGGAAAAAATCAGAAAATCATTGACTAACTCCTACATTTTATAACACTATAAATAAAGTCAATAGACCGCTAGACTCTCCTAACATCGCTATTGGCTTTATTTATTGAACATATACCTTTAGAACACACAAAATAATAAGCGTTTTATTGCCTCCTCAAGCCTTTTCAGTATATCATACCCATCCGTTTACAAGTTTGCTTTAATATTGAATTTCTTCTCTCAAACCTTTTCTATCTCACCCTTAGAACCTAGCAAAATAAGAGGAAGAGTTCTAAATACTTTTTCAATCTAGGAAAATCGATTATGAAAGTACTTTCTAATAACGGTTTAGAATACACTACAAATTATTTTTAATCCTGAAATCTAACTCAGATAGAGCCTCTTCAACGTCTTCCTCTAATCTAAAATTAGTCTTAAAAGATTCAATAATACCTCTATAATTATTGTTTCCTGAATTTCCTAACATACTTAATATATAACTCAAACACTCATCATTAAATTCATTCAAGTGCTTAATAATAGGAACTAAATTTATGGATTTCTCAACAAATGGTGCTTTCGATCCCTCTAAAATTGCATCAAGCATCGCTTCTTTAACGTCATCATCATTTTGTTTTACAACTTGTTCGGACAAAATATTAACTATTGCCAAAGTGGTATCATCTGTCTCGCCCCCATAATCTAGAATATCTCTTATATATCCAACAGCCTCCAGCTTATCTTCTTTACTTTCCGCTGAATTCTTTAGTATATTTAGCCAGTCCAAATTAATCACTCCTTCTTATTTTTTTGGTGTCTGAATTGGGATATGGGTGTTGTTTATAAGGTCCTCGCTATAAAATTCACTATTAGGTCTTGAAATACCTGGGGGTTGAAAATCTCCAGAAATTGGATCTAAATACTTTTTACCTTTCTGTACTCGTACAACCCAGCCATTTGCAGCATTGCTTCCTACTGGTGCTGATGCATCAGGGCCATGAACTCTAACAGTCATTTTCACTCCATCAGAAGTTCTCCATGTATACTCAAATCCTTCTGTTACTTTACCCTGTTGAGGTACTAACATTCGCTTATCAGCACCTTTAGGAATTCTAGACAAAATATCATCTACACTACTACCTTGTAAATTACTAAAATCTTCAACATTTCCCGAACCTAATCCTTTAGTCTCACTGACTCCCCCACCAGTCTCTACAGCACTGCCCGCATTTTTAGGTGTTGCTTGGCTTGGGCTACTCGTTTCAAAGGTACCTTCCTTAAGTGATTTAAGGTCGACACCTTGTACACCCTCAGGAGAAATAGCTGGCTTGGGCTGGATTCCACTATTTGGAACCGCCTTAACTTGGAATACACTCATGTTATTTAATCCCTTATATGCACCCCATCCAGCTGCCAGCCCTGTAAGTAGACTGCCTCCAATACCGATATTCCTAGCAGCATCTTCCCCAACAAATTGAGGCAGGAATTCATTGGCTGCCCAGTTCGTCGCATATCCAGTTCCACCTGCCACTGCTCCTGTAATAGCTTCTTTTCCTAGTTCTTTTGCTACGGCTTGTGTTACTAACTGTCTTGTTACTGTTGTCCCAGTCGTTTTGGCTGCAGTTTCAGCTGCTTTTAATCCAGCTCCAACTGGGATGCAAAGCCCAGCAACTGTTGTTGCTGCTAGTCCAAATATATCATACGCTTGCTGATTTCCCATAAAGATTGTATCTCTAAGTGGATTTATTGCCATTGAAAAACCATCACCATTTGCTCCGTAGTAAATATCTTGTCCAGCCTCGACTAAATTAGAAGCACCGTATGCCATGGATGCCGTACCTGCTACCGCTGCCGTTACTACTAGTGGGGTTGCCGCTCCTGCCGTTAAAACAATTGCGGCACCACCTATTACAATAGCTCCTACAGCAAATACGGCATTCCATATGCCTTTTTCTTTTCTCGCATCCGCCAATTCTTTTTCGAATGCTTTCCATCTCGCTTCCTCACGACCACCTGCAGCCTCAATTTGGCTTTGACTTGCTTGCATACCTGCTGCAGAAGCTTGGAGGGCCACGCTTAAATCTTGAGCACCGTTAGCAGTTGCAATTCCTCCCGCTTCATATTGTGTAACAACATTCGAGTTTCTCCCCTGATAATCTGCTATTAACAATTTTAAAGCTTGAAGCATATTTTTAAAATTTACTAAGTCTTCATTCTTGTGTTTTGTTTCATACTCACCCGTTTTAGTCCTTAAATCGTGTACTTTCTTTGAAGCATCCTCATAACTTTGTAAAACATTTTGGGCTGAAATCTTAGTAGCTAATATATCATTTATTGTTTCTATTGTACTGTCTAAATTCACTTGTTCCAATTCGAAAGCACTTTTTGATGATTTAAAGAAGTCCTCTAATTCATCAAAGACTTTTTCGTCTAATTGAGCATGTAAATCGTTGTCGATTTCTTGAAAATAGCCATCCTTATATAATAAGAAACGTACCTGATATTCTTGAATAATTTGCCCTATACTTCCCAAAATATTTCCATGCACTTCCGCTAAATAAGTCTTCACGCTGTTAGCAGCCTGCCCTTTTAATTGATCCATCGAGATAATTGGGCTAATGGACTTTGATATTGCTTCAAGTTGATCCGAATAAGCTTTACTAGTAGAATTAGTAAACGCGCCTACTGACATTATATCATCATACTTAATCTGATAGACCATTTTGTATCCCCCGTCCTAACGCACTATCTGTTTCTACTAGCGAATTCCCAATATCATGTATTGTTGATAAGTCTTTTTTTAGTAATGTTTTATAACTTTCTAAAACAGATTGCATCTCTTTAAACTGGTCTACAAAATTGTCTAGCGCAACTGACTTGGATGTAATTTCTGGCATAGAACCTGCATCTGCAAGAAAATCTCCTGCATTTTTTTGGGCTGCTCCAACAAGAGCGAAGAAAATAATGGAGTTAATTTGAATCATTTCAAATCCCAAAATCATTCATCTCCTTTTGCAAAATTAGTGATGCACTAATTTGTCTATTTCATTTCCTAAATTATTAATTTGGTTTCCTAGCCACCCGATTAGTCCACCTTTTTCATTTGCCTCATTTTCTAAGCGCGTAATTTCGTCACATATCTCATCATAGTAGTTATCAATTTTTTTATAATACGTATCGTAATCTGTCTTAAAGGCGCCTTCCATGAGATTTTTAAATTCTGTTAATTTTTTACCTTGCCAAGTATCTGGCTGATTAGCTTTGTCCTTAACCTTACTTTTTAAATCTTTAATTTCAGTTTGGACACTTGCGACTTCTTTCTTTGCTGTCCTCAGACGTTCTAATTTTTCTTCAATTGAAGCTTTATCACTCACACATTGATTGAGTTCTGCTTGCTTGGCGGATTTTTGACTCTTTAAAGTTGCAGCATCAGTCATTTAAACTCCTCCCGTTACCCTAGGTTTAATTTATTACTATTCGTTGTAGTATTTTTTTGAAGCTCAGTAGGGTTTCCTTTTGGTATATCTGCTTGCTCAATCCACATTTTCAAATTATCAAGCATCAATTCATTATCATCATCTGAAAATCCTTCCGCTACAATTTTTTGTATATCTTCATTGTTGAAATAAATAAGACTGTCGCCCATCATTCCTTCTGGATATAAGCAAGCTCCGTAGTCAAAATACTTAGCCTCATCTTCAATAAAAGTCGCTAGACCTCTAGCAATAATCATAATTTTTTTTGTATTTCCCTTAACAATTACTATACTTCCTAATGGTAAAAATGTAGTATTTTCTTCCATTTCATATTCCTCCCTTCACCCCTCAAATCGGTGCGATAAGCTTGATTCGCTCAGCATGGCCTTGATTAATGTAATAGGCTTCATATGGTGGTAGCATTTGTTCTTTGTATGGTTTGTTCATTACTTCAAGCACATTTTGGTCGCTGATGCGGCCGATTAGGATGCCCACTTTTTGTTTTTTGAAGGCGCCGGAGATGTCGTCGTAGGCGCGGTAAAGTTGACCTGTGATGGCACCTGTAACGAAGTAGATGCCCATTCTGGAGCCCGACTCCACCAGTCTTTGAAGCGGCTTCTGCACATCAAGCGGCGTGTTTTCAGCAAGATAAGTAACGTCTGTCACAAGAACGACAACAGCATTCATCTCTTCGACGAAAGTGGAGAGTGGCGAGTTGCCGTTTGAATTTGCTTGTGTTTCCCGCCAAGCGTGTTCACGGTTATCAAGTAACCCGGTTAGTTGCGTGACAGTTTCCGTGATGCTCGCCTCGTCACCGCCAAACAAATTGACGGATTGACTATACGGTTGGAAACGCGAATTGGCATTGTCAAATAGCGCAATTTCAATTTTAGTATTGCGAGTTGCAATTTCAGTAAGCGACAACATGGTACGTTCAATGACATCGCTCATATCAGAAAGCACGAGCGTATTGCCATTTTTATTTAGCGCCAGATCAATTGGTAGCACATCTTCGAAATCAACCGCAAATGGAAGTTTGCCTTCTTGAAGCATGTTCGTAACATTTGGGTTCGCCAAATAATCGGCAATTGGTAAGACGTCTGGCACCATTGGAATTGGATCCGGTAAAGCGCCTGTCCATGCTTCGCTCATTTGTTTGCTTTCTTTTTGAATATTTTCGATGACAACTAAAGTATCCTCACCAACAACTGGTAGTGCCGTTTGGAATGACGTTGGGTTTTCTAGTTTGACAAGTCCGCGTCCCGGCGTTTCTTCAACTGTTAAATCTGTTTTCCCAACAATGTTACGCGGTTCAGTTGGGTCAATCATATATAGTGAAATCTGAGTTTTAATGTTCGCGAGCACTTGAATTCGGATGGCATTTAGGCGGACCGCACTAATTGCGAGGTGAATACCGACACCAGCACCTTCACGCGCTACTTGTGCAATAAGTTTTTCAAAATCATCTTTAAATGGCGATTCTGAGACCGAATCAAATGCATCAATGACAAGCAAAATGGTTGGTACTTCTGTTTCACTTGCTTTCTCATACATGGCAATATTTGCAACGCCGTACTCACTTAACTTCTGCTTCCGCTCTTTAAGTTCACGCGTGATGCGACGAATAAATTTATGCATTTTAATTTCTTCGTCAACCATAATCGTGTCCGCCACATGTGGCAAATCTTTAAGCGGTAAAAGTCCGTTTGTTCCAAGATCTAGTAAATAAACATGCAAGCGTTCTGGGCTATGTTCGCGCGCTACTGCCATTGTGAGGGTTTGTAAAAATGTTGATTTCCCGAAACCAGGACTTGAGAACACGGCAACATGCCCGTCTTTTGCAAGGTCAATGGAAAGCGGTTCTTGCGCCTGCATTTCTGGAATATCTAGGAAGCCAATCGTTGCTTGTAATGGGCGTTTTTCACCAGTCCATGCAACATCAAAGTCAACTGGGTGCAATTCTGGTAAGAAAATTTCAGCTTCAAGAGGTGGTAACCACGGTCTTGGTAGCGGTGCAATTTGTTCCGCTTCTGTATATTCATGAATGTGGTCAATAACAGCATCTAGCTCAGACGGAATTTTTGTTAAGTCTTCTTTTTTATCAAGTCCACTCAAATCTTCCGTTAAAATTTCATACTGACCAAGATCATTAATCGCATAAACCGTTGTGTCCAAGTAATCCTCGTCTTCCTTGTCTGGCACGTAATCCGCACCACTCCATGCACTTTGGAAAAGCTCATAAATTTCGTTATTCCCTACTTGGAGATAACTACGTCCAGGTAAGGTGATATCGGCCGCATCTGGTGTTTTCAAAATCTCATTTGAATCGCTCGCATTTTGAACCTTTAGCGCGAGTTTAAATTTCGAGTTTGACCAAATTTGGTCGTCGACAACACCACTTGGTTTTTGCGTTGCCAAGATTAAGTGAATCCCAAGTGAACGCCCGATACGCGCAGTCGAGACAAGCTCTTTCATGAATTCCGGTTGTTCGGATTTCAATTCCGCAAACTCGTCAGAAATGAGGAATAAATGCGGCATTGGCTCACTCGCTTCGCCTTTTTTATACAGCTTTTGGTATTGATTGATGTGATTCACATCGTGTTCGCCAAATAAGCGTTGCCGTTTTTGCAACTCCGCTTTAATTGAAGCAAGCGCCCTCATGGACTGAGCCCCGTCTAAGTTTGTAATCGTTCCAAGTAGGTGTGGCATATTTTTAAATAAATTCGCCATCCCCCCGCCTTTATAGTCAATGAGTAAGAACGCAACTTCATACGGGTGGAAGTTTACCGCGAGCGAAATGATATACGACTGAATGATTTCCGATTTACCAGAACCTGTCGTACCAGCCACCAAGCCGTGCGGGCCATGCGCCTTCTCATGCAAGTTTAAATTAACAATATCATCTTTTCCGCGCAGCCCAAGTGGCACTGCCAAACTTTTATATGTTTCATTTTGTTTCCAGCGACTAGCGATATTCAATTCTTCAACGCGTGTAACACCGTACATTTCAAGGAATGTGACTGACTCTGGAATTGAATTCTTCAGATTTTGCAAATGATTCAGGGGTGCTAGCGCGCGGGAAATAGCTTCCATATCAAAATCGTGTGGCAAGTGGTCTGGGACGAAGGCGCGATTCACAAGCTCACCTTTTTCCAAAATAATGTTTCCACTTTTTTGGTCGCGAATATCGACGACCGTTTTTACATGTTCTGGCAAGCTCTGCATAACATCTTGCACGAACACGAGTGATACGCCCAGTTCGGCTGGATCTTCGTTAAAGAATTCCATCACAGTATGGTCTAAAACTAGTTTTTCATCTGTAATTAAAACCACGTAATGTGGGGCAAAATACATTTTTTCGTTTTTATTTGGCCGCTCTGTGAGTGCTTGTTTTCGCTCTTTTAAAATTTGGTATAGCGAATTAAGCACCTGATCACGTGAACGCTCATGGTACACAAATCCGCGTACATTAACATCGCGCACATTCGCATGTGGCAACCAGCGCATCCAGTCCCAATCGCTTTTTTCTTCTTCTGGGAAAATGGTTACAAATTGCAAATCGAAATAACTGTGGAACAGTGCGGTTTGCATGACGAGCATTTGCAATTGCTCAAGCACGAGACGGCGCGGGCCAATGTAACCGACCGGACCATTCATTAAATCCGTCGCAATTGGAATGTTTTTTACTTCGTAGTACTGCGCCTTCAAGTTTGTGGCAGCTTCTAGCAATTCATCTTTTTCTTGCGTGAATTCCTCTTCTTTGTAATCCACCGAAAAACTAATCGGTTCCGTTCCCGTCCCTACACGAAATGTTAGGAAATCATGGTGAAGCATCGTTTTTTCATAAATTCGCGAGTCTACACTAACCGCCATATCGCGGACTTCCTCAATACTCGGATAATGATAAAGTAGCGCATGACGTTGTTCTTCGCTCGCACTATGCAATTCTTTTGTTTTTCTTTTTAGGTATAAATCGTAGCTCTCCTCACGTTCCTTAGTGCCCACCTTATATTCCTTACGATTTTTGATGTAGGCGATTGTTGACATGATGACCGTCATCCCCGTCATCGCAAGCGTCATAAGAATATAAATACCTCTTGGTTGGAAAATAGAAATTAAAACGGTTATCGCAATCATGACAATCGGTGGCAAAATAATTTTTAAAATACCGTCTGTCGGTTTTGCCGGTTTATTTGCCGGTTTTGCCAGTGTAAATTTATCTTCAGGAGCACGGTAAATAATACGCGGCGACCGGTGATAATCTGGATAGTCCACGCTATAGGCATTGTCAGCCGCAACAAGTGCGCCTAGTTTTGTATGCACGCGATTATCGCGGCCTAAAATTGTAATATCATCTTGACCAACTGTAATGGTCACTCCGTCCACATAAAGCTGATCGCCAACTTGAAGCGACACTTTTCCAGTCACTCGCTCCAAATTGTGATACACTTCACCAGCAGAAACTTGGACAGAAAATGCATCTTCTGTTTTATCGCGCAGAAAGACAAAATCAGCTTTTGTGCCGTCAATGGTAACATCTTGGAAGTCCCCAGCGCCAAATGTCACAACAAATAAGCCTGCCACATCATAAGATTGCGGCACCATGTTTTCCGTCACGTAAAGTGACAGCTTTTCTTTTTCTTCCGTGTCGAAGTCTTGCTTTTCATCCAAAACAAGTGCTGTATTGCCAGCGAACCACGTTTCATTTTCAAATTTCACATCTAAACTTTCCGCAAGCCCAGGATAAAAAATATTCGCTTCCTTAGAACTTCCAATTTGAATGACTTTATCACGATTTAATTGTTGCTTGTGAATTTCTCTCCCGTTACTAACAATAAGTAAAGTTTTATCCTTCATCTGTTTGTTCTCCCTTATCTGAACCGTCTAGTTTTTCCATGTATTTCTTCAGTTCCGCTTCAATTTCTGCTTGTTTTTTCACAGATTCATCTCCAGAAAGCGTCTTATCCGCGCGAACTTCTTCCAATTGTTTCGTAAGCGCATAAGTAATTAGCACATCATCTTGTAAACGTTGTCCCGCATCAAGCGACTCATCAAACTCGCCGCGCCCATTGTAAATCCAGTACAGCAGCACTTGTTCATCCGATTTCAAGCTTAAATTTTTCATAATATTTTCTTTCTTCTTATCGTCCAGTTTTTCACCTTGCAAGTACGAATAAGATAAAATATACTTAGACGCCTGTGGCAATTTCTCTGGATTTTCATTCTCTAAATCTGCAATCACCTTTGAATAATCCGTTTTCAAGAAATCCTCATTCGCCGTCAGTAACTCATTTTGATACGGAACTTTCATAAACGCCAAATAAATAAGTGGCGCAGCGAGCAAAACAGCTGCAACAATAAAACCAACCGCAAGACCTTTATACGTTCTAAATGTCTTTTTAGGGACGAGCGTCATCTTCCTGCTAGAACTTTCCTTCTCCTTCTGAAAAGCCTCATCTAGAATATTTACTAATTCCTCTGTCGTTTTCGCATCCACAACTGCCTTTAAAAAGGCCGTTCCGCGCGCATTTTGAACAGATCCCGCATATAAATTATCAAAGTCATATTTTTTCTGGAACATCGCCGCAATAAGCGATTGATACTGTTTAAAAAACGTTTCGCGCGTTAAATCGTAAGGCTCCAAAATCCCTTTTAATCCCCGATGAACGATTTTCGGCATTAAGTTTTCGTCAAAAATAATATTGCTTGGGTGAAGGAAAAATGTGAAGCGCGTTCCAATTAACGCCTCAAGTTCCGCTACATTTCGCAGTGCGCGCAAGCTATCTTTTCGTTCAAATTTTTTCAGTTCATCAAAACTATACGTTTCTTTTGCAACCGTATAGTGAAAAGTATATGTATCGTTTGCATGCTCCATCTCTACTGGAACAAAATACGAGGAAGGCTTCGCTAGAATTTCCAGCTCCGCATCATTTTTAATGCGCGTCCGTGATTCTGTAAAACTAACAGACCACACTGTATCCTCATAGTTGTATTCGTAAGAAACTCCGCCAATCTCAATCTTATTTTTCATCATCTCTACTCCCTCGTTTATAAAATTTCTAAAATATCCCCATCAGTAATAGGGTAATCCGTCAATTTGTCATCATCGCTTAATAAAATCCCTTTATTTGTTGCTTTTAATGAATATTTCGTATCATTCGCACCCTCAAACTTAAGTGTTTCTGCCAAATTTAAAATGAGCGCTTTAATCGGCTGATGAACGGGGATGCGCAAGTCTTTTTGCGCAGCACCCCATTTTGTGAAATCAACCGTAACGTTTAAATGTGTTTGTTTCGCCAATGTCCTTCCTCCTATTCCATCACTTGCCGACTAACAAAATAAATGCCTCCTGCGAGTGCTACAACCACTCCGGCAATAATTGCAATCATCGTGTTTGATTTTTTTTCATCGGTTTGATTCTGAGCTACTTCCTGACTAGAATTCACAACATAGTCATCATTAAAGAGTGTTTTTTGAGCGTCTTTTGCAGTCTCATCCGTCAAATCTTTACCCGTAAACAAGCTATCCTGTAACTCCTCATATTTTTCTTTTTGTTCCTTTTCTTGCTTTGCTATTTTCTTATCAAGCTCATCCGTGAAAAGTGGCAAACCGAGTTTATCAAGTATTGTTTCATCTTGCTCCGTTTCTTGCTTTTTTTCTTCATCTGATTTTTGAAGACGATCCGTTTTCATTTCCATCTTGCCATCATTTTCCAAATAGCCATTTTTCGCAAAAACAGTTGCTCCACTAACAGATATAAGCGTTATAAGTAAAAGGAGGAAAATAATGCTTTTATATATTTTCATGAGTAGCTTCCTCCTCTCCCGTAGTCGTTTTTCGAATAACAAATAAATTAAGAACTACAAAAATAGCCGCGACACCTATAAAAATGTACATCAGAATTAAAAAGTTGTTTTCGCCGTTCAAAATGCGATTTAACACTAATTCCATATACTGCAAAGGCGAGTATTTCTGCAATGTTCCTAAAACTGAAGTACGGTCAACATTTAACCCCACTGCATCTGTTAGGAAAAGGTAGGTTCCGACTAGGAATAAAATGATGAACATGCCAAACATGTGAAGTTGGCGCAGTAGATATGTGAATCCCATAACCAAAACGAGCATCATAATGACGCAAATACCTATCCAAAGGAAAAGTCCAATTTGATGCGCATCAAAAATATTACCTGAAATCACACCGATAATGAGTCCTTCCGCAATGGCCACACAAACCGTTAAGAAAGTAACCGGTAAGTTTTTAGCTGCTATCGAAAGTTCCTCACTAAACTCATCACGTTGTATACGTTTCTTTTCCTGACTCGAAATCACATAACTTGTAAAAATAGCAATGAGCGTCATAATTAGCACCAGATAATACGGTGTCGCTTTATCACCAGCAGCAATTGCTTTACCGTTCACCTTTTCAACAGGACTACTTAAAAAGTTATATAAATTTTCATTTGGTCGGTCCCCAACACGACTATTTGACATGACCTCTTGGAAGTTATCTGAGAACGTTTCATCTGCAGTAAGTTTTTTAGCTAAATCTTTCGATAATGTGCTCGCATCTGAAATAATGCCTTCACCGCTTGATTTGATGTTTTTCGCTTCTTGATCAATTGCATCAAAAGTTTTATATACTCCTTCTGCTGCTCCGAGATTACTACTCGTAGCTTCTGCCAAGCTTTGACTTCTTGTTAAAAGCCCACTAAAGTCACCATTTATCGTCATAATTGCAGAGTCCGCATCCGAGCCGTTTGCCACAATAACTTGATTCTCTTCAAGTAAGGATGAACTCACCTCTTGCCAATTCGCCATTTCTTCTAACATTTTTGTTAAATTTTCATTTTGAATGGCTGCTTCTGAACTCGTTTCCGCTAATCGCTCAGCCACATCTGTCGAACGCGTTTCAATATCAGCCATCGTCTCTTTATAAGCAGCAATCTGCGCTTCAAAGCTTCTTAACTTATCTTTATACGCATCTGTCACGTTTTTCGATGCCATTTCCGCAATATTATTTAACAAATTATCACGGTTAAAAATCGCATAATAAGAAGCATCTGTCGCTTGCTCCGAGAGTGGTTTATCTTCTAAATGAAAGTCGGATTGAAATGGATCCAAACCATAATACGTACGGAATAAAACAGCTGTCCGATCATAATATTGTGTGATTTTTTGAAGTTCCTTAAACATCTTTGTAACATCTTTAGTTAAATCTTCTTCTGTATAATACGAACCAATCTCATTCATTTTTATGGCAATAGCATTTTGAATAAATGTTCTATTTACCTTTAGTCCACTGCCATCTTTCGAATCAGATTCACCTGCTAGTGAAAGATTAACATCCTGATCCGTATACTGAAGTGCCATCATACTGACATCTAGTGTCCCAAACATTTGGAAATCCTCAGGTACCGCTGTTGTCTTAAGAATAGCAGTTGCAGTTACCTCATAATCTCCCGCCACACCCTCTTGTGAAAAAGTAAGGGTTGTTTCACCATCTTTTGTATTGTTTCTGCTTTTTATAGGGACTTCTTGTCTTTCGTCTCCTACAACCTTAAACACTTTTATATTCTCTAAACGAAACAGACTATCATAATTTATTTTAATTTCTGTATCTTTTATCGTTTGCGGCAATGAGAAGACCTGCGAACTAATTGGCTTGCCTTCTGTCGCTAATCTATCAAGAATTTCTTTATATGTGTCTCGTACTGGTTGTGTGATGGTTAAATCCGTTGTTTCTTGATTCATTTCTGCCTCATCAAAACCATCTGGATTTTCCGACATAAATTTAGCTGCTAGTTCTTTTATATGGTTGTATTCAGTCGTATCAATTCCAAGAAGTGCCGCATCTTCTGGCTTGAAATATTGTAAATTTTTAATTTCCGCCCTTAACTCATCTGTAAAGCGATTATTAATATCTTGGCGTATTTCTTGAATGGTATAGCTTTTACTTTCACCACCTGATGAGCCAGATAAAATTTTCACAAGTTCATTCTCCACATCTTCATAAATATCCGCTTGAATTGTTGTATTAAGTTGTTGATCCAAATTCGTAATCCGACTATTTACATCCTGTATGTAGTTTTGCAAAGCTTGCGTTTGCGACATTAACGACGTAGAATCTTGCATCGTTTGAAGTTCCGCAAACAAAACAGCATTCGCCTGTTCTAATGCCGCAAGTTGCCCCTGCACAGAGTCCGCCGAAATGCTAGCCGAATATTTTTGCAAGTTGTCCGTAAATGTTGTACCAAATGGCGCATTTTTTTCCTGCATTGCAACCAAACTATTTAAAGATTCTTGATAAGCTTCATTTTCTTTACTTGCATCCGCAAGAGAAGATTCCTGATTTTTAAGCAAATCTTCAAAGCCTGAGAAACTCTCCTTTGATGAACCTGTGTAATTTTGAACTATTTCAAACTGATTTGTATAGTTAGAAAGCGGGTCTTTCACCGCGCTATCATAGCGCGAAGTATGTTTCTTTTCTTTCGCAACGAGCGTACTAATATTTTCTTGCGCCTCTTGTAAGTTTGTCAGTATACTCGCAAAATAAACATCTATTACCCGCTGATTTATATCTGCCACCAAATTAGATGCCGTCTTTTCAGCTTCTATCTTTAAGTCATCATTACCGACATCATTAATTTTATAATCTACTTGAATTTTTTCTGGCGATGTGGAAGTTAGTGATAACGCTTTTTTTGAAAAATCATTTGGAATGATAATCATTAAGTTATACACATCGCGTTTTAAACCACTTTCTGCCACACCACGACTTACCGTTGCCCAGTCATGCGCTGTATCTTTTAAAACGCTCGTTTGAATATCATCACCAAATGTATATTTCTTACCAGAAAGCTCCGCACCCTGATCCTCATTGACGAAAGCAATACTCATTTTGTGCGTATCTTTTTCATTTGATGAAGTAGCCTTATTTTTACTTAAAGTTTGACCAAGCCCTAGGTAGGAAATCCCTGCCGTAAGTAAAATAGCCAAAACTAAAAATAGTAAAATATTCCATTTTACTTTTCGCTTCATAATGTTTCAATCACTCCCGTTGTCATTTTATATCTATACGATCGTTCATTGTATTCAATTTCAGTGTTTATGTATACTTTTCAGAAAAAGCCATGTAACAAGAGGCTACACGGCTTTTCTTTATGTAGCAAAATATGTACTATAGATGCTACAAGGATAAAAATTTGATAATCAATTAAGCCCAAAGTTTTGAGACAATTGTTGATCTTGCTCTTCAACCGCTTGTGCTGTACGTTGTAATTGATTCTCAATTTGATCCATTAAGTTCGCAAATTCTGTTACTTTTGGACGCAATTGGTTAAATTGATCATCAAAACGTTGGAACGCTTGACCTTCCCACTCACTACGTAAAGTTTCTTGAAGCCCAGATAAACGTTGTAGTAATTGTTCAATTTCGCGACCACTTTGGCCATAAGTTTTAGCACGATCACGAAGTTCTGCAGGGGTCATTCTAATTTGTCCTGACATATCTCTTCATCTCCTTTTTTGTATTTATGGATATAAACCCACAAAATAATTATATCACAAATTTTCATCGTATTTGTGACAATTAATTGAACATTTCATACTTTATTAAATTCTATCTAAAACCCTTTGTTACCAGTTCTTTAGGATGATTCATAGCCATTTCCAACTTTAAAAACTTCCATTTTATAAATTAATTTTAACGTGTATAATGAATATAATAACCTTGAGGAGGAATCTAAATGAAAATCTCAAAAGTTGCCATCGCTTCTGATCACGGAGGTATAACACTTCGAAAGAACATCATTACGTTTTTAAAAGAACAGAAAATTGATTTTGAAGAATTCGGACCAGAAACTCCCGATTCTGTTGACTATCCAAACTTAGCATTTACCGTTGCCCAAAAAGTTGCTTCCGGCGACGTAGAACGCGGCATTTTAATTTGCGGCACTGGCGTTGGTATGAGCATTGCTGCAAATAAGGTACACGGTATTCGTTGCGCTCTCGTTTCTGATACCTTTACGGCACATGCTACACGAGAACATAATGATTCCAACGTCCTCGCACTAGGCGCCCGTGTTACCGGCCCGGGACTTGCACTCGATATTGTTAAACTTTGGTTAGAAACGGACTATGAAGGCGGACGCCACGCAAATCGCCTTAGCCAAATTGAACAGTTTGAAAACACTCAAAGTTGATTTTTCCTAAAAAAAATGGTTTAATGTTTATAATCCAAATGAAAATACTCGGAATTCTTATCAAGAGAGATGGAGGGACTCGGCCCTGTGATATCTCAGCAACAGACCTACGGGCACTGTGCTAAATCCAGCAGGCGTAAAGCTTGGCAGATGAGAAGAGTTTGTTTTATGCACTCTTCTTTTTCTGAAAGGAGAGTTTTTCTTTTGTCGAAAGGAGCAAATAAAATGAATTCATTATCCGTTAGTCATGCCGTTCATTTCGTTCACGATTTAGAAGCAGTATGCACACAATTGCATCATTTTGGTTTAAAATTGTACACAAATAAAAAGCGTAGCCTACCCGGCACCCGGTCAGCCGTCACAGATTTTAGTTCTCCTCATATCGAATTTTTAAGTATTACTGAAAAAACAGCCGCATCCAAAACTTTCCTAGGAAAAGAGGCCCTTACTTATTTACCCGTCAAACAAATTTTAGGGCACCTTGTTATGGAAACTGATGATTTAGATGGCCTTCGCAAACACCTTTTTAAAAAAGGGCATGAACTAATACCCATCTCAGCGGCAGAAGAGACTGGACCAATTTACGCTATTTCAGGCTCATTAAACGGCCTAGCTTATCCACTTATCCAGAAAAAAGAAGCGGCGGTACCATCGAAAAATTTTCATACACTTAAAGAAATCCGCATTCGTGTGGATAACCCCAAATTTGCGCTAAAATACTGGGCAGAGCTTTTTAATCTACAGGTTATCCACAATTCGCTATTTTTTGGTGATATTGCTGTACATTTTACAAAAGGATCAGCTAATCGCTTACATGCACTTGTGTTTGATGCTACATCAGATGTTATTAGTCAAACGGAATTTCGAATTGGAGAAGGATTTTATCGCTTCCGCTAGCCTACTTATACACATAGTTATCCACATTATCCACAAATGCTTATCCAATTGCTTGACGCACCCTATTTTATACTTGTGGATAAAAACACCCGTAACTTTTCGCCTTGTGGAAAAGTTACGGGTGTTTTTCAATTAATTGTTTGACCAATTCATCGTGGTCGATTTCTAAATTGCCATTTTGATATTCTGAGCGTAGCCATTCATACGCCTGCCATTGCTTGGCGCGCAATTGTTGGCAAGTCGCTGCTTCGAACAGTAAAGTTTGGGCTTCTAAGACGGCATCTTGGTCTTGGTAGAGGTCAGCGCTTAAAATGATACGGTCTAAAATGGCAATAATTCGCGCATCAAAACAGCCTAGCGCATACGCTTCTTCTAAATCGGCTAAATAATTCATTTTTCGTCTCCTCTACTTTAAAACATCAAAAAACGATTGTGCGCCAGCAATTAGTTCCGCGTTGACCGAATAAATATGCGTCGTTCCTTCCTTTCGTAGCTGAATTAAATCGGCATCTTTCAAAATTTTAATATGGTGCGATAAGGTGGATTTGGCGATTTGATATTCGCTGCAATTTACGGAGCGTTCCCCGTTTTTTAGTAGGCAACGAAATATATTTAAGCGAATTGGATCAGCGAGTGCTTGTAAAATTATTAATAATTTTTCCTCAGATAAAGTTTTCATAAAACTATCTTATCATAGGACGATTTATTTGCCGATAAAAACATTCTGTGCTAAAGTACAATAGTTCGATAAAATTAGAACTTTGGAGGCATATAGATGTACAAAAATAATGATTTTCAAGACTTGATGAAGAATCGCCGTTCGATTCGCGCTTACGACGAAAATGTGAAGATTACCCATGAGGAAATGCTCGAAATGATAAACGAGGCGACAACCGCACCGAGCTCTGTCAACATGCAGCCTTGGCGCTTTGTCGTTGCGGACACAGCAGAAGCAAAAGCAAAACTTCGCCCTCTAGTACGCTTTAACACGACGCAAAATGACACGTCTTCTGCGATGATTATTCTTTTTGGGGATAAAAATGCGTTTCTAAATGGTGAAAAAATTTACGGTACGGCGGTCGCAAAAGGTTTGATGCCGCAAGAAGTCAAAGATAAGCAACTTCCAGCTTTAAGCGCAATGTTTGCAAGCGCTTCTGAAAGCGAACTAGAACGCACTACCCTCATTGATGGTGGCCTAGTTGCCATGCAATTCATGCTCGTCGCTCGCGCTTATGGCTATGATACTAACCCAATCGGCGGATTTGAACGTGAAGAAGTCGCTAAAGCTTTCGACATGGACACAAAACGCTACACACCAATTATGATTCTCTCAATTGGGAAAGCAAAAGATGCTGGCTATCCTTCTTATCGCTTGGATGCTACGGAGATTACGAGTTTTAAATAATCAAAAAGAGTTCGCCCGGGCGAACTCTTTTTGATTACCATTATTTAGGGTTACTATCTTTTTCTATAATACGGGTATAGGTTTTCAAAATAGCATCTTTGTCAGAAAATATGGAGCCATTATCTTGTAATCCATATAAAATATCAAAAGTTTTTTTATTATGAGCCATTACCCACTCTAGCGTCAAACGATGTTCTTTATCAAAACCATATTCCTTCGCCTTTTCAAACGCATTTTTATCGTATTCTGATAAATCATCAAACAAATAATAGTTCAGCACGGTCACTGCTTTCTTTGTGTCTTCAGTCGGGTCAAGTTGCATGGATTTATTAGTCATCGTTCTATCCACAGCATTGATACTCGGACTGGCAGACATATAAAGGTAACTTACCAAGACATCTACTTGAACTGCACTTAGCTCTTGCTTTGTAAATACTGCTGCTTCTTCCACTTTAGGCTCACTTCTTTCATTTAATATGTATAACCAAATTGCCCCTGCAAGCAAAACAAAAAGAGCGCCGATGACTAGCATTTTATTCGTTTTTTTCATACTATCCCTCTCCGCCTTCTATTTTTTAGCTATGGCTTCGTCAAAAGCATCTCCCAAACCGATATCCCGTAACTTTATAACCTCATCAATTACTTTTTGCGGATTTCGAACAATTTCAGCTACTGTAAAATTAGTTCCACATGTTTCGTTAACATTCCTTACTCGTTCGTGTGTTTCTTGCCCAACTTCAATATAAATCGTACTTCCTTGTGTAGCTGCTGTATCCATCGTAACAATCGATGCAACACAATCAAAATTGGAATATATTTGCGCATTTTCTATATTTGATAATTGCCCTTCAATAAAGGTTGTGTTGGCTTGGTGTTCTTGTACATCAGTATAGTAATCTATTCCTGCTGAAACTAAATCTCCAACAAACGGGACATAGCCAATAAGTTTGGACATACCAATCTTTCCACTCCTCTCAAGTGCAGCTCCTGCTGCATCTGAGAGTCCATCTATAGCTAGCCCACTTGCTTGATCCACGGTAAAATCTGTGGTTGCATCCACTAGCGACGGCGCTCCAAAATGGTTTGCAAAACCAACTCTTGATTCTTGAAGAACCGAGATATCAATCATATTTCCATTCTGCGTACCAGATATAGTTATAGATGAATCTGCAAAATTAGAAAATACTGCCGCACTAGGCGAACCTATATTTCTAAATTCCTTGAATTCTAGCGCAACAGATCCGTCCTCTTGATTCGTCACTCTAATATCCGGCTCTCCTCCCTTATAAGCTCCATGAAAACTTTCTGTTTCACACACTACATTTAATAACGTCATTCGTTGCATAATATCATTACTATAGTTTTTCAGCTCTCGATACAAACTATTATTTGACTCTGAATCAACAGATTGCAAAAGCAAAATAGAATTATCTCGCATGCCTTGCAAATTCGCTATAACACGATTTAATTTTTCAGTATTCGGCTCCCATTTAGAGTAGTTTTCATTCATGAGACCTGCAGATGGTCCCATAAGTTCTTGGATAAGAGTATAATCCACATCCTCTGTTTTATCCATACAAAGCTTCAAAAATTTATCTAATTCTTCCTTATCCATAGTTGCATACAACAAAGCCAATGCTGCATATTCCTCATCTGAAATTTCCGATGCATCTTTACTTAGAATATCTTGCCAAAATTGATTACTTTCCATACAACGATCGTATAAATAATTAACCTCTTTCCCCCCTAATACAGCTAACACGGATGTCATATCGTTTTGTGACAACGTAACAACAGAGGGGGTAATCAGTTGGGATATATTTTTTAGCCTTTCATTGAAAGCTAGCAACTTGTATAGGATACTAACGTAGTGAGACTCATACTCTTTATCCACACCTTCTACATCTTTTAAAATCGCATCAAACTCATCCGTTCCAATATTGTGCTTATCAATCACAGCTTGGTAATGGTTCTTAAAACTCTCCTCCCCTTCTTTTAACTCTGGGATAGATATTGTCCAATCTCCCATTCCATCTACCCATCCCCATTGCC